>DATKCP010000179.1:0-18213 GCA_035513115.1 Candidatus Limnocylindria bacterium | reverse complement strand
CGCCGACCGCGAACGCGACGACGCTGGGAGCCGGAAGCGGCTCGCGACCCACGACGCGGTCGTCCCCGAAGGCGACGATGCCGAGCGCCATGATCTCCTTCGCGAGATGCGGATGCGTCCATTCGTACGGATCTCGCTGCGCGAGCAGCTCGAACGCCGTGCGCGCGTGGTAGACCTCGTCGAAGTACATCTCGCGCGGGTGGTCGAGCCGGTAGCCGCGCGTGAGCAGGACCGCGAGCGCGATGAGGAGCGCGACCGTGAGGTCGCGGCGCGTCGGCGCGCGTCCGAGGGCGAGCGCCGCGGGCAGGCGCCAGCGCTCGCGCGGCTCGGGTGTCACCGCCCCTGGACGGGCGACGACGCGCGATGGCCGGAGGCGCGCCTCGCCGCGGACGAGCCGCCACGCGAGCAGCGCGGCGGTGCCGAGCATGACGAGCGCGATGAGGACCTGGCCGTTCGGCGAGAACAGTGTGGCCTCGAGCCAATCCGGCGACCGCAGATCGTTCTGCTCGTAGCGCGTGAACGCGAAGTAGAGCGAGAGCGCGAAGCTGAGCGAGAGCACGACATACGGCCACAGCAGTCGGGCCCTCGCCGCGGCGAGCGGGAGCAGCAGCACGAACGCCGGGAAGAGATACCGCTCGTGCGCCCGCGTCGGGAGGAGGTAGAAGGCGCAGGCGGCGATCGCGCCCGCGGCGAGGAACGCGGACACGTCGCGCCGGCGCCACAGCGGCACGCACGAGAGGAGCAGGCCGGTGGCGAGCAGCAGCGCGCCGTAGACGAGGTAGCCGTCATCCGGCTTCCAGAAGCCGCCGATGATCGACCAGACATTGAACGCGTACAGCGAGGTGAACGGATAGGTCTCGGATGCTCTCTTCACGAGGTCGAAGAGCTCCGCGGGGCCCGCCCTGAACGGCGCTCCCAAAGCGAGCGCCGTCGCGATGCCCGCGACGCCGACGCGCAGCAGCGGCTGCGCGCGCCCCGTGCGGACCAGCTCGATCAGCACGGCGGCGCCGATCACGACGACGCCGATGCCGAACTGTGGCTTCACCATCGCCGCGAGGGCGGCGAGCGTCCCGGCCGTGGCCCAGTTGCCGCGACCCGCCGCGACCAGCGCCGCGAAGAGCGGGAGCGAGCCGACGGCGTCGATCTGTCCCCAGAAGGGCCCGGCGAAGATCGCCCCGGGGTGCAGCGACCAGAGCCCCGCGGCGAGCGTCGCGCTGCCCCGTCCGGCCAGGCGCCACGCGAGCATCGCGGCCCCGATGGCGATGGCGACATCGGCCGGGATGCTCGCGGCCTTCACCGCCAGACGAAGCAGCTCACCGTCGAAGAGCGCGCCAAAGAGCCACAGGACGTAGAGATAGCCGGGCGGGTAGTCGCTGAAGTAATCGGGCGCGTAGAAGGCACCCGGCCCAACACGGACCATCTGCTCGGCCCACGCCTGGAAGGTGCCGACGTCGCTGGGGAATCCCGGAGACCGCAGTACGAGCAGGCGCAGCGCGAGACCGGCAACGATGAGGCCGGCTATCGCGAGGTGCGCACGTCGATCGGCTCGCAGGGGGGTTGCAGGGGGTTCTCCCCCTGCGATGGATCGAGGGGTTGCAGGGGGTTCTCCCCCTGCGATGAACCGGTGGCTGGTCATTGCCAGTAATCGAACCGCGTGATCGCGACCATCCCGTAGACGTTGATCGCGACCGACAGGACGACGACCCCGATGAAGAGCCATGACGGCCGGGAGCGCCAGGTGCCACGGCCGCGCGCGTCGCCCGCGAGCGCGAGCGCGATCAGGAACGGCTGCGCGTCGAGCGAGAACCGGTAGCCGAACTGCTGGAAGCCGACGGTCCCATGGAGGACGTCGGGGACGAGCGCGAGCAGCGCGGCGGCCGCGACCGCGACCATGCTGGCATCGCGACGCAGACCCCGAAGTCCCGCGAACAGCCAGAGGAACGCCGGCGTCGTGAGGAAGAGGCTCATGCCGATGCCACGCGGTCGCAGGAAGAACGGCGTTCCGTCGACCAGATCGGGGGCCTCCAGGAAGATCGCGTAGAAGTGACGCGGCAGGTAGAACGGCGAGAACAGCCCGCGCGTGAAGAAGACGTCGCCCTGCGTGAGCTGGACGTATCCCGAATCGAAGACCGAGCCCCAGCGCAGCAGGTCGTAGCCGACGTAGGCGAGCGCGAACGGAATGCCGCCAAGCACGACGCCCGCCAGCGCCCGCGGGTACGGGGTACCGGCGCGGTATGCGAACAGCAGCGCGAGCGCGGGCGCGGCCGCCGCGACGGGCAGCCGGGCCAGCGCCGCGAGACCGATGCATGCGCCCACGAGCCACGCGCGCTCGCCGCGCGCCGCGAAGAGGAAGGCCGCGGACAGGAACGGCATCGCGACGGCATGCGCCGCGTACCACGCGCGGCCATCGACGCTCGAGAAGAACAGCGTCGTTCCGAACGTCGACAGGAGCGCTCCCGCGATCGCGACCAGACGCGGCGCTCCAAAGGCCCGGAGCGCCAGGTACAGGATCCCCGCGGATGAACCGCCAGCGACCCGGGACACCAGGACCTGCGACAGGTCGGCCGAGAGAAAGAGCGCGAGCGGCGCCGCGAGGATTGCCGGGAGGGGTGGATAGACGACGCACCAGCGCTCCGTCCCGCACGGCACGAGCTCGTTGAGCCAGGGCGGGGCCTCGGTGACCCACCACTGCCCCTGCGCGATGCCCTCGGCGAGCCGGCCGTAGTAGTCGTAGACGGTGAGGAGGCCCAGCCCGGCGACGAGGTATGCCACGGCACCCGCGGCGGCGAGCGCGATCGCGATCGTGCGGTCGCTCCAGGTCATCCCGAGGCAACACGCTAACCTTGCGCTGCGTTGTCCGCACGACTCGGGAGCCTTTCGTTCTTCTTCCCGGCGCTCAACGAGGAAGATCACGTGGAGGCCGTCGTGCGCGACGCGCTGACCGTGCTCCCGCGCTTCGCGGACGACATCGAGGTCATCGTCGTCGACGACGGAAGCACCGACCGCACGGGAGGGATCGCCGACGACCTCGCGAAGGCGGATGCACGCGTGCGGGTCGTCCATCACGGCACGCGGCGGGGCTACGGCGGGGCGGTGCGCTCCGGTCTCGTCTCGGCCACGAAGGAGTTCGTGTTCTTCACCGACGGCGACCGGCAGTTCAGGATCGCCGACATCGGACGGCTCGTAGCCGCGATCGACGGCGTCGACGCGGTGATGGGGTACCGCCTCGAGCGGCAGGATCCGGCGCGCACCCGCTTCGTGGCGTGGGTCTACAACCTGGTCATCCGCGTGCTGTTCCGGGCCGCCTTCCGCGACGTCGATTGCGCGTTCAAGCTCTTCCGGCGCGAGGTGTTCGAGCGCGTTCCGCTGGCGCGCGTCCGGTCGAACGGTGCCTTCTTCTCGGCCGAGCTGCTGATCGCGCTGCGGCGCGCCGGCATCCGGACCCGCGAGGTCGGCGTGCCGCATTACCCGCGCACGGCGGGAAGGGCGAAGGGGCAGCAGCCGAAGGTGATCCTCCGGGCGATACGCGACCTGCTGCGGCTGCGGCTGCGGCTCTGGGGTCTCCCGCTCTAGCTCGAGCTCTGCCCCGGCGGGTCGTCGGGAAGCGACTGGATGAACTCTTTGAACACCGAGATGTTCTCGTCGTCCTCGTTCTCCGCGGAGATCGCCGAACGGTCGAGCACCGTATCCGACACGAGGATGCGCGCGTCGCAGCGCACGGCCAGCGCGATCGCGTCGGAGGGCCGGCAGTCGATCTCCACCTCGCGTTCGCCCAGCTGCAGGAACAGGCTGCCGTGAAAGACGCCGCCGCCGTTGTCGTCGGCGACGAGATCCTTCACGACGATGCGGGTGACCTCGACGCCGAGCTTGGTGATCACGTCCATCATCAGGTCGTGGGTGAGGGGCCGCTCGCTCGCGATGCCGGCGATCCGCGTCGCGATGCTGTGCGCCTGGTCCGGTCCGATCCAGATCGGCAGTAGCCGGTTGCTCTCTTTCGCCTGGAGCAGGACGACGTGCTGACCCGTGAGGACATGCACCCGCACCGACTCGACGGTGCATGGGACGAGCATCGTCCTAGGCTAAACCCATTCCGACCGCGCCCGCCTCTGACCTCGTCACCCGAAGCGGCCGTGGCGTGCCGCCTCGCGGCGGCGGAAGAACACCAGGAGGAGAAGACCCGCGGCGAAACCGAAGATGTGCGCGAAGTACGCGATGTTCTGGGCGGCCGCGTGGCCGCCGACGCGCAGCTCCGCGACGCCCTCCAGGATCTGCAGCATGATGAACAGCCCGATGACGATGACCGCGGGCAGCTCGACGATCGTGATGAACAGTCCGAGGAACACCAGGGTCGACACGCGCGCCGCCGGGAACATGAGCAGGTAGGCGGCGAGCACGCCCGCGATCGCGCCGGACGCGCCGACCATCGGCGCGGGGGCGATGAGTCCCTGCCCGATGGCCGCGACGATCCCGCACAGCACGTAGAAGATGAGGTACTGCGCGCTGCCGAAGCGATCCTCGACGTTGTCGCCGAAGATCCAGAGATAGAGCGTGTTGCCAAGCAGGTGCAGCCAGCCACCGTGCAGGAACATGTGCGAGACGATCGGCACGAAGGTCTCGGACCCGAGATCGCCCGACGCGATGCGTCGGGTGAACTCCAGCCAGTCGAACGAGTAGCGGTCGAAGAACGCGTCGAGCGCGCCGGGCTGCCGCGTCAGATACACGACGTAGATCCAGGCCGCGAGGTTCACCGCCAGGAGGAGGCGGTTGACGATCGGCATGCTGCGTACGGGATTCGCATCCCGTAGCGGGATCAACGCGCGGTGCTCGTCGCGACGATCTTCGTCCCGTGAAGTGTGTAGGCGACCTGCAGCGACTCGGACACGTAGAAGCTCGCGGCTGGCGGCAGGTCCGGCGGCAGCGCGAAGCGAGCGAGCTCGCGACCGTCGCGCGTGAGCTGGACCACCAGCTTTCCACCGGAGTCGAGCACGTAGATCGAGCGCTGGGTGGCGATGGCCTGGACCGCGTTCGCGCGAGGCGCCGTTCCCTCCCAGCGGGGAACGAACTCGATCCGCGCGGCCGTCGTAACGAGCGGGTTGCGCCGGTAGCGCTGGATCTCGCCGGTGGAGGTCGCGATCCACACGTCTCCGTCGATGGCGAGCGCGCGCGCCGCGTTCGGCGCGAGCGGGGCGGCCAGATACGCGATCGCCGGGCCGAACCGGGCGCCGTCGTTCGACTCGTGCTTCCACAGCTGGCCCGTCTCGCTGTCGAGGGCGTACAGGTTGCTGGCGAAGACCGCGATCGCCGCGGGCGCCTTCCACTTCTCGCGGTCGGCCGGCGTGGCGTCGACGACCTGATCCCCTTCGGCGCGCCACAGCCTTCCGGCGTCGTCGAGCGAGTACACCACGAGGTCCTGGAGCGCGATCTGCACGGGCGAGCCAACGCCCTTGACGCCGCGCTCGAGCACCGGACCCTGCTGGATCGGATCGCCGAACACGCGCCAGAGCCGACCCGCTCCGGGGTCGGTGACGTACAGACCGTTCACGTTGCCGGCGACCTCGGCGAGCTTCGTCCCCGTTCCGAACCGTGCGAGATCGAGGATCACGCCGTCCATGCGATCGGCGAGCGCCACGATGTTGGCTCGCAGCGCGGCGATGTGCTCGGTATCGGCAAGTGTGGAGAGGCTGGCCTCATCGAGCCTCTCTGTCGCGCTCGCCAGCCGCTCGCGAGCGCTGTTGTAGTCCGGTTGCGTGCGATCGGCCAGACGGTGTGCCGACGCGATGAACTCTTCCGCATTCACGATCGCGAGCTGGTAGTCACGGCCGGCTCGCGTCGACTCGTAGTCGCGATAGGCGAGCGCTCCGACGCCGGTGGCGGCGACCAGGAGCAGCACGGCCAGCGTGGTCATCACGCGGCGCTGCCGCCTCGAGCGCGAGCGCGCCGTGTCCGGACGCCCGGGGAGCGCCGCTCCGCGCCGTGGCATGAGCTCGAGCCCGACGGCGACGCCCTTCGTCGCGGCGGACGTGACCGGCGTGGCCGCGCCACGAAGGAGTCGCGCGATGCCCCGCCGGATCCCGGTCACGGCGCCGAGGCGCGACCGGATCGTGTCGGCCACTCTGACCTCTTCCGATCGCAAGATGGGCGGTGGCTCCGGCGCGAGACGGACGGCCGCGCCCGTCGACTGTGCGACCTCGATGAAGATGACCGCGTCGCTACCGGCCACGCTGTCCGCGACCGCGCGATTGTGGATGTGCGCGGCGGCCGACCTGGGATGGAGCGTCACCGCCGCGCTCTTCAGCGCCTCCGCGCCGAGCCCATCCACGAGCGCCGCGCTCGCGAGGATGACCGTATCGCCCGCCTCGATCGACTGACGCCACACCTTGGGCAGCACATCCGTGTCCACGCCCAGCGACGCGGCCTCACGAGTGGTGGTCCGATGGACGAAGTCGGCGAGCTCGCCCGGCTCATCACCGGGGAGGAATAGCCGAGCCCGGCGCACCAGGAAGACCTGCGCGCCGCCGACCCGCGAGGTGTAGAGCTCGTTGTTCACGATGACCGCGCAGGCGCACTGCAGGGTGACCCCACCGCGGCTCTCGCGGAGCCGCTGCGCCGCGCGCCGATTCGCCTGCCGCAGCGCCCGCCGCAGAGAGACCTCGATGCCGGCGGAGAGGTCGTAGTAGTACTCCTGACGGGCCAGCTCGGCGACCTCGCGCGCGATCTTCTCGGCCGGTCCCGGAGGCGAGGCCTCGAACAGGAGATATAACCGCCCCTTCGTGCGAAGCATCGCGCCCGTCTCGGGCTCGCTGATGAGGATCACGTCGGCCCGGCTTGCTCGCACGTCCGCCGTGCTGCCGACCGTCGTGACGAAACTCAGCTGCGGCATCGCCCGCGAGTGTCCCAGACCCGAAGGCTCACGGCGAGGGCACGCACCGCAGGCGGGCGATGCGGCTGGCGGGCGCGCGGTCGGCGAGGGCTCGTAGCAGCTCGCGCTCGCGGAGACGGATCTCGCCCGCCCAGTGCGCGGTCGGCACCAGGACGACCAATGTGTCGCCATCGGTGCGCACCGCGCGCGTGCTCACCGCGTCCTGGCCGAGCACGGTCGTCGCGGCCGCGGGCCAGGCGCGCACCGCATCCGCACGCGCGACGTCCTGCTCGATCCCGAGCGTCCGCAGCGCGCTCTGGATCGCGCGCGCGATGGGTCTCATCCGACCTCGCCGCGCCGCACCGGCACCAGCGTGGCCCGCTCGCGGAGGACGTCCGGCAGGGCCGTCGTGATCGCCGCCGTGAGCAGCACCTGGGCGTCCGCCGGGATGGCGTGGGCCAGCGCCTCGCGACGCGCGGGATCGAGCTCCGATAGGACATCGTCGAGGAGGAACACCGGCTGCTCGCCGACGCGCGACGCGAGCCACGCAGCCTCCGCGATCTTGAGCGAGAGCACCGCGCTGCGATGCTCTCCGCGCGACGCGAACTCCGGGAGCGTGCGCCCAGCCGATGTCGCGATGAGATCGTCGCGCTGCGGGCCCACGAGAGACGCGCCCTGCCAGCGCTCTCGCTCGCGCTTCTCGCGCAGCACGCGCTCGTATGCGCTCATGCGTTCCTCCACAGTCGCACCCTCGACCTGCCCCGCGTAGGCGAGCGCCAGCCCTTCGGCGCCGGTGAAGAGCTCGGTCGCGCTGACGAACGGCGCCGACAGCTCGTCCACGAGCCGGGACCGCCGGAGCGAGACCGCCGCGGACAGACGAATGAGCTCGCGGTCCCAGAACGCCATCTCTTCCTCGGGAAGATCGAGATCATCGCGCGCGGCGCGAAGGAGCGCATTCCGCTGCTCGAGCACGCGCTGGAGCTCGCGCATCTCACGCCGATGAGCGCGGTCTATCTGCCCGAGCATGGCGTCCAGGAAGCGCCGCCGTGCGCTCGGTGCCGCGCCAAGGAGATCGACGTCCTCGGGAAAGAAAGCGACGACCACGAGCTCGCCCGCCGCATCTTCCGCGCGCTTCCCGGCGCCGTCGAGCAGGTAGCGCCGCGGTCGCCGGCGCTCGCCCTCGGGGGGCGCGAACAGCAGTGTCTCGATCCGACGGTGGTCCTCGGCGCGGTCGACCTCGGTGCGAACGCGCGCGGTCGACGCGCCCCAGCGGACCATCTCGGTGTCGTCGCGCGCTCGAGGTGAGTCGCCGCGCGCGATCAGATGGATCGCCTCGAGAAGGTTGGTCTTGCCCGCGCCGTTCGGTCCGATGAACGCGACCGCGCCGCGCGCGAGCGGCAGCTCGACCTGCGCGTAGCTGCGAAAGTCCTCGAGCGCCAGCGTGGAGACGCGCACCGCCTAGGCCGGGATGCGGAGTGGCATCACCACATGAAGGTAGCTGTCGTCACCGACGATCTTCACGACACCCGGCGCGAGTGGCCCTCCCAGCTCGAGCACGACCTCCGGCGAGGTGAGGCTGCCGAGCGCGTCGGAGATGAAGCGTGAGTTGAAGGCGATGGTCGTGGCCTGCCCCTCGACCGTCGCGTCCACCTTCGCGGTGTTGTCGCCGACCTCGGCCGCGTTCGCGCTGATCACGAGTGGCGGGTGGTCGGAGGGATTCACCTGGAAGCGGAGCATGTTCGCCGAGTCGCGCGCGAACAAGGACGCGAGTCGTGTGGCCTGGAGAAGCTCTTCTCGCTGCGCAACGATCTTGGTCGCCGGCTTTCCCTGTGGGATGACCTGACGGTAGTTCGGGAACTGACCCTCGATCACGCGGGAGACGAGATCCGCCTCGGGCGTATGGAATATCACCTGGCTGCCGTTCGGAGTGACGAAGATGTCCACCGGATCATCGCTGTCGTCGATGATGCGCTGCACCTCCTGCAGGCTCCGAGCCGGGATGATGACCTCGAGCTTCGCCTCGACCGTGTCCATGAGCTTCGCGTTCCGCACCGACAGACGATAGGGGTCGGCCGCGGCCATAGTGATCTTGTCGCCGTCGAGCGTGGTCAGCACGCCGGTCAGGACGGGCCGGCTGTCGTCGGTCGTCGCAACGAACGCGACCTCGCCGATCATCCGGCGGAGCGTCGACTTGCTGATGCGGGTCGTCGGCTTGTCCGGAGCGACCGGGATGATCGGGAACTCCTCCGCATCCATACCCTTGAAATTCGCTTCGTATGGATCGCGGCGCAGGTGGACGGTCTTCGTCCGGACATTGAGCGACAGTTCCGTGGGCCCGGCGGGCAGCGAATTCACGAAGTCGGTGAAGAGCTTCGCCGGCACTGTGATCGCGCCCTCGTCGTCGACCTTCGCCGGCACCCAGCAATTGATCCCGACTTCGAGATTCGTCGCGGTCAGCTTCAAACGCCCACCCTCCGTGCGGAGGAGGACGTTGCCAAGGATCGGCAGGCTGCCCCGCGTCGCGACGGCTCGTCCGGCTATCTGGAGTCCGCGCGCGAGGTTCTCTTGTAGACAAGTGACCTTCACGAGGTCCCTCCCGTACGGTTCCTCAAAGGATCTATAAAGACGCTGCTACCAGTAGTAGTGGTGTGGACTATGAGCGTTCCGAGATGCTGTTGTCGCGGCACAGCGAACTCGGCGTGGCTGAATCGGCCTGCGTGTGTGCCACGGCGTGCTGTGGACCGAGGTAGGACCGCCTGGGGAGTGGTCATCAGGCTCCAGTACGAAATGTCTTCCAGGTGGACCACCGTCTACTTACCAGACATGGTCTTGGACCACATGTCCACAAATGGGTGCGCTTATCCACACATTGCGGGCGCTTATCCACACCCGGACACCGCGCGGAAACCTTAGGAATTCCCGCGGATTTCAGCTAGTCGGTGTACAGCATCTCGCGGAGGGCGCCGACGTCCCTGCGGAAGTCGTCGTTCTCCGCCATCTCGCGCTCGATCTTCTCGCAGCCGTGCAGAACGGTGGAGTGGTCACGCCCGCCCAGGGCCTCACCGATGCGCATCAGGGGCGCCTCCGTCTCCTCGCGCATCAGGTACATCGCGATCTGGCGCGGGAGGACGACCTGCTTGTCCCGCGCCTTGCCCCGCAGCTGCTCGGACGGCACGCCGTAATAGCGCGCCACGGTCTCGACGATCCGATCGGGGGAGAGGGTCTTCTGGCGCGGGTTGTAGAGGATGTTCTGGAGCATCTCCTGGGCGAGCTGTGTCGTGACCGGGACCGCGCTCAGCGTCGCATAGGCGACGATCCGCGTGAGCGCTCCCTCGAGCTCGCGGATGTTCGAGACGATCCGCTGCGCGAGGAAGTCGATCACCGGCGGGGGAACGGCCACCGACTGCGCTTCGGCCTTCGCGCGGAGGATGGCGATGCGCGTCTCGAGGTCCGGCGTCGAGATATCCGCGATGAGCCCCCACTCGAACCGGGAACGAAGCCGGTCCTCGAGCCGCTCGATGGCCTTCGGCGGCCGGTCGCTCGAGAGGACGATCTGCTTCCCCTCCTCGTGGATGGCGTTGAAAGTGTGGAAGAACTCCTCCTGGGTGCCCTCCTTGCCGGTGAGGAACTGGATGTCGTCGATGAGGAGCACGTCGATGCGGCGATACCGCTCGCGGAACTCCTCGCTCTTCTGGCCACGGATCGAGTTGATGAACTCGTTCGTGAACTTCTCACTCGTCGCGTAGGCGACTCGCTTCTTGGGGTGGCGTGAGATCACGGCGTGCCCGATCGCGTGCATGAGGTGCGTCTTCCCGAGCCCCGAGCCGCCGTAGATGAAGAGCGGGTTGTAGCTGTGGCCGGGGCGCTCCGCCACGGACAGGGCCGCCGCGTGCGCCAGGCGGTTGTTCGATCCCACGACGAACGTCGAGAACGTATAGCGCGCGTTGAGCAGGGCCGCCGCGGAGCCCTCCCGGCGCTCCTGCGTCGCTGGGGCCGCCGCCGGCACCGAAGAACCGCCGCCGGCGCCGCCGGAGGCCGCCACCGGCCGATCGGAACGCACCGACGCGGCCATAAGCGTCACGAAACGCACGTCGACGGTGCGGCCCACCAGGTGCCTCAGAGCATCGCGCACCTGCTGGCGGTACTTGTTCTCCAGCCACTCGCGAGCGAAGGCGTTGGGGACGCCGACGCAGTAGACATCGTCCTCTTCGGAGACGATCGCGGTGTCCTTGAACCACGTGTCGTAGTTGGCCTTGGTGAGTCCGAGCTGCAGCTCGCCGAGGGCCGCGTGCCAGAGCTGCTTGAGGTTCAACGGCTCCCCTTCTCTGCGCTCGAACACACGACGCTCCCCAACAACACGATCACGCGAGATGCCACCACACCGAACGCGAAGACAAGAAAGGATCCGCCCGCTGGAAGCCACGGAACAGTAGCACAGTCGCACTGCTAGACTTCTCGCACACTCAGCGACACATCCACTCATTTCATTCATGCATTTTTTTCGGGGGAGAAGGGACAGTTCGTGAAGCGCACGTATCAGCCGAAGACGCGTCGCCGCGCGCGAGTGCACGGTTTTCGCGCGCGCATGAAGACGACGGGCGGTCGCAAGGTGTTGCAGGCACGTCGCGCGCGTGGACGGAAGCGCCTGACCGTCGCCTGAACGACCTCAGCATGAACGCCGCGCGTTTGCGGCGATCCACCGATATCGCGTCGGTGCGGAAGACCGGGCGCGGCGTGCGCGACGCGGCTTTCATCGCGCGACTGCGCCCGAACGACCTGGACGTGATGCGCATCGCGGTGTCCGCGCCGCGTACGGTCGGCATCGCCACGATCCGCAATCGCGCGAGACGGCGCGTACGCGAGGCCTTTCGTCAGGCGTGCGCTGACGCCGAAGCGACGGCGGCGCAGGACGTCGTCGTGACCGTGCGACGCGAGGCGATCTCAGCCGATTTCTCGGCACTACGCGCCGCCGCCGCCACCGCGCTCGGCACCACGCGCCAGCCCCACCGATGAGAACGCTCGCGGTGTCCATGCTGCGCTTTTACAAAGCGCGCGTGAGCCCGCTTCTGCCGCCGGCGTGCCGTTACACGCCGACCTGCTCGGAGTATGCGCTAGAGGCGATCGAGCGGCACGGCGTGCTTCGGGGCGGCTGGCTCGCCACGCGGCGCCTCCTCTCGTGCCATCCATTCAGTCGCGGCGGGTATGACCCGGTGCCGGAGCACTGATGGACATCGTGACGCTCTGGAACGCGCTCCTCGTCCATCCGGTGATGAATCTGACGATCCTCGCGTACTCGTTCGTGCGCGACTTCGGCCTGGCCGTGATCATCGTGACCGTCGTCATCCGGCTGGCGCTGTACCCGCTGTACGTGACGCAGATCCGCTCGCAGCGCGCGATGCAGGAGGTCGCGCCGGCGATGGCCGAGCTGAAGAAGAAGTACGGCAAGGATCGCCAGCGCTTCAGCCAGGAGCAGATGAAGCTCTACAGCGAGCGCGGCGTGAATCCCCTCGCCGGATGCCTCCCGCTCCTGCTGCAGATGCCGCTTCTCATCGCGCTCTACAACGCCCTGCTGCAGCTGGGTTGCGGTCTCGGTCCGCCGCCGGACAACCTGTGTCCCGGGCTGTCGTACGGCATGGTGGAGACCTTCCGGTATCCGTTCATCGCCAACCCGATCCCGCCGGATGGCGCGCTCGACACGACCGCGCACTGGCTGCCGTGGATCTCCAGGGGCCTGCAGCATCCCGACCCCGTGTTCATCCTGCCGGTGATCGCCGGACTCGTGCAGCTGATCGCGTCGGTCATGGCCCTGCCCGCGAAACCGGTGCAGAGCGACGATCCCGCGGCGCGCATGACCCAGTCGATGGCGTACACCTTCCCCGTCATCACCGTGGTGATCGGCGCGCAGTTCCCCGCCGGCCTGACGCTCTACTGGATCGCGACGACGGTGTTCCAGATCGTCCAGCAGTATTTCGTGAGCGGGTGGGGACAGCTCCCGAGATACCTGCCGTTCCTGCGGGGGATCCCGACACCCGGGGATCGCGAGCTGCATCGTCGCGAGCAGGCAGCCATGGTCGAGGCACGGGAGGACATGCGGCAGAAGGACAGCGAGGAGTCGTCCGCTGAGGAAGCGACCGCGGCGCCCAGCACACCGAGTGGCGGGCGCCGTCGCGGACGGAGGAGGGGTAAGAGATGAGCCCACTGCGCGGCGAGGAGTTCACCGGCCGCACCGTTGAGGAGGCGATCGAGCGCGGTCTGCGGGCGCTCGGCCGCAAACGCACCGAGGTCGACATCGAGATCCTCGAGAAGGGGAAGCCCGCGAACGTCCTCGGGATGGGCGGCGAGGATTCGCGCGTGCTCCTCTCGTTCCAGGAGGACGAGCGCTCGGCGGAGCCGGACCCGGTCATCGACGAGGCCGAGGTCCCGCGCCGTCCCGACGCGGTCCGGGCGGCGCGCGAAGAAGAGGGCGACGAGGCGTCGCCCGCCTTCGCCGAGGAGCTCGCGCTCGGCGCGAGCGTGTTGCGGGAGCTGCTGGGGGCGATGGGCGTCGACGCCGAGGTAACGCTCGACGACCGGCCGGGGCTGGGGGGCATCGACGTCGTGGGGGCCGATCTCGGCGCGCTCATCGGGCGCGGCGGCGAGAACCTGGTCGCCCTCCAGCAGATCGTGAGCGCGATCACCTCGAGGCGCGTCGGCCGGTCCGTTCACGTACCGGTGGACATCGAGGGCTACCGGCGCCGGCGTGAGGACCAGCTTCGCGAGATCGCGCAACGCGTCGCTTCGCGCGTGCGCGCGAGTGGCCAGGCCGTGACCCTCGAGCCGATGCTCGCCTACGAGCGGCGGATCGTGCACCTGTCGGTGCAGGGCCAGCAGGGACTGAAGACCGAGTCGGTGGGCATGGAGCCGAACCGCCGCGTCGTGATCAGTTCGACCGCCCCCGGCGCCCGCGGACCGTTTCGCGAGAGCGGTCCCGGCGGCGGCGGCTTCCGGCCACGGCCGGGCGGCGGCACCGGCGGAGGCGGCTACGGGCCGCGCCGCGGTTACGGACCGCGTCCCGGCGGCGGCTTTCGACCGCGTGCCGAACGCGGCCCCTAGCGCACCGCTCCGGTGACGGAGCGTGTCCGCGGCCGTTAGCTTCCCTGCCGTGAACGACCCCAACTGGCAGCCGGCCCGCGTCCGGCGCAACTTCCGGATCGACCTCTTCAGCGCCCTCGGTGCCGGCGCGTTCGTGTCGGTCCTCGTGGCGTTCATGCCGGTGATCGTCCGCCGGATGGGCGGGTCCACGACGGACGTCGCGATCATCGTCGCCAGCCCCTTCATCGGGATGCTTCTGTCGCCGATCTTCGCGTATCTGCTCGCGCACCTGCCCGTCGTGCGCGTCGTCGCGGGCACGGCGACCCTGTCGCGCGTGGTGTTCCTGGTGTGCATCGTCGCGGCCGCCACGCCGTTCGCGCTCGCCATCACCACCGCGGTGTTCTGGGTGATCGCCGTTTCGAACATCGCCGCCTATACGGCCCTCATGCAGGGCATCTACCCCGACCGCGAGCGCGCGTTCGCGATGGGGAACGTCCGCGTTGGCGCGTCCGTGGCGGGGATCTTCGCCGCCGCGGTCGCCGGGAGCTTCATCGACGCGGTGCCGCCGCAGTGGGTCTTCGCGGCCGCGGCGCTGGTCGGGCTGCCCTGCGCCGTGGCATTCTTCGCGATCCGCTACGACGGACCCGCGACACCGCCCGCGCGCCGGCCGGCCCAGGTCATCGCGCGCGAGGTCTGGGCCGACAGACGCTACCGCAAGCTGCTGCTCGCGTTCACGATCTTCGGGACGGGCAACCTCATGAATTTCGCGGTCTATCCGATCATGCTCGTCGACCACTTCGACGCCTCGAGCTCCTTCGTCGGAACGCTCGCGATCATCCAGTCGGCGACCCTGATCGTCGCGTATCCCGTCTTCGGCCGGCTGATCGACCGCGGTTCGACCCTGCGGCAGACGCTCATCGCGACGCTGCTCACTCTGCTGGTGCCCATCGGGTACATCGTGGCGCCGGCCACCTGGGCGCTGCTGCCCGTTGCCGTGATCATCGGCGTGACCGTGGCGAGCACAGAGCTGACGGCGTTCACGAACATCGTCCACCTGGCGCCGCGCGGGCGGATCGCCGAGTACGCGGCCGCGAGCGCGTTCCTGCTCGGCGTGCGCGGCACGGCCGCGCCGTTCATGGCCGCGGCCCTGCTCGGTGTGGTCCAGCCGCGGGTGGTGCTCGTGCTGGGAACGCTGCTCATGACGACGGGCGCGCTCGTGCTCGCCCAGCTCGTGCGCGCGCCCGCGCCGGCGAGGGTGGAGCTCGCTCCCGCCGAGGCCTAGCGGAGCGGGACGCCGTTCGCGCGCATCGCGTCGGCGAAGCGGTCGGCGATCAGCTGGTAGCCGGCATCTGAGGGATGGAAGCCGTCGCCGGACACCGTGATGGTGCTGACGAGCGGTGCGCTGCCAGTGAAGAGGTCGACAGCGAAGACGCGTCCGGGATGCTTCGCCGCGATGGCCGCGATGGCGGCGTTGTACGCGCCAATGAGCCGGAAGAGCGCGTCCTTGTCGGCGTCGGCGTAGGCCGGCACCGGTCTGAGATCGGGGACGTTGCCGATGAAGATCTTCGCCTGGGTGCCCGCGACCAGCGCGTCCACGATCGCCCCCAGATCGTTCGCGAACGAGGCGGGCTCGATGGTCGCGTTCATGTCGTTCACGGCGAGCCAGAGCGACACGACGGTGGGCCGCTGCGCGATGGCACCCGGCAGCTGCGCGGTGCGCGCCTGGAGCGCGATCGAGCCCGACACCCCCAGGTTGACGAACGCGCTCCCCGGCGGCAGCAGGCTCGCGACGCGCGCCGGCCACGATCCGGTCGCGGGGTCGGCAGCGCCGACGCCGACCGCGTCGGACGCCCCGATCGCGACGTAGCGGATCGCCGCCGTTGCCGTTGGCGTCGGGGCCACGGTGGGACTTGGCGTCACGCGTGCCAGTGTGGACGCGGGCGTGGCGGTCGTGGCGCCGGACGGGGGGCCCGAGCACGCGGCGACGAGCAGGAGGGCGAGGACCAGACGGTGATGTGGCAAGAGTAGAATTGATGGTGCCTGAAGAAGGCCACGGGGATGCGTGGTTTCGACAGGGCAGGCGACGTGAGCGTCGCGAGCCGAGGAATGCTGTTCCTCCTCGTTAATCCGAACGGCAGCCAGATAACTGGCAACACTTCTTACGCACTCGCTGCCTAGTCAGTGAGCGTCCTCCCGGTCTCCCCTTCGCGGGCCGGGAAGGGCGAAAGAAGCGAAGGTGCGGTCCGCCGATCGGCCGGTAGGCGGACTCAAGATTTCCGGCCTGGGGGAGCCAAGAGCGCGTCGGTGCGCGCTGGGCTTCCCGAGACAAAAAAACGCCGACTACGCTCGTAGATGCGCTCACTTCAACGGCCTTGGACGGGGAGTTCGACCCTCCCCCATCTCCACAGGGACGATGTCTGAATATCGTCGCTGTAGCGGCTCTCCGTAGCCACCCACGTCTGCCAGGTTTCCGTTGGCAGACAGGCCTCCCGCTAGGTTTCTCTTCGATGATCAAGCCGGCTCGACCGCCACGGCGCTACCACTTGTGATCACGACCTTGGCTCGAGCTTGACCAGTGCCGACGTAGCGCACCGCCTCCCGCGCCTCGGCGAGCGGATAGGTCTTCTCGACCACGGGCCTGAGTTTCCCCGCTCCGATCAGGTCGAGCAGGACCTTGAGGTCTTCGAGGTCGAACCTCGCGCTGACCGCCGTCACATGCTGCCGTAGCCGCGAGCGCGCTTTCACGACCCAGGCGCGCGCGAGTATCCCGATGAACCCGCCCGACTTAGAAGCGCCGACCTGCACGAAGAGTCCGCCCGGCTTGAGTACCCGTCGCATTACGGAGACCGGGCGCGTGGCCGCGATGTCGATCACCACGTCGTAGCGCTCGGCACGCTGCACGAAGTCTTCTTTGGTGCGGTCCATCACCTGAGACGCGCCGATCGAGCGAATGAGCTCGACGTTCTGCGGTCCGGTGACCGCGGTCACCTCTGCGCCGAAGGCTTTGGCGATCTGGACGGTGAACGTGCCGATGCCCCCGCCGGCGCCGTGGATCAGCACCCGATCTCCAGGTCTGAACTGTGCGGCGCGCACGGCCTGTAGCGCCGCAAGCCCTGAGTTGTTGAGCGTTGCGGCCTGCTCGAACGGGAGATCTGCGGGCTTGAGCAGCAACCTGTCTTCGCGGGCGCGGACGTACTCGGCGAAGGACGCAGGAGCGGCCCCGAATACGTCATCACCCGGCTTGAAGCGAGTGACGCTTGATCCCACTGCGACGACCGTGCCCGCGAGATCAATGCCTCGGACCGGCTGGATCTTGACCCTCCGCAGCCTGGCGATGATGGAGAACGCCAGGTTGCCGCGCGTCAGGTGCCAGTCCAGTGCGGTGACCGACGCGGCCCGCATCCGGACGAGTACGGTGCGGTCGGTGAGCTGCGGGATCGGCACATCGCGCAGGTGAAGCACGTCGGCCGAACCACGTCCTTCCTGAAGGAGCGCCTTCATCGTCCTGCCCTCGACCCCTCGACCGTCCGGCGCGGTCAACTGCCGACCGCGCGCGCGGAACGCGTTACGAGGCGATCCAGCGTCATCGTGAGCCGCTTCGCTTCGGCTTCTCGTCCCGCTGGCGATCCAGTCCGTCGAGGATGAGGTCGAGCCCGATCTCGAAGGGGCTTTTGTCCCCCTTGGTCATCCTTTCGCCGTGCTGCTCGAGGTGCTCGTGGAAGTACGGGTACTCGGCGATCGGAACGCGCGCCGCGACCATCCGTGCGAGCTCGGCCAGCTCTTTCCCCTTCGGGAGCACTGCCTCGATGCCGGCTACCCACATGGACGATCCGGCGATGTGGCTCTCGAGGATGTGGTACGCGTGGTGCGTCATACGCGGCGAGAACCCCGCCCGGCGGAGCCTGCGGAGCACCGACTCCATGTAGCGGATGGTTCCAGGCGACGTGCCCTCGGTCGCGACCTTCTGGATGTTCCCGGGCGACAAACGGACGCCGTGGACCCACTTGTGGCGGCGCAGAGCGTTGTAGTAGGACATCGCCGTTCCGCGGAGTGAGGCTTTCCACTCGCTCGGCCGGCCCTCTGGGAGCTCGACCTCCATCATCACGAGGTCCTTCATCCCCGCGAGGAGCTCGTCTTTGCTCTTGAAGTAGTAGTAGATCGACATCGCCTCGACGCCCAGTTCAGCGGCGAGGTTGCGCATCGATAGCGCATCGAGACCATCACGGTCGGCCAGATCCATGGCCGCGCGGAGAACGCGCTCGCGGCTCAGCGGCTCACGTCGC
>DATKCP010000178.1:0-3006 GCA_035513115.1 Candidatus Limnocylindria bacterium | reverse complement strand
GAGGTGAAGACCGAGGGCGACTCCTTCTACGTCGTCTTCGAGTCGCCGAGCGCCGCGCTCGAGTGCGCGGTCGCGATCCAGCGAGCTGCGCACGAGCACGCCAGCCACGGGACGGGTGCGCCGATCCGAGTCGGCATCGGTATCCACGCGGGCGAGACGGTGCCTTATGACGACCAGTTCGTCGGCAGTGCGGTGAACGTAGCCGCGCGTCTCGCTTCGAAGGCGAGGGCCGGCGAGATCGTCGCCAGCGACACCCTTCGCGGCCTCGTGCGCACGCAGGTGCGGCACGAGATGGATGACCGCGGTCCCCTGCGCCTCAAGGGCGTTGGTGAGCGGGTCCGCGCGTGGAGCGTCGAGTGGCGCGACGGGGTCGCCGCGCCCGCGGAGAAAGCGCCGGCGGTGCCGCTCGCGCTCCTAGCCGCGACGGTCAGCGCCCCCATCTCGCCGGCGCCGGGTCAGATCGTCTGCCCGATCGTGGTCGGCCGCGAGGCCGAGCACACACGGTTCGGCGAGATCCTGTCGCTGGCTGCCGAGGGTCGCGGTCAGGCCGTCGTGCTGGCGGGCGAAGCGGGCGTCGGAAAGAGCGCGTTCGTGCGCGACTCGATCGCCGCCGCCGGTCGCGCCGGCTTTCGCGTCCTCTACGGGGCGACGCTCGAGTCCGACAAGGGCCTCCCGTACGCCCCGTTCGTCTCGGCCGTGCGCTCGGGCTTTCGCGGCATCGCCCGCGATCGGCTCGGACGCGTACTGACGCAGGCCGCGCCCGACCTCGCGCAGCTGTTCCCCGAGCTCGGCAAGGCGCAGCGCGCCGAGGGTGCGTCCGCTGTCGAGCAACATCGCCTCTCGGTAGCTTTCCTCGGGCTCTTCGCGACGTTCGCCCGGGAAGCCCCCGTCCTCGTCGTCGTCGAGGATCTGCACTGGGCCGATGAGGCCAGCCTCGGCCTCTTCCACTACCTCGCGCGCGAGCTTCGCGACGCGCGCGTCGTGCTCCTCGGGACCTACCGCAGCGACGAGATGCACCGCCGCCATCCATTCCTGCGCGCGCTCGGCGCCATGCAGCGCGAGCGCGTCGTCGCGGAGATCTCGCTCGGGCGGCTGGACAAGGAGCAGGTCCGCGCGCTGATCGACGCGACCTTCCGGCAGAAGGACCCGAATATCAAGATCACCGACGAGTTCCGCGACGCGATCTACGCGCGCTCGGAGGGCAACCCGTTCTTCACCGAGGAGCTGCTCAAGTCCCTGGTCGAGTCGGGAGACCTGTACTTCAAGCCCGACACCGGCTGGGTCCGCGACAAGCCGATCGACCAGCTGCGCATACCGGGCTCGGTCCGTGAGGCGGTGCGGGAGCGCATCGACCGCCTCAGCGCGGACGCGCAGGTGACCCTGTCCGCCGCATCCGTATTCGGGCTCCGCGTGCCGTTCGAGCTTCTGCGCGCGGCCCGTGGCGTGCCGGAGGCCGAGCTCGAAGCGCACCTGCGCGAGCTCATCGAGCAGCAGCTGACGGTCGAGTTGGGCGGCGACGATGACGATTACGGGTTCCGCCACGCGCTCACCAAGGAGGTCGTGTACGACGACCTGCTCGTTCGCGAGCGCAAGCGCCTGCACCGCGGTGTCGCCGACGCGCTCGCGCGCGACGCGCAGGCGGAGCCGGCCCTCGTCGCGCACCACCTCATCGCCGCGGGCGAGGGCGCCGCCGCGATCCCGCACCTGGTCGCCGCGGCCGAGCGCGCGTGGCGCGCCTACGCCCCGCGCGAGGCGGTGACCCACTACGAGCAGGCGATCGACATCGGCGTCAGCGCTGAGGCCCTTCCGGGCCTGATGGAGCGGCTCGCGGAGGCCTACCACCTCTTCGACTACGCCCTCTCGCGGAAGGCGGCCGAAGAGGCAGCCGGTCTTTATCGCGAACGCGGGGACACCCGCGGGGAGTCGCGGATGCTGCGGCTGGCGAGCCGGAACATGTGGCAGCAAGGAGATCCCGACCGCGCCGCAGTCGTCGCGCGGACCGCGATCGAGGTGCTGGCGGGGCAGGACGAGACGCCCGAGCTCGGGCGGGCGACGGCGAACCTGGCGACCCTGCGGATGCTGGCGCGCGCCGACGAGGAGTCGCTGGAGCTGTCAGACCGCGCGATCGCGATCGGCCGTCGCTTCGCCGACACGTGGACGATCGCGCAGGCCCAGATCACGAAGGGCACGACGCTGGCGCCGCGGGACTGGGCGGCGGGGACCAGCCTCATCCGTGAGGCGGTCGACTTCGCCATTCGTGAGGGCCTGGCCGAGACGGCGGCGCGTGGCTACAACAATCTCCTAGTCAGCAGCGGTGGCCGCCCCGGTGCCGAGCAGGACGCGCTCTTCGAGGAGGCCAAGACCTACATGGAGCGTCACGGCCTCGGAGAAGCGCCGGCCCTGCGTGCCGGCCAAGCCTTCGCCCACTGGCGAAAGGGCGAGTGGGACCTGGCGAAGGTCCTTGCCGAGTCCGTGCCGGATGGCTCGTTCTGGCGTCGCGGCGCGATCAGCACGCTGGCTAGTATCGCGCTCGGACGCGAGAGCCCCGAGCGCGCGCTGGCGATCCGCGAGCCGCTGGCGCGCGAGGAGTCGAAGAGCCAGGAGGCGCAGACATTCGCTCTGGCCGCGGCGATGATGGCCATGCTCCATCTGCACGCGGGGTCGAGAGACGGCGTGACGGACTGGCTCGGCATCCTCTCCGAGCGCGCCCAGCGCGATCCTGGCGTGGCGCGGTTCCTCGCGTCCGGGCCCGCGCTGCCCGCGGTGCTCGCGGCGGCATCCCTCGGCGATCCCCGGTGGCTCGATCGCATCGAGGCCGCCCTGCCGGAGGACCCCGGGTCCGCGGCTTCCGGCCATGCGGCCCTGGCGATCGGCCGTTCGATCTTCGCGCTCGATGCCGAGGCCTGCGCCCAGGCGGTCCAGGCCCAGTACGCGACGCTTGCAGAGCGCGGCTGGGGAGCGTTCCCGACATCTGCGATCCTCGCGGCCGAAGCGCTCATCGACCGC
>DATKCP010000177.1:0-2218 GCA_035513115.1 Candidatus Limnocylindria bacterium | reverse complement strand
CTCAAGGCGCTCGCGAAGGCCAGGCGCGACAAGCGCGCCGAGAAGGGTGAGGCCGAAGAGGAGAAGCCGACCAAGGGTCGACGCCGTGCCGCGCAGCCCGCGACGAACGGACCGGGCGCTGCCGATGGCGAGGAATCGTCGACGTCGACAGACGAGGGCAGCGACGACGGCAAGGGTGGACGCGAGCCTGCGATCTCGCGTTACAAGGGCCTCGCGGAGATGAACGCCGAGCAGCTCTGGGACACAACGCTGAACCCGCTCACGCGCACGCTCAAGCGCGTCACGCTCGAGGACGCCGAGCAGGCCGACTTCGCTTTCGACGAGCTCATGGGCACCGAGGTCGAAGGGCGCAAGAAGTGGATCATGGCCAACGCGTCCAAAGCGGAGCTCGACATTTAGTGGCGCGGCTGTCGGAGCTCGGCATCGACTTCGAGCACTGGTGCTTCGCGTGCGGCCGGCTCAACGAGGCCGGGCTGCACCTCGACTTCGACGTGTCACGCGACCGCGCCGAGACCCTCTTCACGCCTCAGCGGCGGCACGAGGGCTATGACGGCACGGTGCACGGCGGCATCGTCACGGCGCTGCTCGACGAGACGATGGGGTGGGCGATCTTCCATCAGGGCATCTGGGGGGTGACCGCCCGTCTGAGCGTCGCGTTCCGCCAACCCGTGCGCGTCGGCGAGGAGCTGCGCGTCGTTGGTGAAGTCACGCGGCAGCGCAGCCGCGCGATCGAGACCCGCGGAACGGTCTCGCGAGCGAGCGACGGCGCGGTCCTCGCCGAGGCCGACGCCACCTTCCTGGTCATGCCGGCCGAGCGTCGGCGCGAGCTCGAGCGCCGCTACGCGGGCACGGATGAGGCATTCACGCGCCTGCGCGACGCGGTCGAGCGCGAGCACGTCGAACAGAACGGGAAAAGGGAGCACCTCCGGACGTGATGCAGCAGCCCGGGGACGACCGCGTGATCGGCGCAGACCTCGAGGACGAGATGCGCAAGGCGTACCTCGACTACTCGATGAGCGTCATCGTCGCGCGCGCGCTCCCAGACGTCCGCGACGGGCTCAAGCCGGTGCAGCGACGGATCCTCTACGGGATGCACGAGATGGGGCTGCGGAGCGACCGGCCGTTCCGCAAATGCGCGGCGATCGTCGGCGAGGTCATGGGGAAGTACCACCCGCACGGCGACGCGCCGATCTACGACGCGCTGGTGCGTCTCGCGCAGGACTTCGCGGCGCGCTATCCGCTCATCCAAGGACAGGGGAACTTCGGCTGCTTCGCCGGCGACACCAAGGTCGAGCTCTACAACGGCGAGCAGAAGACATTGGCCGAGCTGGTGGACATGGCTCACCGCGGCGCGCGCGTCGACATCTTCACCGTCGACGCGCACCGCAACGTTCGCATCAAGCCGATGCGCGCGCCGCGCCTGGTCCGCCGCAGCGACCCTGTCGTGAAGGTCACGCTCGAGTCCGGGGCGGAGATCGTTTGCACTCCGGACCACCGTTTCATGCTCCGCGACGGGACGTATCGCGAGGCGCGCGACCTCAAGCCGAAGGACCAGCTCATGCCCTTCGCGCGCTCGTCGATCCCCGAGCGCCTGCACCGCACGGGCGCGTTCCCGATCCCGGCGAGCCTGGCGCAGAAGGTCGCGAAGGTGGAGCCGGCGGGCCGCGCCGACGTCTACGACCTCACCGTCGACATCACGCAGAACTTCGCGATCGCCGCCGGCATCTTCGTCCACAACTCGATCGACGACGACCCGCCCGGCGCCTCGCGCTACACGGAGGCGCGCCTGGCCGGGATCAGCGCGGAGATCCTGGCTGACATCGATAAGAACACCGTCGACTTCATGCCCAATTACGACAACCGCCACCAGCAGCCGACAGTGCTGCCGGCGCGCCTGCCGAATCTCTTGCTGAACGGCTCGGCCGGCATCGCGGTCGGCATGGCGACGAACATTCCGCCGCACAACCTGCGCGAGGTCGTCGCCGCGGAGAAGCGCCTCATCGAGGACCCCGAGCTCACCAACGACGACCTCTGCGAGACGGTCCTCGGCCCGGACTTCCCCGGTGGCGGGATCATCTACCGCTTCGAGGAGGACAGGAACGTCGAGACCGGAAAGGTGGAGCGCGTCGACGGCATCCGCCGCGCGTACGCGAACGGCCGTGGCCGGATCGTCATGCGCGCGAAGGCGCACAAAGAGGACATGAAGGGCGGCCGCGAG
>DATKCP010000176.1:0-8916 GCA_035513115.1 Candidatus Limnocylindria bacterium | reverse complement strand
GAGCTGCAGCGCCCGCTCACGGAACGAATGCTCCAGCCGATCATCGCCGGGTTCTCGGGTCTGGTCGGCCGTTTCTACCCGGCGAACACGGTCCGCAGCCTCTCGCTCCGATTGAAGCGCGCGGGCATGGAGACGACCAGCACCGAGTTCTTCCTCGGCGTGAAGGGCTTCGCCTCGATCGTCGGCGGCGTGCTCGTCTCCGGTCTCGTCAACGCCATCACCGGCGACGCGCTGCAGACGCTCATCGCACTCGTCGTCGGGATCATCCTCGGATTCTTGGCGCCCGACTTCTACCTGTCCAGCAAGGCCGGCGGGCGGGCGAACGCCATCATCGAGCAGCTCCCGGACGCGCTCGACCTGCTCACGATCTCGGTGGAGGCCGGACTGGGCTTCGACGCCGCCCTGGTCAAGGTCACCGAGAAGATGAAGGGCCCGCTGACCGAGGAGTTCAAGCGCGCCTCCGGCGAGCAGCGCGTCGGCAAGTCGCGTCAGGAGGCCCTGCGCGGGATCAACGAGCGCGTCGAGGTGAAGGAGCTGCAGAACTTCATCTCAGCGATCATCCAGGCCGACCAGCTCGGCGTCTCGATGTCCAAGGTGCTGCGCATCCAGTCCGAGCAGCTCCGTCAGGACCGTCGCCAGCGCGCGGAGGAAAAGGCCGCCCGCGCCCCGATCCTGATCATGCTCCCGACCGTCGGCTGCATCTTCCCCTCGCTGTTCATCGTGATCCTGGCGCCAGCCGCCCTCTCCGCGCTGTCGTCCTGCGGGTCCTTCTAGGTCCGAGCCTCGCGCCTTCGCGTCCGGAACAGCACCAGAGGCACCGTCCTTGCCTCGGACTGCCGCGTCGCGGACTCCTTCCTGTCGCGCGGCCTGGGCCTGATCCCACGCTCGAGCCTCGGCCCCGGCGAGGGGCTGCGCATAACGAGGACGTCTTCCATCACGATGTGGTTCATGCGCTTCGCCATCGACGCCGTCTTCGTCGACCGCGCCGGTCGCGTCGTGCGCGTCGCGGAGCGGCTTGCGCCATGGCGCCCGGCGGTCATCGCCCGCGGAGCGGCGGAGGTCATCGAGCTGCCCGCGGGCACCGCTTCCGCCACCCGCACGCAAGCGGGCGACGAACTCGTCTTCGAGCCCGCGTGATCTCCAAAGCGGCCGCGGACGCCGCCCTCGACATGCTCCTCGCGCCGCGGTGCGCCGGCTGCGGCGCCGCGGGCAGCTGGCTGTGCCTGGCATGCCGTGATCTCTGCGAGCCCGTGCGCCACGGCACCCTCAGCGCCGCCGGCACGTACGGAGGCGCGCTCCGCGAAGCCATCCACCGCTTCAAGTACGGCGACGAGCGCGCGCTCGCGAACGAGCTCGGCGCGCTGGTGGCGGAGCGCGTCGCGAGCGATCTCGCGATGGGCATCGCGCTGGATGTCGTCGTGCCGGCGGTGCTCCACGCGGAGCGGGCGCGTTCCCGCGGCTACGACCAGGCGTGCCTGCTCGCGGCCGTCGTCGCGGAGCGCACCGCCCTGCCGCTCCGGATCCCGCTCCGCCGGATCCGCGCCGCGGTGCCGCAGATCACGCTCGACCGTGCCGCGCGCGCCGAGAACCTTCGCGGCGCGTACGTCGCGGAGGCCGGGTCGCTGCGCGGTGCGCGCGTCGCGCTGGTCGACGATGTCGCGACGACCGGCGCGACACTTCGGTCGGCACGTGGCGCGCTGCGCGCCGCCGGCGCGCTCGTGGTGCGCTCTTACGTCGTCGCGCTGGACGCATGACGGAGAGGGTCGGGCTCGCGCGCTGGCAGATGCGCGGCCTGCTGCTGTTCGTCCTGGCCTTCGCCAACCTGAACGACATCTGGTCACCCGATGTCCTGCCGAACGCGCTGTTCGCGTGGACCGTCGTTCGGGAGGGCGACCTCGACTACGACGAGTTCGTCTTCCGGCCCGCGGAGCGCGATCCGCTGGCGGGCACGTCGGGGACGGAGGGCACGCTGGCCAACAAGCTCGACTCGGAGGCGTACTTCTTCCGGGCCTGCGGCGAGTCCACCGCGACCGAGCCGCCGCAGACGGCGCGCAGTCCGGGCGGTCCGCCGGCGCCCGGCCCGTACGACCGCGTGTGCTCGATCTTTCCGCCGGGCGTCGCGTTCCTGGCGTTCCCGTTCTTCCTGCCGTTCGTGCTCGCGGGCACGGAGCCGCTGAATCTCGGGCTTCTCGTACGCGTCGGTCACGTCGCCGCCGCCGCGATCGAGGTGGTGGCGGCGCTGCTGCTCTGGTCGGTCATGCGCCGCTTCACCAACGCGCGCTGGGCGCTCGCGCTCGTGTTGCTCTACTTCCTCGGCACCAGCGTTCGCACCGTCGCGTCGCAGGCGCTCTGGCAGCACGCCGGCGTCCATCTCGCCGTCGCGCTCGCGCTCTGGCTCGTGCTCATCTCGCGCCCGGTCGCGGCCTGGCGCGAGGTCGGGGCGGGCCTCGCGCTCGGCCTGGGGGCGGTCGTCCGCCAGACGACGGCGCTGGTCGTCCCGTTCGCACCGGCCGGGCGCGTGCGGGCAACGATCTACGCGTTCGTCGGTGCGGCCATCGGCGTGACACCGCTGCTCGCGTACAACGTGGTCGCGTTCGGCAACCCGTTCGAGCAGGGTTACGGCACGAAACCGTTCGACACCTCACCGCTCGTCGGCCTGTACGGGCTCCTGCTCTCGCCAAGCCGTGGGCTTTTCGTGTACGAGCCGTACATGCTCTTCGCCATCGCCGCCGTGGTCGCGCTCAAGCCCGAGCGGGATCTCATCGAACAGCGGCTGCTGTCGCTGGCCTACGCGTGGGCCGCGACGGCGATCCTGTACGCGACGTACGCCGAATGGTGGGGCGGGCGGGTGTTCGGTCCGCGTTTTCTCGATGACCTCGCGCCGGTGCTGTTCGTGCTTCTCGCGTGGGGGATCGGGCACGGCCTGCTGGCGCGCGCCGTCGTGCGGACGGCGTTCTGGATCTGCGCCGCGTGGTCGCTCGTGATCTTCCAGGCCGCGGCGTTCGTCTATGACCAGAACACCTGGGACCTCCATCCGACGAACATCAACGTCGATCCCTCCCGCCTGCTCGACTGGAGCACGGATCCGCAGTGGCTCTTCGTCCTGCGCAGCGTGCCCGACGGCGGCGAGCGCGTGATCGTCGCTGCCGGGCTGAGCGTTCTCGCACTGCTCTTCCTGCTGCGAGTGGAGTCGGTGTTACCGTCGCGTCGGTGACGACGGCGTTCATCGTCTTCTTCGGCCGCGGCGGTGCAACCGAGATCGAGCGGCGGCTCGACTCCATCAAGATCGCGATCGGCGCCGTGGTCCTCGCGCGAGCCGGTGACGCGGGCTTCGCCCCGCTGCTCGCCGTGACCGCCGACGCCGAGGCCCGCGCCGCATTCGCACGCCGCGGAGCGGACGTCGTCCCGCCACGCTCCGCTCCCTTTCACTTCGGCGCGGAGCTCCTCGCGCTGTCCCAGGCGCGCGGGCTCGAGCGCATGGCCACGATCGGGGCCGGCGCGGGCGCGCTCATGAGCACCGCCGAGCTCGCGCGCCTCCGCGAGGAGATCGACGCCGGCGAGGCGCTGGTCCTCTCGAACAACTACTACTCGGCGGACCTCGTCGCGTTCACGCCCGCGTCCGCGCTCACCGTCATCGATCTTCCGGCGACGGACAATCCGCTGCCGCGCCGGCTGCACCAGCAGGGCGGTCTTTCGTCGCGCCAGCTGGATCGCTCCGCGGCGACGCTTCTCGATGTCGACACCCCGGCCGATGCCGCGGTGCTGAAGCGGCATCCGGACTGCCCCCCCGAGCTGCGGACGCTCGACACCTGGGACGGCGAGCTCGCTGGTCGCATCGACGCGCTCATGCGCATCGTGACGACCCCGGACCGCGAGCTCATCGTCGCCGGGCGTGTCGGCGCGCCGGTGTGGTCTTATCTCGAGTCGCAGACCGCCTGTCGGGTGCGCATGCTGGCGGAGGAGCGCGGCATGCAGTCCGCCGGGCGAGACATCTCCGGTGACGCGCGCACGGCGCTCGGCTTCCTCTACGGCGAGATCGGCCCGCGGTCCTTCTTCGCTCGCCTGGGCGAGCTCGGCGACGGAATGCTCTTCGACACGCGCGTGCTGTTCGCGCATCTGGGCTGGCAGCCGTCCGCGCAGGATCGCTTCGCGTCGGATCTGTTCCGCGCGGACGCTCTCGCGGACGGCGAGCTCCGGGACTTCACCGCCGCAGCGCGCGCGGCACCCTTCCCGCTGCTGCTGGGCGGACACACCCTTGTGTCGGGCGTCCTGTGGACCCTGGTCGAGGCGGCCTGGTCCGGACACCCCGAGCCGTGACCCTCAGGCTGTTCGACCACCACATCCACAGCGACCGTTCCGACGGGTGGGTCTCTCTGGCGGAGCGCGCGACCACGGTGTCCGTCCGGCCGCACGGGATCTCGGATCACTTTCCCTGGCCGGGGAAGATGCGCGATGACGACGACGTCCTGCGCTATCTCGACGATGCCGCGCGCCTGGGACTGCGCGTCGGGCTGGAGTACGACCTGGGCGTCGCGCCGCCGCTGCGAGAGACGACACGCCGGTCGCTCCATTACATGATCGGCGCGCTGCACGGACTGCAGGTCGACGGCGTGCGCATCCCGTTCGACGAGGCGGGCGCCTTCCTCAAGGGAAAGCTCGCGTCGTTCTCCGAGCGCGAGCGCTTCGGAGACAGCGCGCTCGCGCGCCGCATCCGCGAGCGCATGCTCGAGGTCCTGCGCGAGAGCTTCGAGCGTGATGGGATCGACATCCTCGGCCACGGCACGATGTCGCCCCTGGCGGCCCTCGGCGACCCCGAGCGGGTGTATCCCGCCGAGTGGCAGGAGCAGCTCATCCAGCTCTGCCTGGACGCCGACGTCGCGATCGAGATCAACGAGGCGTACGGCGTCCCGCACCAAGGGTTCCTCGAGCGCGCGCGCCGGATGGGCGCGCGGTTCTCGGTCGGCTCCGACACGCACGGGCCGCTCGCTCCGCTGGACAGGACCGCGGCGATGATCGGGGCCGCTGCGCTGCCGCACGAGCGGTTCCTCGGGGGCGAACGGGTGCGCGCGGCGCGTTAGGCGGGCGCGTCCTCGACCAGGAGCTCGTAGATCAGGATGCCGATCGCGCCCAGCAGCAGCAGGTGCACGAGGTTGCCCCCGAGGTTGAGCGCGAGCGCTGCGAACCACGCCGCGACGAGCAGCCAGACCGCCGTCCAGCGGATGCGGTGGCCCGTCGTGGCGCTCACGAGGGCAGGGTATCGTCCGTATACTTTCGTTGCAGGGGGCGCTCCTGCGACTCTGCGAGCGAGGGGGAGCCGTGTACGGGGGCCTGTCCGTCTACACCGGCAACGCTCATCCGGCATTCGCTCGAGACATCTGCCGCACGCTCGAGATCCCGATCGGCCCCGCCGAGGTCGACAAGTTCGCGAACGACAACATCTTCGCCAAGATCCTCAACAACGTACGCGAGCAGGACGTCTTCCTGGTCCAGTCGCTCAGCAAAGGCCCTCTGGGCGTCAGCGACGCCATCATGGAGCTGCTGATCATGATCGACGCGGTGAAGCGCGCGTCGGCGCAGCGGATCACCGCCGTCATGCCGTACTACGCGTACGGCCGCAGCGACAAGAAGGACCAGCCGCGCGTGCCGATCACGGCCAGGCTGCTCGCCGACCTGATCACCACCGCGGGCGCCGACCGGTTCCTCGCCATGGACCTGCACCAGATGCAGATCCAGGGCTTCTTCAGCATCCCCGGCGACGAGCTGTCGGCACGCAATCTCCTCGTGGAGTACTTGCGCACGATCATCGAGCCGGATCCCGATCAGGTCGCGCTCGTCGTGCCCGATCTCGGCTACGCGAACCAGGCCCGGCGGATCGCCGAGATGCTCGACATCCCGCTGGTCTTCATGCAGAAGACACACCGCGACAACAGCGGCCGCAGCGAGGTCGTCGGCGTGATCGGCGACATCGACCGCAAGCGGACCATCGTGATCGACGACGAGATCGATCGCGGCACGACGATGCTGAACACTATCCAGGTCCTGCAGGAGCGGGGCGTCGACGAGATCTGGGCCGCGTGCACGCACGGCGTGTTCAGCGACGATGCCGCCGAGCGCCTGACCGCGAGCGGCATCGTGGAGCTCATCACCACGGACACGTGCCCGATGCCGCCCTCGGTGCGCAACAACGACAAGGTGCGCATCCTCACCGTCGCGCCGCTCTTCGCGGAGGCGATCCGCCGGATCCACGGGGGCGAGTCGGTGGGCGCGCTCTTCAATCCACCCGGATCGCAGATGCCGCTTCCGGTCACCTAGCGGTCGACTCTTGAGCGGTCTGGCGCGTCTGTTCGACTCCAACGAGGGCGAGCTCCGACGACTGAAGAAGGTCGTCGGGAAGATCAACGCGCTCGAGGACGGGACGAAGGCGCTCTCCGACGACGCCCTCCGCGCGCGAACGGCGGAGTTCCGCGAGCGCCTGGCGAAGGACGAGACGCTCGACGACATCCTGCCGGAGGCGTTCGCCGCCGTACGCGAGGCGGCGCGCCGGACGCTTGGCCAACGCCACTTCGACGAGCAGCTCATGGGCGCGATGGCGCTCCACAAGGGCCACATCGCGGAGATGAAGACCGGCGAGGGCAAGACGCTCGTCGCGTCCGCGGCGCTCTACCTGAACGCGCTGGCGGGCAAGGGAGCGCATCTCGTTACGACGAACGACTACCTCGCGAAGACCGGTGCCGGCTGGATGGCGCCGATCTACGACCTCCTCGGCATGAGCGTGGCGTACGTCGCGCACGAGAAGTCGGCGGTCTACGACACGAGCGTCGTCCTCGAGGCGGTGGACGAGCGCCACCGCCACTGGCGCGACGTCCACCGGCGGGAGGCGTACCTCGCGGACATCACCTACGGCCAGAACAGCGAGTTCGGCTTCGACTACCTGCGCGACAACATGGTCGACGACCTCGCGCGCATGGTGCAGCGGGAGCTCAACTTCGCGATCGTCGACGAGGCCGACTCGATCCTCATCGACGAGGCTCGGACGCCGCTGATCATCAGCTCGCCCGCCGAGGACGTCTCCGAGCAGTACTACCGCTTCGCCTCGATCGCCAAGAAGCTGCGGCCCGAGACGGACTACATCCTCGAAGAGAAGCACCGCTCGGCATCGCTGACCGAGGAGGGCATCGCGAAGATCGAGAAGACACTGGGCGTGAAGAACATGTACGAGGGCGACGTCACCTCCGTGCACTTCATGGAGAACGCGCTGAAGGCGCAGGCCCTGTATCACCGGGACAAGGAGTACGTCGTCAAGGACGGCGAGGTCGTCATCGTCGACGAGTTCACCGGCCGCCTCATGCCCGGCCGCCGCTGGAGCGACGGGCTGCACCAGGCCGTCGAGGCGAAGGAAGCCGTCAAGATCCAGCGCGAGACGCGCACCTTCGCCACGATCACGATCCAGAACTACTTCCGCATGTACAAGAAGCTCGCCGGCATGACCGGTACCGCCGCGACCGAGGCCGAGGAGCTCTTCAAGGTCTACAAGCTCGAAGTCACCCAGATCCCCACCCACCGGCCGATGGTCCGGAGGGACGATCCGGACCTCGTCTACGCCAGCGAGCAGGGGAAGTGGAACGCGGTCATCCAGGACGTCAAGGAGCGCAACGCCCGCGGTCAGCCCGTGCTCATCGGCACGACCTCCGTCGACAAGAGCCAGCGGCTGGCCGACGAGCTGCGCCGCCATGGCATCAAGCACGAGGTGCTGAACGCCAAGAACCACGAGCGGGAGGCGCTCATCATCGCCGACGCGGGGCAGCAGGGCGGGGTCACGCTGTCGACCAACATGGCCGGCCGCGGCGTCGACATCCTCCTTGGCCCCGGCGTCGTCGGCCTGGGCGGTCTCCATGTCATCGGAACGGAGCGGCACGAGGCGCGTCGCATCGACAACCAGCTCCGCGGCCGCGCCGGCCGGCAGGGCGATCCGGGGTCGACCCGGTTCTTCAACTCGCTCGAGGACGACCTCATTCGCATCTTCGCGTCCGAGCGGGTCGCCAGCCTCCTCGGAAGCATGGGCATGAACGACGAGCAGCCCATCGAGTCCCGGATGGTGACCGGCGCGATCACCCAGGCGCAGATCAAGGTCGAGACGCGAAACTTCGACATGCGCAAGCGCGCGCTCGAGTTCGACGACGTGCTCAACAACCAGCGCAACGAGATCTACAAGGACCGCCGCAAGATCCTGGAGAAGGGCGACGTGCGCGAGACCGTCCTCGACTTCCTGCACGACGAGGCCGCCGTCATGGTCGAGGCGGAAGCCGCCGCGCCCGACCCGGAGGACTGGGATCTCGACAAGCTGGCCCTCGCCCTCGGCGCGCTTCTCGGTCGTCAGATCGCGGCGGCGTCGTTCGGCTCGCCGGCGAACTTCGAGCAGCTGCGCGAGACGGTGGAGCAGCTGGTGGACGACGCGTATGAGGCGAAGGAGGCGGAGCTCGGCGATCCCGAGGTCATGCGCGCGGTGGAGCGCTGGGTGATGCTGCGGACCATCGACACGCACTGGATCGAGCACCTCACCGCGATGGAGGAGCTCCGCGAGGGCATCTACCTGCGCGGCTACGGCCAGCAGGATCCGCTCGTCGCGTACAAGCGCGAGGCGCACGAGTACTTCGAGCAGATGCAGGCCCGCGTCGCGTCCGGTGTCGCGCAAACCGTGCTGCGCGTATCGGTGCGGACCGCCGCGCAGGCGGAGCAGACGGAACAGCAGCTGGGGAGCGCCCCGCAAACGTCGACGTCGGGGAATGGCACGACGACGACCGGGCGAACCGACATGCGAACGAACCGGGACGAGCAAGGCCCAGCCACATCGAGCGGGAAGAAGTTGGGCCGCAACGATCCGTGCTGGTGTGGATCCGGAAAGAAGTTCAAGAAGTG
>DATKCP010000175.1:0-6161 GCA_035513115.1 Candidatus Limnocylindria bacterium | reverse complement strand
CGGTGTGTGGCCGAGGCGGGTCACGAAGGCGCGCAGCGCCTCGACCGTCGCGTCGCTGGTCGTGATCGCCTTCACGACCTCGACCAGCTGCATGACCACGGGCGGATTGAAGAAGTGCAGACCGGCGAAACGGTCGGGACGCTTCGTCGCAGCGGCGATCTCGATGATCGTCAGGCTCGAGGTGTTCGAAGCGAAGATCGTCGACGCCGGGCAGACGCGGTCGAGCTCCTCGAAGACCTGTTTCTTCGCGTCCATGACCTCGATCACCGCCTCGATGACGAGGTCGCGTTCCTTGAAGTCCGCCAGCGAGGTCGTGCCGCGGATGCGGCCGCGGGCCTTCTGCGCGTCGTCCTCTGTCACCTTGCCCGACTTCGCGACGCGTGCGAGCGAGCCGTCGATGCGCGAGAAACCCCGGTCGAGGAACTTCTGGTCGATCTCGCGCGCCAGCACGTCGAGACCGGCCATGGCGCACACCTGCGCGATCCCGGAGCCCATCTGTCCGAAACCGACGATCCCGACGCGCTCGATGGCCATGACGTGCGACCTCCTGTTGGCGGCTCGGATGGGCGCGCACAGCATACCGAGATGCTCGGTACGATCGGCCCGTGCCCGCGGCGGCTTCCGATGTGCCCACGTTCTGGATCGGCCGTAATCCCGCGACCACGAGCCGGCTGCCGTACGTGCTTCGCGAGGAGGTGCCGGTCGAGGCGTGCTGGCGAGCCGGCGCCGCGGTGCACCTCGTGCTCCGGAGGGCGCGACAGCGCCGCTCGCTCTTCGTCTGGACGCGCAAGGGCGAGCGCACGCTGGCGTTCTGGCGATCCGAGGCGTTGATGCGACGGGCCGCCGATCTCGAGGCGCTGGTGCGCGACGGACGTCTCCGGGTCACGGGCGCCGGAACCAAACGACGCTACGTGGCACGATTGTCGTGATGCCCCCCTTCCGCGGACCCGCTCCTGTCGACATATCCCTCACCGTCAATGGCCAGGGAGCGACGGCGCATCTGGCGCCGCAGCGCTCGCTCCTCGAGCTGCTGCGCGGCTCTCTCGGGCTCACCGGGACCAAGCTCGTCTGCAATGCCGGCGACTGCGGCGCGTGCACCGTCCTCGTCGACGATCGTCCGGTGTATTCGTGCATCACCCTGGCGGTCGCGTGCGAGGGCAAGCGGGTCGAGACGATCGAGGGCATCTCGAGCGACGGCGCGCTGCATCCGGTGCAGGAGGCGTTCATCGACCACGACGCGTACCAGTGCGGCTTCTGCACGCCCGGACAGGTCATGTCGATCGTCGCATTGCTGCGCGCGAAGGCCAAGCCCACCGAGGACGAGATGCGGCGCGCCGTGGTCGGCAACCTCTGCCGCTGCGGCGCGTACGTGAACATCGTGAAGGCCGGCATGTCGGCGGCCAGGCGGAGCAAGTAGTGGCTGGTCTCAGAGTCGTCAAGAGCCGCGACGAGTTCGAGGGCGAGATCTACGAGTCGCTGTCGATCATCCAGGGAAGCGATCTCCCGTCACTTGCCGCGGGCGCCGTGCTCGATGAGGTCGGAAAGTCGCGTCGGCGCATCGACGGCGTGCAGCGCGTGACCGGGCGCGCGACGTACACGCACGACGTCACGCTGCCGGGCATGCTGCACGTGCGCGTGCTGCGCAGTCCCTATCCGCGCGCCCGTGTGCGCGCGATCGACACCAAGAAGGCCGAGGCCCTCCCCGGCGTGCGAGGGATCCTGCATCGCTTCAACTCGCCGAAGGCCGCGTTCCGCGGCGAGGAGACGATCTTCCGCGAGGAGGTCCGCTTCATCGGCGATGAGGTGGCCGCCGTCGCGGCCGATGACGTGGGGAGCGCCGTTCGCGCGCTCGGACTCATCCAGGTGGATTACGAGCTGCTGCCGCACGTCACCGATCTCGAGGAGGCGATCGCCGACGGCGCGCCGAAGCTCGAAGACGGCGGCAACGTGTTCGAGGCGGGTTCGCTGAAGCGCGGCGACGCGCGGCAGGCGCTCAAGAGCGCCGACGTCGTGGTCGAGGGAACGTATCGGACGTCCACGCAGCTGCACAACTCCCTCGAGTCGCACGGCGCGGTCGCGCAGTGGGACGGCCAGATCCTCACCGTCTGGGAGTCGACCCAGCACGTCTTCGGCGTGCGCGAGGGACTTCGCGCCGCGCTCCTGCTCCCGCTCTCTCGGATCCGCGTCATCTGCGACTACATGGGCGGCGGCTTCGGCTCGAAGGGCGGCGTGGGGAAGTACTCGATCATCGCCGCGCTCTTCGCGAAGCAGCTGGGCCGGCCGGTCCGCTGCGTGCTCACGCGGCACGAGGAGAACCTCGCGGCGGGTAACCGCTCCGCGACGCTGCAGAAGGTGAAGCTCGCCGGCAAGGACGGGCGGATCACCGCGATCGAGCACATCTCGTGGTCGAACGCCGGGCAGGGACGCTGGGTCGCGAACCCGACCGGGCCGACGAACACCCTCTACGACCTCGCGAACCTGTCGACGAAGTCGTATCGCGTCATGACGAACGCGGGCTCGCTGTCGGCGTTCCGCGCGCCGGGATACGTCGAAGGCACGTTCGCGCTGGAAGGCGCGATCGATGAGCTCGCCGAGCGCATGGGCGTCGACCCTCTCACGCTCCGGCGCCGGCACGCCGCGGCGCAGAAGGACCCGCGCACGACGAAGGCGTATTCGCTCAAGCGGCTGCTCGAGTGCTACACGATCGGCGCGCGCGAGATCGGCTGGAGCAAGCGGCGCGTGGGCGGCACGCGCGGCTCGGCGCCGCATCTCAGGCGTGGCATCGGGATGGGCTCGCAGATCTGGGGCGGCGGCGGCGGTCCGCCCGCGTACGCGACGGTGCACTTCAACGCCGATGGCACGGTGATCCTGCGCGCGGGGACGCAGGACATCGGCACCGGCACGCGGACCGTGCTCGCGCAGATCTGCTCCGACGAGCTCGGCGTGGACCTGGACCGCATCTCCGTGCGCATCGGCGACACCGAGGGTCCGTACGGTCCGATCTCCGCCGGCTCCCTCACCCTCGCGTCGGTGGGACCGGCGGTACGGCTCGCGGCGCGCGACGCGCGCGAGCAGTTCCTCGGCGCCGCCGCCGGAGTGCTGGAGGTCCCGAAGGCGGAGCTGCGAATGGAGCGCGGCCACATCGTGAGCAAGGGCGCGCGTACGCCGATCTCCGAGGTCAGCAAGAAGCTCGAGAACAACACCGTTATCGGCAAGGGCTCGCGCTGGCCCAATCCCGAGAACCTGTCGATCAAGACCTTCGGCGCGCATTTCGCGCAGGTCGAGGTCGACACGCTGACCGGCGAGATCGTTGTCGAGAAGGTCGTCGCGGTCCACGACATCGGCCGCATCGTCAATCCCATGACGGCGGCGTCGCAGGTCGAGGGCGGCGTCATCCAGGCGCTCGGATTCGCGCTCACCGAGGAACGCGTCGTCGATCGTTCGCTCGGTCGCGTGATGAACGCCAACCTCGAGTGGTACAAGATCCCGACCGTGCTCGACGTCCCGGAGATCGTCGTGCGCTTCACCGACCGACCCGACCGCAGGGCGAACAACCTCGGCGCGAAAGGGCTGGGCGAGCCGCCGATCATCCCGACCGCGGCCGCCGTCGCGAACGCGGTCGCGAACGCCACCGGCATTCGGCTTCGCCACGTGCCGATGACGCCGGCCCGGGTGCTCCAGGCGCTGGCGATGATCCGATGAGCCTCTTCTCGTACGCGAAGCCGCGCGCCCTCGGTGAGGCACTGCGCCTCCTCAAGAACGGGACCGCCGCGCTTGCCGGCGGGACCGATCTCGTCGGTCTCATCCGCAGCGGCCTCGCGAAGCCGAACGCCCTCGTCGACCTGACCGGCATAGAAAGTCTGCGTGGCTGGACCCGCGAGAAGGGCAAGGGGCTGCGGATCGGCGCGCTCACGCCCCTGTCCGACCTCGAAACATCTCCGCAGCTGCGCAAGCTCGCGCCGCTGATCGCGGAGTCGCTGCGCGACGCCGCGACACCGCAGCTGCGGAACATGGGCACCGTCGGTGGGAACCTGCTGCAGCGCAACCGCTGCTGGTACTTCCGCGACGAGGCCGTCCCGTGCTGGCTGAAGGGCGGCACGCGCTGCTTCGCCGCCGAGGGCGAGAACCGCTATCACGCGATCCTCGGCGCGGCGGAGTGCGTGATGGTCTCGCCGTCCGATCTCGCGCCGGCGCTCATCGCCTACGACGCCGAGATCGAGCTCGCCTCGAGCCTCGGACGCCGGACCGTGCCGCTGCGGACGCTGTACGTCACGCCGGGCGGCCGGCAGCGGAAGGAGCACGCGATCCGGAGGGGCGAGCTCATCACGTCGGTGCGCATCGCGGAATCGGCCCTCGAGCGGCGCGGCACGTTCCTCAAGGCGATGGACCGCAAGGCGTGGAGCTTCGCGCTCGTGTCGGTCGCGGCCGCCGCGCGCATCAGCGGCGGCAAGGCCCATGACGTGCGTCTCGTCATCGGCGGCATCGCGCCGATCCCGTGGACGGTGCCCGCGGCTCACAAACAGCTCGAGGGCAGCGCGCTCGACGACAACGCCTGTCTCGCCGCGGCCGACCTGATCCTCGCCGGCGCGGAGCCGCTTCGCGACAACGGCTACAAGGTGACCCTCGCGCGCGAGCTCATCCGCCGCGCTCTCCGCTCGCTCGTAAGGTAGCGCGCGTCCGCTCGCCGACCCACTCGCGATCTGCGCGCGTGAGGAAAAGCCGTCCCGAAGCGCCCCGGATCGTTCCGCACGCCAGGACCGTCGCCGCAAGGAGCGCCAGAATGCCGCTGGTGATCCCGTTGCGCTTGCCGTTCGCCCAGTGAGCGCCGCCGAAGACGCGCTCACGCTGGCGATCGAGTCGAGCCTGCACGTCTATCCGCCGGTCTCTGGTCTCTCGGAAGATCTCGGCGTCAAAGGCGTGCGCGGGCGCGTCACCGACCTGTCGCACCCGCTCGCGAACCTGGTCGGCATGGCGGACATCGCGCCCGAGGACCTCGACGCGACGCTGAAGATGGTCCGAAACCGGTACTCCCGCGGGCGCAAGGCCTACGGCTGGGTCACCGGTCCGCTCACGCGGCCGCACGATCTCGGCGCGCGCCTGGTCGCGAGCGGGCTCACGAAGGCCGACGAGATGGCCGGGATGGTGCTCACCGATCTCTCGGTTCCGATCCGGGTCGATCCGCGGATAGCGGTCCGCGAAGCGACCCTGCACGAGGCCCAGGCGGCGAGCGGGATGATGGGCCGCGCGTACGGGATCCCGGAGGAGGTCGTGCGCTTCTTCAACGTCCTACTCGCGATGACCGACGGCAAGGTCAACAACCGCGGCTACTTCGCGTTCGTCGATGGCGGGACCGAGCCTGTCGCGTGGAGCTACCTCGTGTACCTGCCCGATTCGCCGATCGTCCTGCTGGGCGGCGCCGCGACGCTGCCCGAGCACCGCGGGCGCGGCATCTACAGCGCGCTGGTCGCGAGGCGCCTCGCCGACGCGCGTGCGGACGGCCGCGGCGCCGCGGTCATCCAGGCGGTGCGCTCCACGTCCGCGCCCATCGCCGCCAAGCTCGGCTTCCGCGAGGTCTGCGGCCTCGAGTTCTACGCGTGGGAGGGCGCGCCGCATCAGGAGATCCCGATGCTGAAGCTCGCTGACTAGCGCCTAACGCCGTTCGCGATCACTCGATCGTCGCCGCGTGCACCGACGTCACGTACGGCAGGTACTGCGCGGCGCGGTCCCAGCTCTTCCCCTCGTCGCGGCTGGCCCACACGTCGCCGTTGGCGGTGCCGAAATACACGCCGAGCGGGTCGAGCAGGTCCGTGTCCATGCCCTCGCGCACGGACTCGAGCGCCGCGCCGGGCGGCAGTCCCTTGTCGTTGCGCGTCCACGTCGCACCACGGTCGCTGGTCGAGTACACAGCGATGCCGGGCGGCATCGCGGTGCGTTTGGTGTCGTCGAGCGGGATGACATACGCGACGGAGCGGTCACGTGGATGCATCGCGGCCGCGAATCCGAAGTTCGACGGGAGGCCCTCGGTCCGGTTCCGCCAGGTGGTCTCGCCGGGCTCGCGCCAGTACACGTCGATGTGCACGCGCATGAAGCGCACGCCGCTCACTTTGGGGTGGGCGAGCAGCTTGTGGATGCAGTAGAAGACGTCGGGCCGGTCCTCCTTG
>DATKCP010000174.1:0-4939 GCA_035513115.1 Candidatus Limnocylindria bacterium | reverse complement strand
CCGGTCATGCCGTTCTGGAACGATCCGGTCGACTCGAGCGTGAGGTACGCGCCCGCGAGCCCGGCGAAGGCGCAGCCGATGATCACATTGATGTAGCGCTGCCGGAAGACGTCGATGCCGACCGTGTCCGCCGCTTTGGGGTGCTCGCCGACGGCGCGGGTCCGCAGTCCCCAGCGCGTGCGGAAGAGCGCGAACTGCGACACCAGGACCAGCACGATCACGCTCATCGCGATGGGGCCCTGCTCGAGGAACATCGACAGGATCGGACCGAGGAACGGGAGATCGGCGAGCTGGTCGGGGAGACGGAGTGGCGCGATGACACCTGCCCCGCCGCGGCCTGACGGCGTGATGATCAGCCGGTTGAGGTACCCGGTCACGCCGAAGGCCGCGATGTTCATCATCGTGCCGGCGATGATCTGATCGGCGCGCACGGTCACGGTGAGCCAGGCGTGGAGCAGGCCGAGCACGGCGCCCGTGAGCAGGGCGACTCCGATCCCCGCCGTCACGGCCACGGGCGTCCCGAGCGTCTCGTGCAGCGCGAAGCCCGTCAGGTACCCGAAGAACGCGGCCATCAGCATGATCCCCTCGATGCCGATGTTCACCACGCCCGATCTCTCGTTCAGCACACCGCAGAGAGCGCCGAGCGCCAGCGGCGTCGCCAGCGCGAGGATGATCGGCAGGAGGTCGGGCATGACCAGGAACAGGTAGACGATCAGCTCCCAGATGAGGCGCGGGACGGCGAGGAGATCCACCACCATTACCGGGGGGCTCCGGCCCCCGAGGGCCCCCCGCTTCCGCCCCAGGACCCGGAAACGGTGGCCAGCTCGGTGATCTCGACCTTCGGCGCGCGCACGCGAAAGATCCGGCGGACGATGAGATCGGCGGCGAGGAACAGGATGACGAGCGCCTGGATGATGTCGATGACCTCGATGGGCACGCTCGTCTCGATCTGCATGAGCGGGGCGCCCGCGCGGAAGGCGCCGAACAGGATGGCCGCGAACAGGATGCCGATGGGATCGGATCGGCCGAGCAGCGCCACGGCGATCGAGTCGAAGCCGACGGTCGCGGTGATGCCCGGAGCGTAGAAGCCGATGACGCCAAGGATCTGGGTCGCTCCGGCCAGACCCGCGAGCAGCCCCGAGAGCGTCATCGTCAGCGCGGTGATGAACACCGGCCGCATGCCGGCGTACCTGGCGGCGCTGGGATTCGCGCCGACCGTGCGGATCTCGAAGCCGAGCGTCGTCCGGGTGAGGATCCAGCGGGTGACGAAGATCGTGGCGACCGCGAAGACGATCCCGAGGTGCAGGTTGCGCCCCAGGAGGATCGGCAGCGCGCTCAGGCCGATCTCACCGGTGCGCGGGAAGGTGAAGCCGGGCGCGCGCACGAGGTCGTTCACCGCCCAGTTGAGCAGGAGCACCGCGGCGTTGTTGAGCATGATCGTGGTGACCACCTCATGCGCGCCGGTGCGTGCCTTGAGATAGCCCGGGATGAACCCGTACGCCGCACCGCCGGCCGCGCCGGCGAGCATCGCGAGCGGCATGGCGATCACGGTCGGCGCGTCCGCGAGCGAGGAGCCGACGACCGCGGCGGCGAACGCGCCGACCAGGAACTGACCGGCGACGCCGATGTTGAAGAGGCCGGCCTTGAGGCCGACGCCGACCGCGAGGCCGCCGAACATCAGCGGCGCGGCCGACACCAGCGTGTTGGCGATGGCGTTGCCGCTGAGGAACGACCCCGCGACCAGACGCCCGTACGCGGCGAATGGCAGGAGCGGATCGAAGCCTGTCGCCGTGAAGGTGCTCGAGAAGATGATGACGACGGCCGCGACCGCGAACGCGAGGACGATCGAGTAGACGGGGACCTGCGCCACCGCCCACGACGGCGCCAGGCGAGCGCGCCAGCTGCTCACGCCCGCGCCTCGCCGGTCGCCATCAGCAGGCCGATCCTCTCGCGCTGCGCCTCGGCCGCCGCGAAGCTGCCGACGACACGGCCGCGGAACATCACCAGGATGCGGTCCGAGAGGTCGAGGACCTCGTCGAGCTCGGCCGACACGAGCAGCACCGCGACGCCGGCGTCGCGCCGCTGGATCACCTGCTGGTGTATGAACTCCACGCTGCCGACGTCGAGGCCCCGCGTCGGTTGGTCGATCACCAGCAGCTTGAGGTCGTGACGGAACTCCCGCGCGACGACGACCTTCTGCTGGTTGCCGCCCGAGAGCGTGGCGGCGGTCGCGTCGATCGATGACGCGCGGACGTCGAACTCCGTGGCCAGGCGAGCGGCCTCGCTCCGGATCGCGCCGTCCTGCCTTACGAAGCCACCGAGCCCGCCGGCATATGGGGGCTCCGCGTAGCGCGTGAGCACGAAGTTGTCGGGAAGGCCGAAGGGCAGCACGAGCCCGAAGCGCTGGCGGTCGGCCGGCACGTACGCGATACCGAAGTCCCTGCGTGCGTCGATGCTCAGGTTGGTGATGTCGCGATCGGCCACGCGCAGCCTGCCCGCCGTGGGCTTGCGCAGGCCGACGACGCACTCGACGAGCTCGTCCTGCCCGTTGCCGCCGACCCCGGCGATGCCGACGATCTCGCCCGCACGCACGGTAAGGTCGACGCCCCGGCAGACCTCGTGCTTCCGGTCGTCGGTGGCGCGCAGGCCGCTTATCTCGAGCATGAAATCGCCGGGATGCGACTCGCCACGGTCGACGCGGAGCGACACGGCACGTCCGACCATGAGCTCCGCGAGCTCGGTCTCGTTCGTCTCGGCGGGCTTGCGAGTCCCGACGACCTTGCCCCGGCGGATCACCGTGACGCGGTCGGCGATCTCGAGGACCTCGTCCAGCTTGTGGCTGATGAAGATGATGCTCGTCCCGTCCTCGCGCAGCCGCCGCAGCACACCGAAGATCTCGCGCGTCTCCTGCGGCGTCAGCACCGCGGTCGGCTCGTCGAGGACGAGGATCCGCGCCCCGCGGTAGATCGCTTTCAGGATCTCGACGCGCTGCTGCTGGCCGAGGGACAGCTGGTCGACGCGCGTCCTGGGATCGACGGTGAAGCCAAGCCGCTCGGCGAGCTCGCCGATGCGGCGCTCCGCGGAGCCCATGTCAAGGATCTGTCCGGCCCGCGTGATCTCCTCGCCAAGCACGACGTTCTCGGCCACCGTGAGGACGGGCACGAGCATGAAGTGCTGGTGGACCATGCCGATGCCGCGCGCGATGGCGTCGGCGGGACCCTGGATCACCACCGGCTCGCCGTCGATGCGGATCTCGCCCTCGTCCGGCGTCACGAGGCCGTACAGGACGTTCATCAGCGTCGACTTGCCCGCGCCGTTCTCGCCGAGAAGCGCGTGGATCTCGCGCGCCCTCAGGTCGAGGTCGATGGAGTCGTTCGCGAGCGTCCCGGTGGGAAAGCGCTTGGTGATGCCACGCATCTCGAGCACCGCGATCGGCTCGGTCAGGGTCATCGCGTTCCGTCGGCCGCGACCGGCTTCGCCGGCCGCGGCCGAGCCCCCGTCAAAGGCCCCGCTCCGCTTCGACCTCTGTTAGGCGCGTGTCACGGGATCGCCTTGAGCTTCCCCGACTTCATGTCGGCGACTGCCTGCTTGAGCTTGTCCTCGAGCCCGGCGGGGACCGGGCTGAGGTTGCGGATCGGCGAGTAGCCGATGCCGTCGTTCGTCGCGTCGTTGGTGAAGTTCCCGCCCTGCATGCCCTTGTCCTTGAAGCGCTGGATCGCGTCGCGCACGGCGTTCTGGAGCCGCTTCTCCGCGCTGGTGATCGTGCAGTCCTTGGTCGCCGGGAGCGAGAGGTACTGGTCGACGTCGACGCCGATGCCGTAGATCTTCGCGTTGCATGCCGCGCGCAGGACGCCGGCGCCGGTGAGCCCTGCGACCTGGAACACCACGTCGATGCCGTTGCTGACCATCGTCCTCGCGGCGGCCTCGCCCTTGTCGGGAGCGTTGAAGTCCTCGACGTAGACCGACGTGACCGCCACGTTCGCCTTCACGGACTTCGCGCCGTTCTCGTAGCCCTTGATGTAGTTCACGACCGGGGGCACGTCGGAGCGGCCACCGACCGCGCCGATCTTGCCGCTCTTGGTGATCGTCCCGGCGACGATGCCGGCGAGGTATCCGGCCTGGCCCTCGTTGAACAGCAGGCCCTGGTAGTTGGCCGGCGCCGGGTCGGCGACGAACTGGTCGACGCCGAAGAACTGGATCGTCGGATTCGCCTTGGCCGCGGCGAGCGTATCCGTGCCGATCAGGAAGCCGACGGTGACGATGACCTGGTACCCCTGATCGACGAACTGCTGGATGTTCTGCTTGTAGTCCGCGATGTCCCTGGTGACGATGTTCGCGGACGAGCCGCCGACGGCCCTCGCGCCGTCCTGCACGCCCTTCCACGAGAACTCGTTGAAGGACTTGTCCTCCAGCGCGCCGATGTCCGTGACCATCCCCACCTTGGGGCCGCCACCGGTGCCCGGGATCACCCCGCAGGCGGCGGCGACGAGCCCGGTGGCAACGAGGATCGCGATGAGACGCTTCATGAGTCCGTCCGACCTCCCTCTAATCCGCCGCGCACGACCACTGCGGTCGGCCCCCGCGCGACGCGGCGATTCTAGGCCTACCGGAACCAGGACTCCTGCAGCACGCGCAGGACGTTGCCCCCGATCGCCTTCGCGATGTCGCCGTCCGAGTAGTCGTGCTTCACGAGCCAGCGCACGATGTTCGGGAACGCCTCGCCCGGATTCTCGATCCCGTCCACGAACTCGACCTCCTTGAACTCCTGTGTCCCGTGGGCGGACTGGATCGAGAGATGCTTGGCGAAGTAGTGGTGGAGCCCGACGTGGTCGCCGAACAGCGTGTCCGGTCCGAACCCGACGTGGTCGATGCCGATGAGGTCGGCGCAGTACTCGAAGTGCTCCATGAAGCCCTCGATGGAGTGCCGGGGGTTCTTCTT
>DATKCP010000173.1:0-8393 GCA_035513115.1 Candidatus Limnocylindria bacterium | reverse complement strand
CGCTCGATCCAGTGGCCCAGCTCGCGGAAGTCCTGGTCGAAGAAGACGAAGACCGGGATCGACTGGAACTTGCCCTGATTGAGCCAGCGCTCCATGAGGTCGAGGTTCTGGTCGCGGTAGAAGACGCGGACGTCGAGCGTCCCGACCTCCTTCGCGAGGCGGCCGAGCACCGGCAGATTGGCCACGACGTCGCCGCACCAGTCCTCAGCGAGGGCGAGCACGCGAAGCGGCCGCGGGAGCGCCTTGAAGACACGGACGGTCTCGGGATCCAGGGCGACGCTCGTCTCGTTCTGCGCGAAGCGCTCCTGGTTGCGGGTCATCGCCGCCTTGAACGCGTCGTAGGTGATGCCCTTGTCCCAACGCGAGCGGTCAAGCGTCATGTCGTCCCTCCACGGCGGACTGTATCGGTGTTCATGGAACACGTGTCGCGGGCGGCATGTTCCCCACGATCCGCGCGCATACACTCGCGGCATGCCCACGGTCACCGATCCGTCTGTCACGCTGCGCCGCGGCGGCCTCGCCTTCCGGCCGGCCACGCTCGACGACGCCGCCTTCGCGGCGGACGTCGCGACCGCGATGCGCCCGGACGAGCCGGAGGATCCCGCGTCGTGGCGGCACTGGTGGGCGAGCGAGGATCCAGCCTGGACCAACGAGCGGTTCATCGTGCTTCGCGGCAGCACGCCCATCGGCTACGTGCGACACAACCACGCGCCCTGGGAACAGATGAAGGAACGCTACGGGCGCCTCGGCTTCGAGCTGCTCCCGCCCGAGCGCACCGACGCGCAGCTCGCGACCGTGTTCGACGTCATTGAAGAGCGCGCCCGGGCGTCGGGCTCGCGGATCCTCGCCACGTACGCCCGCGAGGACGACGACTGGCTCGCGCGCTGGTTCGTCGATCGCGGCTACCGCGAGGAGCGGCGCAGCAGGGCCTGGCAGCTCGACCTCGTGGCCCAGCGGCGAAAGCTCGAGGCGATGGCGGCGGCGAGCCGCGAAAGGATGCGCTCCGCCGGCATCACGATCCACACCATCGACCAGGACCACGACGGGGAGAAGCTCCACAAGATCCACGAGATGAGCGAGGAGGCCGCGTCCGACGTTCCCACGACGATCCCGCATGTCCGCGAGCCGTTCGAGGTCTTCGCGCGCTGGTTCGACGCGCCGACGGTCCGGCTCGATCGGATGTGGATCGCGCGTGACGGCGACGACATCGTCGGCATCTCCGTGTTGTCCTATCCGCCCACGCGCGGGAACGTCTGGACCGACTGGACCGCCACGTCGCGCAAGGTCCGGGGCCGCGGCGTCGCGCGCGCGCTCAAGCTCGAGACGGTCATGCAGGCGATCGCGCTCGGTGTGAAGAGCGTGCGCACCGAGAACGACGGCGAGAACGCGCCCATCCTCCATCTGAACGAGCAGATGGGTTACGCCCGGATCCCGGGCTGGACGCAGTTCTTGAAAGGGACCGCGGCGGACCAAGAACCCTAGCGCGACTCCTCCGGAGTGAGGCTCAGAACGACGCGTTCGCCGCGACGGATGGCCGTGATGAGCGTCGGCGCTCCAACGCGATCGGCGGTCAGCGCGCGCTGGAGATCCGACAGCGTCGCAAGCGCGGCACCGTCGAGTGCGACGAGGATATCGCCCTCGCGCACACCGGCGCGCCCCGCGGGCGAGCCTGGCGTGACCTCGAGGACGCGTATGCCCGAGCCGGCGCCGAGCCCCAGCGAATGGGACAGCTGTCGCCCGATCGGCGTGGACGCACCCGAGATGCCCAGGTGCGCGCGCCGGACACGACCGTCCCGGATGAGCGCCGTCGCGACGAGGCGCGCTGTCGCGGCCGGGATCGCGAACGCGATCCCCTGCGCCATGGCGATGACCGCGGTGTTGACGCCGACGACGTTTCCGTGCGTGTCGACGAGCGGCCCGCCCGAGTTGCCGGGGTTGAGGGCCGCGTCGGTCTGGATGACGTTCTCGATGACCCGCCCGTCCTTCGCGCGCAGGGACCGCCCGAGCGCGCTCACGACGCCGGTCGTGACGGTCGACTGCAGGCCCAGCGGATCGCCGATGGCGATGACGAGCTGACCGACGCGAAGCGCATCTGAGTCCCCGAGTTCGGCGGCGGGGAGCGAGGGGCCGAGCACTCGGACCAGCGCAAGATCCGTGGCGGCGTCGGAGCCGACGACGGGGGCTCGATACGTCGCGCCGTCCGCGAACACCACCTCGACCTCTTGCGCGCCGTCCACGACGTGCGCGTTCGTGAGCACGTAGCCGTCCGGCGCGATGACCACGCCGCTCCCCCCGCCGCGCCCGCGTCGAACATGCGCGACCGCCGGCGTCACGCGCTCGACGACGCGGATGACGGCCTGCGAATACGCGTCGAGGAGCGCACTGGCCGGGTCGGGGTCGGCGCGGGTCGGACGGAGGATCTGGGTCGCCATGCTCAGTTCATCGGGCCCTGCTGCCGGACCGCGCCGACCTGCTCGATCGCCGCCTTGAGCTCCTTCAGCCACTCGCTCTGGTTCTGCTGAACGAGCCGCACGCACCACGCGAGCGCGTGAGCGCGACTGCGCGCGACGCCGGCGTCCACCAGAGCGTCGAGCAGCTCTCGCTCGGGAAGGCGGAGCCTGGTCATCGCAGGCACGGCCAGGTGCGTGAACATCTCGCGCGCATCGCCGCAGCGCACTCCCCACGAGACCCTGCGCCCAAAGCGCCGCTCGGCCTCCTCGGCGATTCGCATGCGAAGCTCGCGCGTCTCCTCGCGGTACTGCTTGATGCGGCCGGAGCGCGCCGCGCTCGCGGCCTCCGGGCCGGCATCGCCCGGGAGCTGAACGTCGGTCAGCGTGCCGATCACCCAGATTTCGTCTCGATCGCTCCGGACCTCCGGTGGGCCCGCGAACCAATCTTTCGGGGTGCGGCCGGCGAACCAGCCTCGCAGCTCGTCATTTGTGCCCATTACCAGCCTCCTCTTACTAAGTAATTATGTAATCACAGGCCGACCGCGCTGACAAGGGCTGCGGGCGCCGAGCCCAGCGAGGGCCCGGGTCGGCATAGCGCCGACGCGCCACCGGTCGCGCCGGTGATTTCCCGTACCGTCGGCGCGTGCGGGTGGCCGTCGCTCTCCTGACGATGGGCGCGGTCGCGTTCGGGTTCACGTACTCCGATCACGCACCGCTGATCCCCCTGGTCTCGGCAGACTTTCGGCTCGACGATCTCGGCGCGGGCCTACTCTCGACCGCGCTGTTCACGTCGTACATGGCAACGACGCTGCTCACCACCGGGCTGGCCGAGCGGTTCGGTCCGAAGCGCATGGTCGGGGCAGGACTGGCGGTATCGGCCGCGGGCACGGTGTTGTTCGCCCTCTCGCCCGGCCATGCGGTGGCTCTTGTCGCGAAGGGGATCCAGGGCGTCGGATCGGCACTCGCGTTCGTCGCGGCCACGCGCTATCTCGCCGGCCTCTACGGAGAGCGCCGCAACCACTTCGCCCTCGGCCTCTACGGCGGCGGCTTTCCGCTCGGCAGCGCGCTGGCTCTCGTCGCCATGCCGCCGCTCGCGGCGGCCCTTGGTGGCTGGCGCGGCGCGTTCTGGGCCGAGGCCGCTTTCGTCGGCGCGGCCGCCGTCGCATGGTGGGCCGCGCCATCGGTACCGACCGTCGCGCGTCCAGGGAACATACGCGATGCGCTCCGCTGCCCGAACTGCTGGTGGACGAGCCTGCAGCACGCGGCGGGATTCGGCCTCGCCATCGCATCAGGCACATGGATCACCGTCTACCTGCTGCGGGAGTTCGGCCTGCCGCTCGAGCTCTCCGGTCTGCTCGGCTCGGTCGTGCTCGTGCTCGCGGTGCTGGCGCGACCGCTCGGCGGCTTTCTCCTCGCGCGCGAGCACGTGCCGACGCGCCGAGTGATGCGCATCGGCAACCTCGCGATCATCGCAGGCGTCGCCCTGCTCGCGTTCCCGGATCGTCCGCTGCTGGTCGCGCTCACGGGCGCGGTGCTGGTCGGGATCGGCGTCGGTCTTCCCTACTCCGCGGTCTTCAACACCGCGGCGGCATCGCTGCCCGCCGCCCCGGCCGCGGCCCAGGGCCTGGCCGCGATCGGCGGGACCGCCGGCGTCATGATCGGCGCGCCCGCGATGGGATACGCCGTACAGACACTCGGCTTCTGGGCCGCATGGCTCTTCGTCGGCATCGTCGCGGCTGTGGCGTTCGTCGGCGCCGCGTTCATGCGCGGCGAGGAGGAGCTGCCGCGCGGCTGATCAGTCCAGCTGCGCCGTCGCGACGTCCTGCCTGACGCGCTCGATGCTGCCGTCGGCCTGCAGCGACTGGAAGACCGCGACGACCTCGGGGTCGAACTGCGCACCAGACCCGGCGATGACCGCGGCCATGCCCTCCTCGATCGTCCAGGCCGTCTTGTACGGCCGCTTCGAGGTGAGGGCGTCGAAGACATCGGCGACCGAGACGATGCGCGCGGCGAGGGAGATGTCGTCGCCCTTCTTCCCGTCGGGGTAGCCGCGTCCGTCCCAGCGCTCGTGATGCTCGCGCGCGATCGCGCGCGCGGTCTCGAAGAAGCGCGCCTCGCCGAGCATCACCTGGCCGTCGATGCAGTGCTGCTTGATCACCTCGAACTCCTCGGCCGAGAGGCGCTGCTCGCTCTGGAGGATGTGATCGGGCGTGTGGATCTTGCCCACGTCGTGCATGACGCTGGAGTAGCCGAACTCCTCGACGACCTGCGTGGGCAGCCCGAGACGCGTGCCGATCGCCTCGACGTACTTGCGGACGCGCAGCAGATGCGCTCCGGTGGTCTGGTCCTTGATCGTGGCGGCCAGAAGCAGGTGGCTGATGCCCTGCAGGCCGGTGCGCCGCAGCTCCTCGTTCGCGACGCGCTCGGCCTCGAGCGCCGTCTCCAGCTGCTCGCGGCGCTCGCGCTCGCTCCGCAGCATATCGGCGAGGTCCTCCGCATAACGCGTGCTCTGCCGCTCGAGGAGGCGCATCTCGCGCAGCTTCGTCTCGTACTCGAGGCGGATCGACTGCTCGCGGCGGTACACCTCGGCGAAGTCGCTCGCCATGCGCACGGCCTGCGAGTTCGCCTGGTCCGCCACGCGGATCGCCTGCTGCAGCAGCTGGCGGAACACCTCGCCGGCAACGCTCGAAGTGGCGGCAGGTACGACGATGTGGGGAGAGACTTCGATCACTTCGATCGACATCCGCTCGGGCCTCTCCTCTGGCATGGCCGGCTCAGCTATGCGTGAGGATCCCGCGGATGGTGTCGATCAGCTCGAGCGGACCGAAGGGCTTCGTGAGGTACTGCGTCGCGCCGACCGAGAAACCCGTCTTCTTGTCGCTCTCGCTCTCGTGGGCGGTCAGCATGACGACCGGGATGTCCTTGGTCCCCGGCTCGGACTTCAGCTGGCGGCAGACCTCGAAGCCGTTCGGCCCGGGTCCCATGTCGACGTCGAGAAGGACGAGATCCGGCTTCTCAGTGCGCGCGAGCTCGAGCGCCTCGTCGCCGTTCTTGGCCTCGAGGATCGTCCAGCCCTGGGTCGAGAGTGTGATGCGGACCATCTGGCGGATGGGTACCAGGTCGTCGGCGATGAGGAGCTTTGCCATGCGCCGGATGGTAGACGGGTCTTCCGTCATACGACCCCCCTCCGTAGGGAGTTAGGCGCCACGAACGAGCACTTTCCCCCCACGTGGGGAGGTCGGGCCATGGCGTGTCCACGAGTCGAGGGTCACGAGTCCGAGCCGGGTGGCCTCGGCGACCGCCTCCAAGCGGGAGTGCGCGCCGAGCTTGCGTAGGACCGCCTGAACGTGCGCGCGGAGAGTCGCCGTGGAGATGCCAAGCGAGGCGGCCGCGGCCGCGGTGCTCGCGCCGCCCGCGAGGAGATGCAGGACCTCCAGCTCGCGCGGCGTCAGGGGCTCGATCGCGGGCGCGGGCTCGCTGCGCTCGGAGAGCAGCAGGCGCTGGAGCTCGCTCGACGAGAAGAGCACCTCGCCGGCGGCCGCGGCGCGCACCGCGCCCACCACATCGCTGAAGCCGCGCTCCTTCGTGAGATGCCCGACGGCGCCAGACCGCGCGACATCCGCGAGCGTGAGCGCGCTCGGGTCGCCGGTCAGCACGACGGTCGCGGTCCGCGGCAGTGACGAGCGCACCGCACGCGCGAGGTCCGCGCCGGTGCCATCCGGCAGGTGGTAGTCGGCCAGCACGACATCGGGTCGCGTTTCGTCGAGCGCGGCGATCGCGCTGCGAACGTCGTGGGTCACCGCAACGACGTCGATGTCCTCGGCGGTCCGCATCGCGACGCGCAGCAGCTCCGCGAAGAGCCGCTCGTCGTCGACGATCATCACGCGGATCGTGTTGCTCACGCCTCGACCTCCTGAGTGGGAACGCTGCGCACCCGCGCGACAAGAGCGGCGACGACCGCAGGGTCGAGCTCGCCGCGAGCGACCGCGCCCTGCACGATGCGCACGGCCTCCTGCTCCGACACCGCCGCGCGGTCCGGGCGCTCGACCAGGAGCGCCTCGAACCGGTCCGCCACGCTGACGATGCGGACCTCGAGCGGGATCTTCTCGGCCCGCAGATGGTCCGGATAGCCGCCGCCGTCGAGCCGCTCGTGGTGCCAGCGGACGATCGGCAGGATCGGCGCGAGAGCCGACACGTGCCTGAGGAGCTCCTCGCCGAGGAGCGGGTGGAGCTCGACGGCCTCACGCTCGTGCGCGGTCAGCTCACCCGGCGTGTGGCCGACCGGCGGCGGCAGCTTCGCGTTGCCGACATCGCGCAGCAGTGCCCCGAGGCGGATCGTCTCGATCGCGACGCGACCGAGTCCGAGCAGCTCGGCGATCGAGACGGCGCGTGCCGCAACGCGCTCGCCGTGACCCATCATGAATCGGTCGTGCGCTTCCAGTGAGGTCGCCAGGGTGATGAGCGCCTCCGCGGCGGCGCCCATGTCCCGCGCGAGGCTCATCTCGCGCACGAGCCGCGCGGCATGGCGCGTGAGATCGCCGTCCAGGCGCGCGAACTCGGTCGCGGGTGTCTCCGAACCGCGGGCGACAACGAGGACCACCGTGCCCTCATCGACGAGGCCGGCGTCCGGCGTCGCGCCCGCATCGATGAGGACGAGGTCGACGGCATCCGCGCCGTCGTTCGCGATGTCGAACCGGGGAGCGAGCAGCTCCTCGGCGGTCGCGCGGCGCGCGCCACCCTCGAGGGCGACGGATGCGAGGGGCCGAGAACGCGGTGGACGCACGAGCTGCGGCTCGAGCCGTGGCGGGCGGGCGTTCCGCGCCTGGAGGAGCACGGCGTCGATCCGCGCGAGGAGCTCCGCGGCGTTCCACGGCTTCGTCACGTAGTCGGCAGCGCCGCAGGAGAGGCCACGCACCTTGTCGACGGCCTCGCCGCGGGCCGAGAGGAAGACCACCGGGATGTGAGCGATCGAGCCGTCGCTCTTGATGCGCACGCAGACGTCGTAGCCGTCGGTGTCGGGCAGCATCACGTCGAGGAGCACGAGATCCGGCAAGACCTCGCGCACCAGCGCGAGACCTTCGCCGCCGTCCTTCCCGACGGCGACCTTCATGCCATTTGCCTGGAGGCGACGCTGAAGCACGTCGGCGGAGGCCGGGTCGTCCTCGATGACCACGATGCTCGTTGCCTTCTTCGCGGCTCCCGGCAGAGCGACGCTCGCGACGTCGTTGTTCTTCATGCCGTCACCACGACATGATCGGCGGCGGCCGCCGGCAGCGTGAGATCGATCATCGCGCCTGGCTGGCCGGGATTCACGACGCGAATGGTCCCGCCATGCAGGGCCACGGCGAGACGGCAGAACGCGAGGCCGAGCCCGGTGCCGCCGCGGCTCCGCCCGCTTCCTCCCTGATAGAAGCGGTCGAACACATTCGGCGCGTCCGCGGTCGTGATGCCCGGCCCGGTGTCCGAGACGCGGACGAGCACGAAGTCCGTCCCCTCGTCGGCCTTCCGGGCCTCGATGTGGACCTTGCCGCCGGTGGGCGTGTGCTTCACCGCGTTCGCGAGCAGGTTGGTGAGCACGCGAACGATGAGACCGTCGTCGACGAATACCGTTGCGTCGCCCACATCGCTCTCGATCGTGATGCTCTTGGCCCGAGCCTCGGACTTCACCTGCGACATGCTCTTTCGCGTGAGCTCCTCGAGACGCATCGCCTGAGGCACCGCCTCGAGGCGCCCCTCCTCGAGCTTGTACACGTCGAGCAGGGCATTGACCATCCGCAGCATCTCGCTGACGTTCGACTCGGAGAGGCTGAGGAGCTCGGCGAACTCCGGCCGGGACGGATCGAGCTGACCCAATCCCACAAGCTGCAGGAACGCGACCACGCTGTTGGCGAGGTTGCGGATGTCGTGGCCGAGCATCCCGATGAGCTCCTGTCGCGAGCGCTC
>DATKCP010000172.1:0-10076 GCA_035513115.1 Candidatus Limnocylindria bacterium | reverse complement strand
CTTAGCGCGCGCCGTAGATGGCGTTCGGCAGCCACGTGGCGAGCTGCGGGAACACGTAGAGCAGCACCATCGACGTGAGCTGCAGGCCGATGTACGGGTACATGCCCTTGAAGATCTGGTTCAGGAGGACGCCCTTCGGCGCGACGTTCATCAGGTAATAGGCCGACATCGCGACCGGCGGCGACAGGAAAGCGGTCTGCATGTTCAGCGCGGCGAGCACGCCGAACCACACGAGATCGACGCCGTTGGCGAGGAGCAGCGGCAGGAACAGCGGTAGGAAGATGATCGTGATCTCGGTCCATTCGAGAGGCCAGCCCAGCAGGAAGATGATGATCTGCACCATGATCACGAACTGGATCGGGTCGAGGCCCAGGCCGTCGAGGAACTCCCCCACCACCGCCGCACCGCCCAGACGGGCGAACACCGCGGCGAAGATGGACGACCCGACGAGGAGCCAGCCGACCATCGCCGACGCGCGCACCGTGAGAAAGAGCGTCTCCTTGAGCATGGAGAACGTGAGGCGGCGGTGAAGCGCGGCGAGCAGCAGCCCGCCGAGCGAGCCTAGGGCCGCGGCCTCCGAGGGCGTCGCGAAGCCGAAGAAGATCGCCCCGAGCACGAAGAGGATCAGGGTGAGGATCGGCAGCAGACCGGTTCCCAGCATCGACAGGATCTGGGGCAGCGGCACGATGCGCTCCTCGATCGGCATGGCCGGTGCGATCGCCGGATTGCGCCACGCACGGAAGGCGATGTAAAGAACGTAGAAGCCGACAAGGATGAGACCGGGTATGAACGCCGCGGCGTACAGGCGCGGCACGGACACCCCGGCGATGAAACCGTACAGGATGAGAAGCACGCTGGGCGGCAGGAGGATCCCGAGCGTCCCCGCGGCGACGATGACGCCGCTGCCGAAGGACACGTCGTAGCCCCGGCGCAGCATGGCCGGCAGGGCCAGCAGGCCGAGGAGCGTCACCGAGGCGCCCACGATCCCGGTCGCCGTGGCGAACAGCGTGCCCGTGAGCAGCGTCGAGATCGCGAGCGCCCCCGGCAGCCCGCCCATGAGCAGCTGGACGCTCTTGAAGAGCTTATCGACGATGCCGGCCCGCTCGACGAGGTAGCCCATGAACAGGAACAGCGGAATCGCCACGAGCACGTCGTTCTGCATGACGAAGAACGTCCGCTGGACGACGAGGTCGAACACGACGAACCCGATGCCGAGGAACCCGAAGGTCACGCCGAGAGACATGAGGGTGAACGCGGTCGGGAAGCCGATCAGGATCGCGACGACCATGAGCGCGAGCATCGCGATGCCGAGCGCTTCGGGACTCACAGCTCGACCTGCCTGGCGAGCATCGCATCGGTCTCCTCGACGTCGGACAGCCTCGGCGGCCAGACGCCGGTCCGGACGGCGATGTACGCGCGGATGGTCTCAGCGACGCCCTGGATGGCCATCAGCAGGGCCGCAATCGGGATGACCGTCTTCAGCGGATAGAGGGGCGGGGCCACCGCCGAGGTGAAGGACCGCTCCTGGATCGCCCACGACTCCGCGGCCCACTGCGCGCCGACCGAGATGAGCGCGATGATCCCGGGAAAGAAGGCGACTACATAGAGGACGAGGTCGATCGATGCCTGCACGCGCACCGGCCACAGCCGATAGAAGACGTCGCCGCGCACGTGCTGGCCACGTGAGAGCGCGTACGCGCCGCCGAGCATGAAGAAGATGCCGTACAGGTAGTACGACATGTCATACGAGTAGTTGTAGGTGAACCAGATCGCGCGGATGGGCGCACCCAGCGGCTGGCTGAGGTACCGCATCGTGATGTCGTACGCGACCAGCAGGGTCATCAGCAGGACGACCCAGGCGGTGATCTTGCCGCTCCACATACTGATGCCATCGATGAAGAACAAGAACCGCTGCACCCACTCACTCCCAACGTGATCGCGTGACATCTGATCGCCCTGAAACCAGTCACGGGGCCCTCGGTCACCCGAGAGCCCCGTGAGGATAAGGCCCTAGCCCGCGCCCGCTATTTGAACATCGCCCGGTACGACACCGGGTCCGGCGTCGGGATGTTGATGTCGTCGGCCCACTTGAAGATGCGCTGCGCCCAGGCCTTCTGCGAGTCCAGGATCGTGACGAAATCGGGGTTGTTCCTCGACTCGTCGGCGATGACCTTGTCCCAGGCCCTGAGCTGCGCGTCGAGGACCGACTGCGGCGTCTTGACCACCCTCACGCCCTTGCCCGCGAGCGCGGCGTAGTCCCTGGAGTTCTTATCAAAGAACTTCCACTCGCCGTTGGCGGACTCCGCCCAGGCGGCGTACTTCATGATCGCCTTGAGGTCGGTCGGCATCGCGTCGTACTTGGTCTTGTTGAGCGTGATCTCGAGGATCTCGCTCGGCTGGTGGTACGAGCGCGCCATCAGGACCTTTCGCACGTCGGGAAGGCCGTACACCGTGTCTGAGGTGGTGTTGTTGAACTCGGCGGCGTCGATGACCTTGCGGTCGAGCGAGGACGCGACCTCGGCGCCCGAGACGGACACGACGCTCGCGCCCAGACCCTGGTAGATGCCGGTGGCCAGACCGACCGTGCGGAACTTCATGCCCTGGAAGTCGTTCGGGCTGGTGATCTCCCGGTCGAACCACCCGAGGGGCTGGTTCTGCATCGGCATGTGGAAGAGCGAGATCACGTTCAGCCTGAGCTTCTGCTGCACGAGCTTCTCGTACAGCGCCTGGCCGCCGCCGTAGTAGTACCAGGCGAGCCACATCTGGCCACTCATCCCCATCATCGGTCCGGTGCCCATGAGGCTCACCGCGTGGTCTTTCCCGTAGTAGTACGCGGGCACGTGGTGGGCGCCGTCGAGCGTCCCTGAGTGCACCGCGTCGATGGCGCCGGCGATGTTCGTGACGGCGTTCACCGGCAGTGCGTCGATCCGGATCCGCCCGGCGGACATCTCTTCCACGAACGCCTTCCAGTCGAGGAAGAGCTCCTGGAAGATGTCGTTACCGGCCCAGCCGGACTGGACCTTCCACGTGATCGTCTCCGCCCGCGCGATGACCGTCGGCGCGGCCGCGCCTGTGCCGGCCGGCGTCGGCGACGTCGCCGGTGCGTTCTGTGACAGGCATGAGGTCACGAAGGCCGCCAGGCCCGAGAGTGACCCGTACTTGAGGAGCCCACGGCGCGAGAACTTCGAGAGGACGTTCAAGGCCTTTCACCTCCAACCCAACTGGACGCCGCGGCCCCCATTCGATTCCCGTCGATTCCACCTGTCAAGTTGCGGGTTTCGTCAGGCGCGAATCCAGGGAAGCCGTTCACACCCTACATACGCCGGACGGCGCGAAAGGGGTCACGCCCAGCAGGCTGCCTAGCGGAAGCTGGCGGCGATCTCGACCGCCTCGTCGCGGCTGATCTGCGCCTCGAGACGAAGCGTCGCGCCGCCCTGCTCCCACAGCAGTGTGTTGCCGGCGAGGCGGAGCGTCTCGGGCCAGGCTCTCCCCGCCGCGTCCACGTAATAGAACTGGTGGGGCGCGCCCGCGATCCAGAATCCACGGCCGCCGTTGACGACGACGTTGTCGATCACCGTGCCGGGGGGTGCGACCTTGGCGAAGAGGGCGTCGTTCACGCGCCCGCGGAACGCCACGACCACCGCGCTCACGCCCGCCTCGCGGGAGACGGGTATGCCCGCGCGGCTCGCGTACACGAGCGTCACCCGATCGCCGGCATCCGTCTGGTCGATGTAGATCCCATCGGGGGCTCCGAGGCGCGCGTCCGATGGCACGAGCAGGAACGGCGCGCGGCGACGGGCCTCTTCGAGCGTGACGCGCTGCCCGGGAAATACGGCCGTGCCCGAGGCAGCCGGCGCCGACGGCGCAGCGGCCGTGCGGAAGACGTTGATGCCGCGCAGCCGCAGGAACTCATCAGCCGCCGCGCGCGCGTCGGGCACGGCGAGAAGCACCGCGAGCGCGAGGACCGAGAGCGTCACGACGAGCGGCGTGAATGCGTAGCGCGGCGAGCGCAGCGCATCCCACCAGTGGCCGGCGCGCGGACCGCGCAGCCGCGCGCGTACGACGTCGCCCATCCGCGTCGGGCGCGGGTACGCCAGGCGCTCGCCGAGATCGACGAGCGTGGCCTCGAGCTCGTGCTCGCCCATCGGCTCACGCGTCATGCAGCGGGCCCCCTTCCATCGCGGCCCGGAGCCGCCCTATCGCGCGCGACAGTCGCGACTTCACGGTACCGCGCGCCACGCCGAGCGCCTCGGCCATTTCGACCTCCGAGAGGTCGAAGAAGTAGCGGTACGCGATCACGAGCCGATCCACCTCGCGCATCTCGCGGAGCGCGTCGAGCACGACCTCGCGACGCTCGCGAGCCAGAGCCGTCGCCTCGGGAGACAGGGCCGTGTCGCCCGAGGCGCGGTCCAGCGCGACGCTGAGTCCGACCGTCGGTCGCCGGCCGGCCGCCTTCCGGCGATTGATGGCCTCGTTCGCGACGATCCGGAGCAGCCAGGGTCGGAATGGCGCGCCCGCGCGGAAGCGGTCGAGCGCGTAGTACGCCTTCACGAAGGCGTCCTGAGCCACGTCCTCGGCATCGGACGCGGTCCCGGTGATCACGTACGCAGTGCGCGCCGCGATCGCCTGGTAGCGCGTCACGAGCTCGGCGTAGGCGTCCTGATCGCCATTTTTCGAGCGTTCCACCAGTACCGCATCCTCCGTTGGCCGGCCGTCCAGGGAGTCGGTCCTCACTTTCTTTACAGCGCTCACGACGTCCGGTTCCCCCGCCTAGGACCTGACCAGCTCTTGGAGCTGCCGGTAGCGCCCCGCGACGTCCTGCGGCGTGGCCGCCTCGATCCCGTCAACGCTGAAGCTCTCGACGGCGAAGGAAGCGCAGACGGTCCCGTGCAGCGTCGCGCGGCGCAGCGCGCGGTCGTCCAACGAACCGGACTCCGCCAGATGGCCCAGAAAACCGCCGGCGAAGCTGTCACCCGCTCCGGTCGGATCGGTGACCTCGTCGAACGGGAATGCCGGCGACCAGAAGGAGAAGGACCGCGTGAACAGCACGGCGCCGTACTCGCCGCGCTTCACCACGACCGCGCGCGGGCCAAGTGCGAGGATCTCTCGCGCGGCCCTCGCGACGCTGACCGTGCCGCACAGCTGCCGGACCTCGGACTCGTTGACGCTCACGATGTCGACGCGCGAGAGGACCTCCAGCAGCGCATCGCGCTTGTGATCGATCCAGTAGTTCATCGTGTCGAGCGCCACGGCCTTCGGTGCGCCGACGCCCCGCAGCGTCGCCAGCTGGATCTCGGGATCGATGTTCGCGAGAAAGACGAATTCGCTGTCCGCGTACGACTCCGGCACGCGCGGGTGCCAGTTGGCGAACACACCCAGGTCGGTGTTGATCGTCTCCGCCGTATTCATCGCGTAGTCGTAGCGGCCGAGCCAGCGGAAAGACGTGCCGCGCCGCCGCTCGAGACCAGACAGGTCGATGCCCCGCGCGCGCAGACGCTCGACGTCCTCCTCGCGGAAGTCCTCGCCGATGACGCCGACGAGCCGCACCGGCGCGTACAGGCGCGCGGCGATCGCGAAGTAGGACGCCGCGCCTCCCAGCACGCCCGTGCGTCGCTCGACGGGGGTCTGCACGTCGTCGTAGGCGAGCGAGCCGACGACCAGGATGCTCGCCATCTACTGCGCCGTCGCGGCGAGCACGCCGATGATCGTGAACAGCGCGTAGCTCGCGGCGATGCCGAGCGCGAACCAGTCGAGCTGGGTCATGCCCACCACCACCGGCGGGCCGGGACGCGCGAGCCAGTGGCCGTTGAGCGCCCGCTGCCCATAGACGACGACCGCCGCGCCGGCCGCGAGCTCGATCGCGTCCAGCGCCACGAAGATCGGCTCGGTCGAGTAGTGCGTGAACGTCAGCCACCAGATGCCGGTGCCGATCGCGCCGGTCACCGCGTCGACGCCGCGACCCGGCTCGAGCTTGCGCAGCAGCGTGTCGATCGACGCGAAGTGACGGTACGCCTGCCAGATCCCGTAGACCGGCACGAAGATCGACAGCGCGTGTGGGAGCGGCGACATGCCCGCATCGCCCGTCTCGCGTTTGAGCTCGGCCCAGGTCAGCCCGAACCAGATCGGCACGTACGCACCGAACGAGAGGACGCTGAGCGCGGCGACCAGCCAGAGCGGCCGGCACCTCGGCTGCTGCGCGAGCTGCATGCCGCTCAGACCGCGCCGTCGCGGCGGAGCGCCGCGATCTCCTCCTTCGCGTAGCCGAGCTCGCCCAGGATCTCGTCGGTGTGCTCGCCGAGCTCGGGCGGATGGCGTCGGACCGATGGGGGCGTTCCCGAGAGGCGCACGGGGATGCCTGGAGCACGCACGCGGCCGGCGGTCGGGTGATCGACCTCGGCGATCAACCCGAGGTGCCGCACCACCGGGTCGGCGAAGACCTCGTCGAGCGCGTTGATCGGACCCACGGGGACGTTCGCCTGGCGGAGGCGACGCACGACCTCCGCTTTGGTCAGGGCCCGGATCCGACGTTCGATGACCGGGACTATCTCCCTGCGATGCGCGACCCGCCGCCGGTTGTCGCCGAAGCGCTCGTCCTCGAGCAGCTCGTCCAGATCGAGGGCGCGACAGAAACGCTCGAAGAGCGCGTTGTTCGCGACGCCGACGTTGACGTGCCCGTCGCTCGCCCGGAACGTCTGGTACGGGACGATCGACGCGTGCACGTTTCCCTCGGGCTGCGGAACGGTCCCGTCGGCGAAGTAGCGCGCGGCCTGACGCGAGAGAAGCGCCACCTGGCCGCCGATCATCGTCGCGTCGATGACCTGGCCCTCACCGCTGCGCTCGCGCCAGCGCAGCGCCGAGGCGATCGCGAACGCCGCGAACATGCCCGCGACCATGTCGGCCTGCGGCACGCCCACCATCACGGGATCGCCGCCGGGCTCGCCGGTGAGGCTCATGATCCCGCCCATCCCCTGAACGATGAGGTCGTAGGCGGGCCACGCGCGACCCGGGCCGTCCTGCCCGAAGCCGCTGATGTGGCAGAGGACGGACCCAGGATTGATCGCGCGCACGCGCTCGTCGGGAAAGCCGAGACGCGCGAGCGTGCCGGGGCTGAAGTTCTCGACCACGACGTCGCACCGTTCGATGAGACGCTCGAGCACGCGCTTGCCGTCCGGGTTCTTGAGGTCGAGGGTCACGCTCCGCTTGTTGCGATTGATCGCGAGGTAATAGGCGGAGATGCCCTGGATGCTGGGGGGCGCCCAGTCGCGCGTCTCATCCCCGGTCCCGGGCATTTCGACCTTGATCACGTCCGCTCCGTGGTCGCCGAGCATGAGCGTGCAGTAGGGACCCGCCAGCGCGCGAGTGAGGTCGAGCACGCGGATGCCGTCGAGCGCGCCGGCCGCCGCGGGTTGAGTCACGCGCGGAGAGTACCGTTGAGCCGATGGCGGAGCTGCTTGCGCTCTTCCCGCTGACCACCGTGCTCTTCCCCGAGATGCTGCTGCCCCTGCACATCTTCGAGCCGCGTTACCGCCTGCTGGTGCGGCGCTGCATGGACGAGGACCGCCCGTTCGGCGTCGTGCTCATCCGGTCCGGCCAGGACGTCGGGGCCACGGCGGAGCCGCACGCGATCGGGACGGAAGCGAGGATCATGGCGTTCTCGCCCCTCTCCGACGGGCGCTCGTACATCGTTGTGCGCGGCGGGCGCCGCTTCGCGTTGGAGCAGGCGATACCGGACCGGGAGCCATATCTCGTCGGGCGCGTCCGGTACCTCGACGAGAAGGAAGGCGACGGCGCGCCCGCTCACGCCGCCGTTGCGGTCGAGGCGTTCGGGCAGTACCTCGTCGCCGTCATGGCGGTCACGGAGGACGCCCGTGGTGACCGCGCGATCGTGGACGAGCTCGCCGCGGCGCCGCCCCGCGAGGCGGCATATCGGATCGCCGCCAGCCTCGCGGTGGAAGCGACGGAGCGACAGCGGCTGCTCGAGCTGCCCAGCGACGTGGAGCGCCTCGTGGCCGAGAAGACGCTCCTCGAGAACGAGACGACGCTCCTTCGGGACCTGCTGGTGCGCCTGCGGGCGCACGGTGAAAGGCGCGTCACCCTGAACTAGCCGAGTCCGTCCGCGTACCGCACGACCCCGTCCGTGATCGTGGCGCGCACGCGAGCCTCCAGCAGCTCGTCCTCAGAGCAGCGCTCGAGGTCGCGGTCGACGACCGTCGCGTCGCAGCGCATGCCGACACGCAGCGTTCCCGTGACGTTTTCGCTCGACATCGCGTAGGCGGAACCGGCCGCGTACGCCGCGAGCGCCTCCGCGGTCGTGAGCCGCTGCTCCGGACGCCATGCCTCGTCATCCTGCGGCCGTCGGCGCGTGACGGCGGCGTGGATCCCGAGCAACGGGTCGATCGGCTCCACCGGCGCATCCGACCCGAACGCGAGGACGGCGCCGGTGCGGCGCAGCGTGCGCCACGGATAGGCCCGTGCCACTCGGGACGGCCCCCAGTACCGATCGGCGAGGTCGCGGTCGCTCGTCGCGTGGATGGGCTGCATGGACGCGATGATCCCTAGCGCGCCGAAGCGGGCGAGGTCGTCGGCCCGCACGAGCTGCACGTGCTCGATCTTCTGCCTGAGCTGCGGAGCGCTCGCACGCGTCGGTTCGATCGCGTCGAGCGCGACGTGCACCGCGCGATCGCCGATGGCATGGATCGCGACGGCAATGCCCGCGGCGGCCGCGATCGAAACATCCCGCGTGAGCTGATCCGGCTCGATCGTCAGGATGCCCCGATCGCGCGATCCCTCGTACGGCTCCTCGAGCGCGGCGGTCTGGGAACCCAGAGCACCGTCGGTGAAGATCTTGAGATGACCGGTGCGCAACCACTGGTCGCCCTCGCCGGTGCGCATGCGCCGCTCGAGCGCGTCGGCGAGCCGCGCGTGCGGGATGCCCATGTGCACGCGCAACGCGAGCTCGCCCGCGTCGCGCATGCGCTCGAGCACGCCGAGCGGGGCGCGCCCGACGAACTGGTCGAGATCCTCGAGACCGGTGACGCCGCGCCGCCACGCTTCCGTCTGGCCCCGGCGGGCGTCGACGAGCATCTCCTCGTCGGTCGGCGCGGGTATGACGCTGTCGGCGAGCGCGTTGGCGTTCTCCTGGAGCACGCCGGTCGCCTCGCCGCGGTCGTCGCGAAAGATGGCGCCGCCCTCCGGCGTCCCGGTGTCCCTCGTGATGCCCGCACGCGCGATCGCGGCGCTGTTGAGCCACCGCGAGTGGCCATCCCGGCTGCGCAGCACCGCGGGATGCCCGGCCGTCACCCGGTCGAGATCCACCGCCGAGGGCCAACGCCCCCAGCTGTTCTTGTCGAAACGCCCGCCGAGGAGCCACGCGCCGTCCGGCAGGCCGGCCGCGTACGCGGCAATGCGCCGGAGGGCCTCCTCGAGCGTCGTCGTGTCCGCCACGTCGAGCCGTGCCATCTGCTGCGCCCACCAGACGAAGTGCACGTGCGCGTCGAACCAGCCGGGCACCATGAGCCCGCCGCGCAGATCGACTGCCTCGGCGCCACCGGCCGCGCGGCGCACGTCTTCGCGTCGTCCAACGGCCGCGACGCGTCCCTCTCGGGCGAGGAGGGCCTCGGCGCTGGTGCCGTCCCCGACGTGGATGCGACCGCCCTCGAAGAGGACCGCGCTCATCCGCGGAACCCGGCCTCGCCACGGAGCGGGACGAACCTCACCGGCCCGTGGCGCTGCTCGCGGCCACCCGCGTCGCGAACGACGAGCTCCTGCAGATCGAGGCCACCGATGGGCGCGACGATGCGGCCGTCGGGCGTCAGCTGCCGCAAAAGCGCGGGATCGATCCCGGGTGTCGCCGCCGTGATGAGGATGCGGTCGTACGGCGCCTCCGGCGGATAACCGAGAGACGCGTCAGCGTGGATGACGCGCACGTTCGCGTATCCCAGGCGCGCCAGACGATCGCGAGCGGCGTCGGCGAGGGCCGCGTGGCGCTCGATGGAGATCACCTCGCGCACGAGCTGCGCGAGCACGGCGGCCTGGTACCCCGAACCGGTGCCGACCTCGAGCACGCGGTGCTCGGG
>DATKCP010000171.1:0-35021 GCA_035513115.1 Candidatus Limnocylindria bacterium | reverse complement strand
TCGCGTCTCACGGTGACGCTGTCGCCGCTCCGACGCACCCGGCATCCCATGTCCTCGATCAGCTCGAAGAAGCGCGCGTCGCCCTGACCGCCGGGCTCGACGCGAGCGCGCGCATTGGTGATCGTGACCCAGCCACCCAGGATCGCGGCGGCCGCGGCCGGATAGGTGGCTGCGGTGACGTCCCCGGGGATCTCGAGAGAGCGGCCCTTCAGTCTCTGCGGAGCGACGACGAGCTCGCTCCGCGACCGCCGCTCGACGCGAACGCCGCGCGCCGCCAACGCGGCCACCGTGAGATCGACGAACGGCGCGGATACCAGCGTCCCGACGATCCGCAGGTGCAGTCCGTCGCGCATCCGCGCGCCGACCAGGAGCAGCGCTGACGCGAACTGGCTCGACTCTCGTCCCGGTACGTCCACTTCGCCCCCCACGAGTGGACCGCGGATCGTGAGCGGGAGCGCTTCCGCATCGATGCGCGCGCCAAGCTTCCTAAGCGCGCCGACGAGCGCCGCCATCGGGCGCGCTCGAAGGCGCGGAGCCCCGTCGAGGTGGACCTCGCGCGCTCCGAGGGCGGCCACGGCGGCGCCGAACCGCGCCACCGTGCCGGCCTCCTGCGCGTCGACGACCACATCCTTGGTGGGATGCGCGTCACCCGCGCCGTCAACCGCGATCGTGGCTCCGTCCCAGCGCACCAGGTAGCCCATCTCGGCGAGCGCCGTGGCCATGGCGCGCACATCGGCGCCCGGATCGAGCGGACCGAGGGCGAGCCGGGATCGTCCGTGAGCTATCGCGGAGAGGACCAGCTCCCGGTTCGCGACGCTCTTCGAGGCGGGCACGCGGACGCGCTTGTCGACGAGCGCGTGGCGTACCGGGGCGATCGGCTGGAGGTCCTGCACGGGGATGCGAGGATTATGTCGGGAAGCAGGATGTACACGTCCGCGGAGCGCCTGGGTCAAGCGATCGTCGTGGCGGCCGGTCTCGTCTTCGCCCTCACGGTCGGCGGCTTCATCCTGCGCGCGGGGCCGGCGGACGTCGGCATCGCACCGACGCCGACTCCGGCCGCTTCGGTGACGGCCGCGGCGCCTGACGTGACGTTCGTGCACGACACCTGCTGTGTCCAGGCAGCGCGCTCCATGCGGATGTCGTGGGAGTCGAGCGCCAAGGTCGACCAGGCGGCGCTGCAGGTGACACCCGATCCAGGATTCCCGTGCGCCACGTCCTTCGAGCCCTCGGGTACGAAGGGCGTCCTTGGCTGTCAGGGGCTGCTCCGCGGCGCGACCGATTACGTCGCGGCTCTCTCGCTCACGGTCGGACCGAACACGCACCGCTACGAGCACAGGTTCAAGACGATGGGCGATCGCCTCACCGACGTGAAGTGGTTCACCGAGTTCGAGGATCCGACCGGCGAGCCGCTGGCCTGCGCGGCGGCGAGCATCCGCATCGTGCAGAACTTCACCGCCAAGCAGGATCCCATGACGGCCGAGCAGATCCTGGCGGCGGCCAAGCCGTACAACAAGAGCCGCGATCCCGGCCTCGACCCGGTCGCGATCGCGACGATCCAGAAGCGCCTCGACCCGAACAACAACTACCACTACTACCGCTTCGGCTCGCGCGAGGAGGCGACGAAGTCCGCGGTGTACTGGCTGGTGCGGAGCGGCAAACCGGTGCACGTCATCTCGCTCGCGGGCCAGCACGACCCGCTGCTCATCGGGTTCACCGGCGTGTTCGGCACGTACTATGACGACCCGGCGAACACGATCAGCCAGATGATCGTGCTGGATCCCCAGCGCGGCGACATGCGCCCGGAGACGAACCGCCGTCCCGACATGTACCGCACGCCGGGCTTCCAGACCGGACAGCCGCTGGGTCTCGAAGAGTGGTATGGGAACGAGTGGTGGCTGCGGTTCGCGTACGCCGGCGTCGTGTCCGGTGTGAACATCGATCGGAGCGACGGCGCGTACACGGCGCCGCACTGGGCGGGGCAGTTCGTGCTGCTGGTCGACGACGCCGACTCGGAGTGGCCTTCCGATCGCGAAGGCCGGGTGAAGTGGCACTAGCCGCAGGGGCTCGCAGGAAGAGTCCGCGTGGACTCACGCCGTGACCGAGGAGCGCAAGCTCGTCACGGTCCTCTTCGCGGACATCGTCGGCTCAACGGAGATTGGCCTCGAGCACGACCCTGAGGTGGTGCGCGCCACGCTGGCGCGCACCTTCGAAGCCGTGCGCGAAGTGCTCGTCGCCCACGGCGGCACGGTCGAGAAGTTCATCGGCGACGCGGTCATGGCCGTCTTCGGTGTTCCCGCGGCGCACGAGGACGACGCGGATCGCGCGGTGCGCGCGGCCTTCGCGCTGCACGAGCGCGCCTCCGCGCTCGGCGGTCGGCTGCCGCTCGTCGTGCGCACGGGCGTGAACACCGGGGAGGTCGTTGCGGGCTCCGGAGCAACGGCGCTCGTGACCGGCACGCCCGTCATCGCGGCAGGACGCTTGCAGACAGCCGCTGCGCCGGGCGAGATCCTAGTCGGCGCGCTCACCCATGCGCTCACGCGCGACGGTGTCCGCTACGGCACCCGCCGCGGCGTGGCTGCGAAAGGCCTCGGGACACTGGAGGCGTGGCCCGCGCTTGCGCTCGAAAGCGCTTTGCCCGAAGCGCACCGCGGCCTGGGTCCGTTACGGGCGCCGCTCATCGGGCGTGATCGTGAGCTGCGCCTACTCGAAGACGCGTTCGCGCGTGTTAGCTCGGAAGCTGCACCCGCGCTCGTAACCATCTTTGGCCCGGCAGGCGCCGGCAAGTCGCGTCTCGCGAGTGAGTTCGTCGAGCGCGTCGGCCGCGATCGCGTACGTACTGGTCGTTCGCTTCCGTACGGCGAGGGCATCACGTTCTATCCGGTGCAGCTGATGATCCGCGAAGAGTGCTGGATCGAGCCCGCAGATGACCGTGCGAGCGCGCTTGGCAAGCTCGCGCGCACCGCCGCCGCGATGTTTGACGACCCTGCAGATGCGCAGGCCATCGCGGCGCGGGTCGCGGCGGCGGTCGGCCTTGCCCCAGCGCGCGAGGCGCTGCCGGATCTCGCCGATAGGGGCCTCGCTGAGGAGCTCCGCTACGGCATCCGCCGTTTCTTCGAGCACCGCGCCACGCGTGAGCCACTGGCGCTCGTGTTCGAGGACTTCCAGTGGGCCGAGCCTGGGTTGGTGGAGCTCGTTGAGCATCTCGCGGAGTGGTCCCGAGCGCCGATCCTCCTCCTCTGCCTCGCACGCCCGGACTTCCGTGACACACATCCGCATTTCGGAGCAGAGGCGGCGAACGCGTCGACGGTCACGCTGGCTCCGCTCACGCCTAACGACACACGGCTCTTGGTCGCCGAGCTCCTCGCGATCGAGGCACTGACCGAGTCCCTGCGCGCTGAAGTGGTGCGGCGGGCCGAGGGCAATCCGCTGTATGTGGAGGAATTCCTGCGTCTGCTCATCGAGACCGGCCGCATCGTGCAGTACCAGGGACGCTGGGAGGCCACTGGTGAGCTCGAGCGCCAAGAAGTCCCGCCGACGCTGGTTGGGCTGGTGAGCGCGCGGCTCGATCGGGTCTCGCGCGAGGTGAAGCAGATCCTCCAGCGCGCCTCGATCGTCGGGCGGGTCGTCTCGACTGGGGGTCTCGAGGCCATCAGCGGTGCGCCTGTGCTGCCTGAGCTGCTACGCGAGGCTGTCCGTCGCGATCTGCTCGCCGAAGCCGACGAGCGTGCCCTCGGCGCGGGCCGCGTCTATCGCTTCAAGCACCTGCTCACTCGCGATGTCGCGTACAACACCGTGCCGAAGACCGAGCGCGTGCGCCTACACGACCGGTATGCGCGTTGGCTCGAGGGGACGCTGGGCGACAGGCAAGAGGAGACCGCTGACATCATCGCCTTCCACGCCGAGCAGTCCTTCCGCTTCGCGAAGGAGCTCGGCCAGCCGGAGGGCGCCGATCTCGGAGCTCGCGCCCTTGACTTGCTCCTTTCCGCGGCGACCTTTGCCCGCCGGCGCGGCGCAGACAGTGGAGCGTCGAGGCTGTACGAGCGCGCGGCCGCCGTCGCCGGCGACTTCCCGAGCAGCTTCCCCCAGCGTGCGGAGGCCATCGGCTTCGCCGCGTTCTTGCATGTTCGTTATCGCTCTGAGAGGACCCCCGCGCTCGAGGCGGAGTTGGCCAAGGCCATCACGCTGGCCGAAGAGCTGGGACCGAGCGAGCTTCTGTTCCAGCTCCTTTCGCTCGCCGCGCAGGACAACGCGAAAGCAGGTCGGTCGGGCGAGGCGCGGGAGTTGTATGACCGTCTGGTTCCGATAGCGGAGGCGACTGGGGATGTCGCGGTGGTTGCCGAGGCGATGGTGTCTCGGGGTGTTGGCAGCTACTTCCTCGGCGACTACAGGCAGTGGCGCACGGCTCTCGAGGCCGCGCACAAGTACATGCTCATCCAGGGGACGAAGCGAGGTCTGGTGCGTTGCCTCGCGAATCTCGCGACGGCCGCGGGCCGGGATGGCGAGTTCACGTCGGCGCACCGCTACGCGCAGAAGATGGAGCAGGCGACGGGCACGCGCTCGAAGCACGAGCAGGGGATCGCGGCGCAGGCCCTCAGTGTCCTCGCGTTCAGCGTCGGCAAGTTTGATGAAGCGAGCCACTGGGCGCAGGAAGAGCAGCGCTTCGGTGTGGAAGGGGCGCTGCCCTCTCTGGCCGCACTTGGCCGCGTGCATCTTTGCGGCGCGCTTCTGGAGAGCGGTCGATTCGCCGAGGCGCGCGAGGTGGTGGTGCCAGCGGCCGAACTGTTCGAGAAACGAGGCGACGAGGCGCGGATCCCGGAGGCGCGCGCGCGTCTCGCGCTCGCTTGCGTCGGGCTGGGCGACCTCCCGGGAGCGCGTGAAAGCCTCGCTCGGGCGAGGGAGTCGCTCCAGCCGAAGGACCACGAGGCAGCGCAGATCACCGCGGCCGCTGGCGCGGCGCTGGCGGAAGCAGAGGGCCGGCCGGACGAGGCAGAGCACCTTTACCGCGAGACGATCGTGGCGCTCGACCACTTCGGCGCTATGCGGTTCGATCTCGCGCAAACGTACGTGGACTTCGCCGCATTCCTCATCCGCCAGCGGCGCCTCACTCAGGCGCGCGACCTCCTGGGCAAGGCGCGCGCCTTCTACAGCGACCCGCTCGCCGCGAGGCGGCGCGAGCAGATCGATGCGCTGCTCGCGCAGTGCGAAGTGGTGGCGGGATAGATCGGCGTGAGCCTTGGGTTCGTTGAGCGACGCTGATGACGTACGCGATAGTCGATCAGCGGCAGCAGAGTGGTACTAAGCCCAAACGAGTAGTGGCTGCGGTTCACGTACGCCGGCGTCGTGTCCGGTGTGAACATCGACCGGAGCGACGGCGCGTACACGGCGCCGCACTGGGCGGGGCAGTTCGTGCTGCTGGTCGACGACGCCGACTCGGAGTGGCCTTCCGATCGCGAAGGCCGGGTGAAGTGGCGCTGACGTCCGGCGGGTGACACGCCCGCCGCTCCTGCTCTTCCACGGATGGAACGGCTCGCGCGACAACCTCGACGCCTGGCTTCCGCCGCTGGAGCCGCACTTCGAGGTGATCGTGCCCGATCTCCCCGGATGCGCCGGTGTCGCACCGCTCGCGTCGCGACACACGGCGCTCGCGTACGCGAGATGGGCCCTCGATCTGCTCGCCGGACGCGGGCCTGAGCGGGCGGCGGTGGGTGGCCTGTGCTCAGGTGCCGCGATCGCGATCGCGCTGGCGGACGTGGCTCCGGAACGCGTCGGGGCGCTGTTGCTGCACACGCCCTTTCTTCGACCTCAGCTGATCCGGCCCGTCATTCGTGCGCAGCTCGCGCTCCTCGTGTCGCCGGCGGGTGCCCTGTGGGGCCCGGTGCGCCGCAACACGGCGCTGTCGCTGTTGCATCGGCGGCTCTTCGCGGAAGCGGCGCAGGTCGATGCCGAGCGTCTCGCGCACGATCACGCCGACCTTCTGCGGGCCGATGCGCGCGCGGGCCGGGAGCTTGCGAGCGACCTGCTCGCGACCGATCGCACGCCGGCGATCCGTGGCTGGAGGGGACCGCTGGGCGTCCTGCTCGCGGACCACGATGCCTTCATCGACACGCCCCGCACCGCCGTCGCGCTCATGGAGGCCGCTCCACAGGCGCTCATCGAGCGCATTCCCGGTGGCCACGGCTGGACACCGCGGTACCGCGAGCACCAGCACGCGGCGCTGTCGCGCCTGGCGCCCCGGCTCCGTGCGGCCATGGTCTGAGGCGTGGATCCGGATCTCGAGCGGGAGCTCCGCGCCGCGGAGGAGATTGTGCTCGTGACGAGCGGACGGAAGACCGGCCGCGCGCACGAGACGACGGTGTGGTGCGCTTACGAGGACGGCGCGGTCTGGCTGCGTACCGATCACGGCAGCGATTGGTACCGCAACCTCCGGCGCGACCCGCGGTGCCACATCAGGCTTGGGGCGACGGTCCTCGCCGCGGTGAGCGAGACGATCGCCGACGAGGCGGCCGCCCTGCGCCGCGTCGTCGACCTCTTCCGCGTGAAGTACGGGGCGGAGTGGGTCTCGGACTGGTTCGTCGAGCGGGGGCGCGCGCCGGTGAGGCTGCGCCTGGAGCGCTGACCGGACGGTCTATCCTCGAATCATGCGCATCGCGCTGCGGCTCGCATCGGTCATCGCGATCGCCCTCGGCGCGACCGGCATGGCGTTCGCGGCGGACGACGCCGACACCGTCATCGTCGGCCACGTGAAGGGCGTCATCAACCCGATCACCGCCCGATACGTCGATCGTCTGGTGGATGAGGGCGAGGAGCGAGGCGTCGCCGCGCTGGTCCTGGTCATCGACACGCCAGGCGGCCTCATCGACTCGACGTACAAGATCACGGGAAGGATGCTGAACTCCGGCGTGCCGATCCTGACGTACGTGTCACCGCCAGGCGCGCATGCCGCGTCCGCGGGCACGTTCATCACGCTCGCCGGGCACGTCGCGGCGATGGCGCCGTCCACGAGGATCGGCGCCGCTCATCCGGTCGGCGCGTCGGGCGCCGATATCGAGGGCGATCTCCGCGCAAAGGCCGAGAACGACGCCGCGGCGCAGATCATCAACATCGCGCGCGCTCGCGGCCACAATGAGAAATGGGCCGAGGACGCGGTACGGAAGAGCGTGAGCATCGGCGCCGATGAGGCGCTCAGCCTCGGGGTCGTGGACATGATCGTGACGGACGTGCGCGAGCTCGTCGACCGCGCCGACGGCCGTCAGGTGACGACCTCGCGCGGCGCCGTCACGCTCACGACGAAGGGCGCGGTCCTCGAGGAGAGCGCGCCGAATCCGCTCGAAACGGTCCTCCACCTGATCGTGGATCCGCAGATCGCGGTGCTCCTCTTCACGATCGGGACGTACGGCATCATCATCGAGCTCTCGAATCCGAGCCTGATCTTTCCCGGCGTCATCGGCGTGATCGCGATCGTCCTCGCGCTCTTCGCGTTCGGCACGCTGGACGCGAACGCCGCCGGCATCGCTCTCATGGTGTTCGCCGTCGCGCTCTTCGTCGCCGAGATCAAGATCGCGAGCCACGGGATCCTCACCGCGGGGGGGATCGCCGCGCTGGTGCTCGGGACGATCATCATCTTCCCGCCCCTGCGGCCGACGTTTCCCGGTGTCCGCGCGAGCGTCGATCCGATCGTGATCGCGGTCATCGTCGCCACGACCGGAGCGTTCTTCTTCGCGATCGCGCGCCTGGCCGTCCGGGCCCACGGCGTACCGGTGCCCGTGGGGGCGGCGGGCCTGCTCGGAGCGACCGGCTTCGCGCGGAGCGATATCGGCTCGACCGGCATCGCCTTCGTCGGTGGCGAGGACTGGACCGCCGCGAGCGATGGCGGGCCGATCGCGGAAGGCAGTCCCGTGCGCGTCAAGCGGGTCGACTCGTTCCGGATTATCGTCGAGCCGGTGAATGAGTTACCTGGGGGAAGGGGAGCATCCTGATGGACCTGAGCCTAATCATCGCGGTCTTTCTGGCAGTCGTGGCGATCATGCTCCTGCGCGCGATCGTGCACATCGTGCCGCAGTACCAACGGCTCGTCGTGCTGACGTTCGGGCAGTACAACCAGGTGTCGGGGATCGCGGGCCCGGGGCTGGTGCTGCTCTTCCCGCCGCCGATCCAGACATCGCAGACCGTCGACCTTCGCGAGTTCGTGGTCGAGATCCCGCAACAGACCTGCATCACGAAGGACAACGCGCCGATCACCATCGACTTCCTGATCTACCAGCGGGTCGATCAGGCCGCCGACTCCGTGCTCAAGGTGCAGAACTTCCGCACCGCGGTCACGGGCATCGCCACGACGACGCTCCGCGCCGTGATCGGCGATATCCCGCTCGATGACGTGCTCGCAAAACGAGAGCAGATCAACAGCGTGCTTCGCGTCAAGCTCGACGACGTCACCCAGCGGTGGGGCGTGAAGGTGACGACCGTCGAGATCCGCGAGATCACGCCGCCCCGCGAGATCCAGGACGCGATGAACCGTCAGATGGCGGCCGAGCGTGGCCGGCGTGCGGCGATCCTTGACGCCGAGGGCAAGAAGCAGGCGGCCATCCTCGTAGCCGAGGGCGACAAGCAGTCGAACATCCTCCAGGCCGAGGGCGCGCGCCAGGCCGCGATCCTGCGCGCGGAAGGTTTCGCCCTCGCGCTCGAGGAGATCAACAACATGGCGAACCACGCCGACCCGCGGACGATGACGCTCCAGTACCTAGAAACGCTGAAGCAGATCGGCGCGTCGCCGTCGACGAAGTGGATCATCCCGGCCGAGTTCGCCGCCCTTGCCGCGCCGCTCGCGGCATTCGCGCGCGGCCCCGGCGAAGACGGCGAGAAGAAGGCGGCGCGCTAGCCGCGCACGACGCCTCGCCCCGGTCACCGAAACCCTCTGTTCGCGCGAAACCCCGTCCCTACGGGACGGGGCGCCTCGCGCGCGCGGGCCCTCGGTGACCAGGCTCGGCTTCATTGCGGCGGAGGGCCGCTCCAGCTAGCGCCCAGCCTCATCTCTTGAGGAAGGACAAGGGCGATCCGCGACGTGGACTGAGACCGGTGCTCGTCCTCCGCGTCGCCGGGACGGCCATCGGGCGGGCCAGGCGGCGCGGCGGGAGGGGTGAGTACACGCGCGGCGGCATCCGCCAGGCGGACGCCGCCGGCGCGTGGCGTGGAGGAAGGCCGATCCGAACCGAGAACGCGCTCATGGCAGCCATGTGTATGCTCCCCTTGGTCGGTTTCGAACGTGCGTTCGCATATTAGAACGCCTGTTCTTACTGTCAAGAGGGTGGGATACTCGACCAAAGTTGAAGACCGTTTTGGGCGCGGAGCTGGCGCCCCAGCGACCTCGGTACGCCCGCGAGCGCGCGGAGCTATCGAATCACATCCTCGAGCCGGACTGGTCGGGTAAGCGCGCCCTCGCTCGCGTCGGCCACGACGGGCCGCACTTCGTCGGATATGACGGCGAGGTGGAAGGACCGCGCGAGCTGTACGACGCGATCGTGGCCGAGGCGCGCTGCGCCACCGCGATCATCGACGGCGTCCTCGTCTCCGACTGGCGCGATGAATCGGAGCTCGAGATCGATCCGGACGGCAACGCGTTCACTCGTAACGTGAGCGCGCGGCTGATCTTCGCAGCGTTCGATCTTCTGGAGGTCGACGGGGAGTCATTGCTCGAGATCCCGCTGCTCGAGCGGAAGCGGCATCTGGAGGGCCTGCTGGTGCCCAGCCTGAACGTCCGTCTCACGCCCTTCGTGACCCGCGGCCTGCGCTCGTGGCGCGACACGCTCGTCGCGCAGGGTTTTCACCGCGTCGTGCTCAAGAACTGGAACAGCGCCTACGCTCCGGGCCGCACCACGGACGACTGGCTCGTCGTGGAAAAGATCAGCGGCGCGAGATACTAGGAGGAGATCGTGGCCTCGAAGTCAGCCGTCATCGATCACACGCAGCGCGATCCGTGGTCGGTCGCGCTCGAGCAGTTCGCGATCGCCGCGGACAAGCTGCATCTCGACCCGAACATGCGCGCGATCCTCGCGGAGTGCCAGCGGGAGCTGACGGTGCACTTCCCGGTCCGGATGGCCGACGGCGTCGTCAAGGTATTCACCGGGTACCGGGTGCAGCACAACACGACGCGGGGGCCCGGCAAGGGTGGGATCCGGTACCACCCGTCCGTCTCGCTGGGTGAGATCAAGGCGCTTGCGATGTGGATGACGTGGAAGTGCGCGGTCGTCGGCATCCCGTACGGCGGCGCGAAGGGTGGCGTCGTTTGCGATCCGAAGACGATGAGCGCCCAGCAGCTCGAGACGCTGACGCGCAGGTACACGACCGAGATCGAGCTCCTCATCGGTCCGGACCGCGATATCCCGGCTCCCGACGTGAACACGAACGCGCAGACGATGGCCTGGATCATGGACACCTACTCGATGCACCACGGCTACACCGCGCTCGCCGTCGTCACCGGCAAGCCCCTGTCGATCGGCGGCAGCGAAGGCCGGAACGAAGCCACGGCGAGGGGCGCGGTGTACACGATCATCGAGGCCGCGAAGCACCTGGGCATGGACCTCGAGGACGCGCGTGTGGTGGTCCAGGGCTTCGGCAACGCGGGCTCTTTCTCCGCGAAGCTCATGGCGGAGCTGGGCGCGCGGGTCGTCGGCGTGTCGGACACGAGTGGCGGCATCTACAGTTCCAAGGGCCTCGACCCTCAGAAGATTGACGCGTTCAAGCGCGAGACGGGTTCGGTCGTGGGGCTGCCCGGCTCGGACAAGGTCACCAACTCCGAGCTGCTGGAGCTCGACTGCGACATCCTCATCCCCGCGGCGATCGAGAACCAGATCGGCGAGCACAACGCACCGCGAATAAGCGCGAAGATCGTCGCCGAAGCCGCGAACGGACCCACCAGTCCGGAGGCCGACCGCATCCTCTTCAACAAGGGCGTCTTCCTCATTCCGGACATCCTCTGCAATGCGGGCGGCGTGACCGTCTCGTACTTCGAGTGGGTGCAGGACCTGCAGAACCTCTTCTGGCGCGAAGCCACGATCAACGCCCGCCTCAAAGAGATCATGGTGAAGTCGTTCAACGACGTCCTCGAGATGCAGAAGAAGAACAAGGTCGACATGCGGACAGCCGCGTACATGATGGCCGTCGCGCGCGTCGCCGAGGCGACGCTCACCCGCGGCATCTATCCCTAGGACTCCCGCGGCACGGCCGCGGCTAGATCGGCGAAGCCCCTGGAGCTCGTCGCGCTCGACCTGGAGACCACCGGGTTCGACCCGGCCCATGACCGGGTCATCGAGATCGGAGCGGTGCGCCTGCGGCTCGGATCTGACGGCTCCGCCATGCTTGGGGAGCGCCTCAGCACGTTCATCGATCCGGGTGTCGGCGTCGGCCCTGCCATCACCCGGCTGACCGGCATACGCGACGGCGATCTCGCCGGCGCGCCACGGCTCGAGACCGTTGCCGCCCGGCTCGCGTCGTTCATCGCGAGGGCGCCGGTCGCGGGGCACAACGTCGGCTTCGACCTCGCTTTCCTGGAGCGCGCCGGGCTCGGGCCGTTCGAGCGGCTCGACACCGCGGAGCTGGCGTCGATCCTGTTGCCGACAGCGCCGACATACGCGCTCCAGTCCCTCGCCGCCGATGCGGGGATCCACCCCGCGTCGGCGCACCGGGCGCTCGACGACGCGCTGACCTGCGCCGCGGTGCTCGCCGATCTGGGCCGGCGGGCTCGCGAGCTGCCGGTCGCGGTGCTCGAGGAGATCCAGGCGTACGCGCCCCTGCTCGGATCGGCGTACGCCGCGTTCTTTGCCGCCGCGCTGCGCGGGGCCGTGCGCGGCGCGTGGGACGACCATGCGGGGGCGCTGCCTTTACGGCTCCCCGCGCGCCGGGCGCTCACCCGGCTCGGCGCGTCTTTCACCGTCGACGCGGTGTTTTCGGCGGATGGCCCGCTCGCGCGCGGACTTGCTGGTTACGAGGATCGCCCGGAGCAGCGCGCCCTCGCGGCCGCGATCGAGGGGGCGTTCCGCGACGGCGGCGCGCTCCTCGCGGAGGCCGGCACGGGGGTGGGGAAGTCGCTCGCGTACCTCGTACCCGCGATCGGGCGAGCCCTCGGCGGCGAGCGCGTGATCGTCAGCACGCACACGCTGCCCCTTCAGGACCAGCTCGTCCGAAAGGATCTGCCGGCACTGCAGTCGGCGCTCGGCTCGACCGTCGAGATCGCGGTGCTCAAGGGAAGGTCGAACTACCTGTGTCCGCGCCGCTGGCAGTCGTTCCGCGGCCTGGTCGCGACGCGCGACGAGGCGCGGCTCCTGCTGAAGACACTGGTGTGGCGCACCGCAACGCTGACGGGCGACCGCGCCGAGCTCAACCTGCTCGGCGCCGAGAGCGACCTGTGGGTCCGAGTGTCGGCAGACGACGAGACGTGCGACGCACGTCGCTGCGCCCGCGTCGCCGGCGGCTGCTATCTGCAGCGCGCGCGCGAAGCGGCCGCGCGTGCCGGCATCGTCGTGACCAACCACGCGCTCCTGCTGCAGGACGCGCGCATGCGCGGTGTCCTGCTGCCCGAGACCGACCACCTCGTCGTCGACGAGGCGCACCGCCTCGAGGACGTCGCGACCGACACGTTCGGCCTCGCGCTGGAGGACCGCGGGCTGCGGCGGGCGCTCGAGCGCGTGTCGCGCTCGTCCGCCGTCACGTCGGCACTGCGCGATGACCGCGCCGTCGTCGCGGAGGAGGTGCGCCGCGAGGCGGCATCGGCGCACGACCGTGGCGGCGAGGTCTTCGCGGCGCTCGCCGCCGTGCTCGAGCCGCTTGGTCCGGCCGAGGACAGGCTGCGCATCACGGCAGGCGTGCGCGCGAGCGACGAGCGCTGGCTTCCGGTCGAGCTCGCCACCGAGCGCCTTGGAGACGCGCTCGCCGGCATCGCCGTCGCCGCGGAGCGCCTTCGCTCCGTGACGAGCGACGAGGACGACGAAGCCGATCTTGCCTCCGCGCTCGGCGAGCTGGGCGGGGTGCAGAGCGCCCTATCACGCGGTGTGCATCAACCGCGCGCCGGCGACATCGTGTGGATCGAGCGCGCGTCGAGCGGCGCGGTGTCGCTCAAGGTCGCGCCGTCCTACCTCGGCGACGAGCTGAGGCAGGGACTCGTGAGGCCTCGTCGTTCCGCGGTGTTCACCTCGGCGACGCTGGCGGTGGCCGGCTCGTTCGCTTTCGCGCTCGAGCGCTTCGGCCTCACCGACTTCGGGGACGCGCGCGCGTTCGGGTCGCCCTTCCGGTACGACGAGCAGGCGATCCTGGTGGTGCCCGACGACGGCGCGTTTCCCTCGGAGCCGGCCTTCGCGGAGGAGGCCGCGCAGACGATCGCGGACATCGGCCGCGCTCTGGACGGCCGCACGCTGGTCCTCTTCACCGCGCACGGGTCGATGCGCGACGTCGCGGCGCGTCTGGGCGTCTTGGAGGAGTCCGGCATCGCCGTTCTCACGCAGGGCATCGACGGCTCGCGGCGCGCGCTGCTCGAGCGCTTCGCCGCGGGGCGTGCCGTGCTTCTGGGCACCCAGTCGTTCTGGGAGGGGGTCGATCTTCCGGGCGATCTCCTCCGGTGCGTCGTGATCGCGCGTCTGCCGTTCGCCGTGCCGGACGACCCGCTCGTGCAGGGCCGCGCCGAGCGCTACGAGGATCCTTTCGCCGAGTTCCAGGTGCCGCAGGCGGCGCTCCGTCTGCGACAGGGCTTCGGCCGCCTGATCCGCACGCGGACCGACCGTGGCGCGGTCGTGCTGCTCGATCGGCGCGCGATCATGCGGGAGTACGGCGCGCGCATGCTGGCCTCGCTACCGGATGCGCGGCTGCACCGCGTGCCGCGCGACGACGTCGCCGCCACGGTGGCCGCTTTCTGCAGGAGCTAGATAATCGGGCGATGGATGAGCGTGCCGCGAAGCTCGTGTCGACATGGCTTGAGGGCCTGTCGCTCGAAGGGCGCCGCACGCTGTACACGCTGCTGGACGAGCTCTGCAGCGGGATCGACGTGTCGCGTCACAATCCGTTCGGATTTCTCCGGCTGCGCGCGGAGTTCGAGACGAGCGGGGAGCTGTTCGGCTGCACGCTGCCGGAACTACGCGATGCCATCGCCGCCACCCTGGGCGCCGACCTCCCGGCCTCGGATCGGCCGCGCAGCGCCCTGGAGTCGCTGCGGGATGAGATCACCTCCCGGGGACACCCGGACTTCCGCTAGGCGGAAGGCCAGTACCAGGGTACGGGGTCACCTGGGCGTATCAGTGACGACCGGCCCCCGCCTGTAGGGGCTTGTGGGGTGGTGCGGACCACCTAGTGTTTCCACAGGTGCGGACGCTCGTTCGTCCGCCCAGCATGCAAGGAAAGGAGGTTCGAATGATCGCTTTCTTCCGTGACGAAGAGGGTCAGGGCCTCGTCGAATATGCACTCATCATCGCTGTCATCGCCATCGCCGTCATCGTGGCCATGATCTTCCTTCGCGGCCAGCTCCAGAACATCTTCAGCAACATCGGCAACAACCTGACCTAAGCGTCTGCGATATCGCAGTCCAGCGAGCGGCCCGGGAGACCGGGCCGCTCGTTCGTTCACGCCGGCGACCGTGACCACCTACAATCGAATTGGATCGGGCGATTCGCTCGATATCACGCACGCCTTCCCGATCGCTTCGCCCCTCGCCCCTCGCGCCATCGCGCGGCGGCGACATGAAGCGAGTTGACGGGGGCGGAGGTTTAAAGGGAGGCCCACGTGGCCGTTGTCACCATGAAGCAGCTGCTGGAGTCCGGGGTCCACTTCGGCCACCAGGCGCGCCGCTGGAACCCGAAGATGAAGCGCTTCATCTTCATGGAGCGGAATGGGATCCACATCATCGACCTGCAGCAGACGCTCACGCGCGTCGAGGACGCGTATACGTTCGTGCGCGACCTCGCCGGCGAGGGAGGGCAGGTCCTCTTCGTCGGGACCAAGAAGCAGGCGCAGGAGTCGATCGCCGAGGAGTCGAAGCGCGCCGGCATGCACTTCGTGAACCAGCGCTGGCTCGGCGGTTTCCTCACCAACTTCGTCACCATCCAGAAGCGAATCGCGCGGCTCAACGAGCTCCACGAGCGGAAGGAGCGTGGCGACTTCGTGACGATGCCGAAGAAGGACGCCCTTCGCCTCGACGACGAGCTCCTGCACCTCGACCGCTACTTCTCCGGCGTTCGCGAGCTGAAGCGCCACCCGGCGGCGCTCTTCATCGTCGATCCGCACCGCGAGCACATCGCCGTCGAGGAAGCGCGCCGGCTCGAGATCCCGGTCGTGGCGATGGTCGACACCAACTGCGACCCCGACCTCATCGACGTGATCATCCCGGCGAACGACGACGCGATCCGCGCGGTGAAGCTCATCTGCCAGAAGATGGCCGACGCGATCATCGAGGGGCGCGCGATGTTCGATGCGAGCCGCAAGGAGGCGAGCCCCGAGGACATGGGATACGCCCCGTCCACGACCGCCGCGGAGCTCGAGGGCATCGGCATGCCGCGCGCGAAACGGACGCCACGCGTCTACGAGCCGGAGCCGGAGGAAGATGAAGAGGAGCTCACCGCGGAGGCCACCGCGGACGTCGAGCCCGAAGCGTCCGCCGAGACCAAGACCGCCGAGGAGAGCTGATGGTGATGACGAAGATCGATCCGAAGGACGTCCAGCGTCTGCGCAGCGAGAGCGGCGCGGGCGTCATGGACTGCAAGCGCGCGCTCGAAGAGACGGAGGGCGACTTCGCGAAAGCGCTCGCGCTCCTCAGGGAGCGCGGCGTCCAATCGGTCGCGAAGAAGTCCGAGCGAGCCGCGAAAGAGGGGGTCATCGCCTCGTACATCCACGCCAACCGGCGAGTGGGCGCGCTCATCGAGCTCGCGAGCGAGACGGACTTCGTCGCGCGCGGCGAGGACTTCCAGAAGCTCGCGCAGGAGATCGCGATGCAGGTGGCCGCGATGGAGCCGGGGAGCATCGATGAGCTCCTCGAACAGCCGTACATCCGCGACGGGTCGAAGAAGATCGGGGACCTCGTCACCGACGTCGCGTCCTCGACCAAGGAGAACGTGCACGTCCGCCGGATCCAGCGCTTCGCCCTTGGCGAGTCCTAGACTTCCCGGGCGATGACGCAGCGCAGTGCGGCCAAGTACAGCCGGGTGCTGCTCAAGCTTTCCGGCGAGGCGCTTCTCGGCGAGCGCAAGTTCGGCATCTCGCCGCAGTACGTCAGATATCTCGCCGAGGAGATCCGCAAGATGCAGCAGCTCCCCGCTGAGATTGCGATCGTCATCGGGGGCGGCAACTTCATGCGCGGCGCGGAGGCGGCCGAGCACGGCATCGAGAGGGCGACGGCCGATTACATGGGGATGCTCGCCATGGTCATCAACGCGCTCGCGCTGCAGTCGGCACTCGAGCAGCTGGACGTCCAGACGCGCGTGCAGTCGGCCATCACGATCCAGGACGTCGCGGAGCCGTACATCCGCCGAAAGGCGATCCGGCATCTCGAGAAGGGCCGCGTGGTCATCTTCGCGGCCGGGACCGGTAATCCATTCTTCACCAGCGATACGGCCGCGACGCTCCGCGCGGCCGAGATCGGCGCTGACGTGATACTGATGGGCAAGAACCGCGTCGATGGCGTCTACGATGCCGATCCGCGGACCACGAAGGACGCGAAGAAGATCGACGAGCTCACGCACCGCGATCTGCTGGACAAGCGCCTGGGAGTGATGGACGCGACCGCCGCCGCGCTCGCGGAGGACCGCGATATCCCGATCATCGTCTTCGACATCTCACAGCAGGACGCGATGGTCCGAGCCGCGAAGGGCGAGCATGTCGGTACGCTGGTGCACAGCTGATGGCACTCGAAGATCTCCTCGCGCAGACCGAGACGCGCTTCAAGAAGGCGATCGAGGCGCTACGGCACGACGTCGCCACGGTGCGAACCGGTCGCGCCGCGCCGTCGCTGGTCGAGCAGCTGGAGGTCGAGGCCTACGGCGTCCCGACCCCGCTGATCCAGCTCGCGCAGATCAACGCGCCCGAGCCGCGCCAGATCCTCATCCAGCCCTACGACCGCAGTCTCATCAAGGCCATCGAGAAGGCGATCCAGTCGTCGGACCTGGGGCTGGCGCCAAACACCGACGGCGCGGTCATTCGCCTCAACATCCCCGCGCTCAACGAGGAGCGCCGCAAGGACCTCGTGAAGCTCCTGCATAGGAAGGTCGAGGAAGGCCGCGTCGAGATCCGCACGCTCCGCCGTCATACCCACGAGGAGATGCGGTCGAAGGAGAAGAGCTCGGGGGTCTCGACCGACGACGTGAAGCGCCTCGAGGCGCAGCTCCAGAAGCTGACCGACCGGTACATCCTCATCGCCGACGAGATCGGCGCGGCGAAAGAGAAAGAGATCCTCGCCGTTTAGCGAGCGCATGAGCGCCATCCCACGGCACATCGCCATCGTCATGGACGGCAATCGCCGCTGGGCGCGCGAGCGTCACCTCCCGGCGATCGCCGGCCATCGTGCCGGCGTGGAGACGATCCGCAGGACGCTGCGGGCGGCGCGCGAGCGCGGGGTCGAGTACCTCACGCTCTACTCGTTCTCCACCGAGAACTGGTCGCGGGAGGAGGTCGAGGTGAGCGGACTCATGGCGCTGCTCGAGGAGACGATCCGTCGCGAGACCGACTCGCTGGTGCGCGACGACGTGCGCCTCGAGGTCATCGGCAGGCTGCACGAGCTTTCGCCCGGGCTCCAGCAGGCGATCGCCGGCGCCGTCGAGGCGACCTCGAAATGCGCGAACGGAGTGATGACGCTCGCGTTCAACTACGGCGGACGCGCCGAGATCGTCGACGCCGTGCGGCACATCGTCGGCGACGGTCTCGTGCCGGACGCTGTTGACGAGGCGGCCATCGCGTCGCGCCTGTACGCGCCGGAGCACCCCGATCCCGACCTGCTCATCCGGACGGGCGGCGAGCTTCGCGTGTCGAACTTCCTCCTCTGGGAGGTCGCGTACGCCGAGATGTGGGCGACACCGGTCCTCTGGCCCGACTTCTCGGTACGCGATCTCGACGATGCGCTCGGGTCCTACGCGAAGCGGGAACGGCGCTTCGGCCGCTGATGGCCGACCTCCCTCGGCGCACGATCACCGCGCTGGTGTACGGGGCCGTTGTGCTCGCCGCGGTGGCCGCGCCGCCGATCGTCTTCGCGCTGGTGCTCGTGGTGGCCGGTGCCGTCTCGCTCGCGGAGCTCGTCGCCCTGCGCAGAGCCGGACCCGTCGCTGCGATCCAGGGCGCGCTCGTCGTGATCGGGCTGCTCGCGCTGTGGGTGCTGCGTGGCGTGTCTCCGAGCGTGCTGCTCGTCGTGCTCTCCGCGACCTGGGCGGCGGACGTCTTCGCATACCTCGGGGGCTCTCGCTTCGGCCGTCACAAGATCGCGCCGCGGATCAGTCCCGGGAAGACGTGGGAGGGGACGCTCATCGGGTTCGTGGCTGCGGGAGTCGTGTTCCTCGTGATGAGCCGCGCATTCGGCGGCTGGTACCCACTCGACATCGTCGTCGCGATGGGCATCGGACCGGTGGCGTTCGCGGGCGACATGCTGGAGAGCTGGACGAAGCGCCGCGCCGGGGTGAAGGACTCGGGTTCGTTCCTGCCGGGCCACGGCGGCATGATGGACCGCATCGATTCGCTGGTGGCGACGGCTCCATTCGTTTTGCTGCCGCTTCTCATCCCGTGCTGCGCGCCTAGTCTGGGATGATGGACGGGTGGTGACGCGTCTCGCGATCCTTGGTGCGACCGGCTCGATCGGGAGTCAGGCGCTCGACGTCGTGCGCTCGCATCCCGAGCGTCTGAGGGTCACCGCGCTCGCGTCTGCCCGCAACGGGTCCGCGCTCGCCGCGCTCGCGGCCGAGACGGGTGCTGGCGCTACGGTGCTGCAGGAGCGCGACGGCGACGACGCGCTCTGCGACATCGCGACGCGTGCCGACGTCGACCTCGTGCTGGTCGCGACGCCGGGCATCGCCGGCCTCGCGCCCACGCTGGCCGCGCTCGGCGCCGGCAAGCGCGTCGCTCTCGCGAACAAGGAAGTGCTCGTCACGGGAGGCCATCTCGTCGCGCCGCTCGCGGGTGGGGCGGGGGACCGGCTTCGGCCCGTGGACAGCGAACACTGCGCGCTCTGGCAGTGCCTCGCCGGCGAGCGGTCGGAGGACGTGTCGCGCGTCGCCGTGACCGCCTCGGGCGGGCCGTTCCGCGAGCGCGTGCTCGCGGAGCTCGCGTCAGTTACGCCGGATGAGGCCCTGCGCCACCCGACGTGGAAGATGGGTCCGAAGGTGACGATCGACTCGGCCACGCTCGCGAACAAGGGCTACGAGGTCATCGAGACCCACTGGCTCTACGGCATCCCGTACGATCGCATCGACATCGTCGTGCATCCGGAGAGCGTCATCCATGCGCTCGTCGAGCTCGTCGACGGCAGCGTGAAGGCGCAGCTCGCCGAGCCCGACATGCGGCTGCCGATCCAGTACGCGCTGCTCTGGGAACGCGCGCCGTCGTCCGCCCCGCGGCTCGACTGGTCGCGTGTCCGCACGCTCCGGTTCGAAGGCGCGCCGGACGAGCGGCGCTACCCGTGCCTCGCGGCCGTGCTCGAGACTGCGCGCACCGGCGATCTCGCGGCGATGATCGGCCTGTCGGCGGCGGATGAGGTGGCCGTCACGCGCTTCCTGCGCGGCGAGATCCGCTTCGGTGACATCGAGTCGTATCTCCGCCGCGGCGCGTCGCTCGGCGCGGCGCAGCGGGCGCCCGCGTCGCCCGACCTCGGCGAGATCCTTGCCGTGGACCGAGCGGTGCGCACCGCTCTCGAAGCGGCGCCGCTGCTGGTGTAGGAGATGGACTTCCTCGCGACGCTCGCCTTGTTCCTGGTGACGTTCACCGTCATCATCGCGGTACACGAGTTCGGTCACTACCTGACCGCGCGGCTCCTCGGAATGAAGGTGCTCGAGTTCGCGTTCGGCTTCCCGCCGCGGATCGCGGCGATCCGGCACGCGGAGATCGACTACAGCATCAACGCGATCCCGTTCGGCGGATTCGTGCGCATCCTCGGGCAGGACGACTTCTCGATCCGTCAGGCGGGTGAGGGCAAGCCCGGCTCGTTCACCTCGAAGCCCTGGTGGTCACAAGCGATCGTGCTGGCCGCGGGCGTGACGATGAACATGGTGCTCGCGATCGTCGTGCTCACGGTCGCGTTCGCCACCGGAACGACGGCGTCGACTGGCGTCGTTCGAATCGACCAGGTCGCGCCCGACTCTCCGGCGGAGCAGGCCGGCGTCCAGGTCGGCGACATCGTCCGCGCCATCGACGGGCGTGAGATCACGCGCTCGGCCGATCTCGTCCGCTACGTGACGAGCCAGGCGCGGCTCAATCCCGACCAAGAGGTCACGCTCGACCTCGAGCGGAACGGCCGGCCCTTTCCGCCGATACCGGTCGTGCCGCGCGCGGAGCCGCCGGAGGGCGAGGGTCCGCTGGGCATCCGGCTGGAAGAGGTGCAGGGTCCTGTTGCGGTCCCGCTCCCGGAGGCGTTCCAGCAGGCGCTGTCGCTCTCGGGTCAGGTCATCGGGCAGATCGCGGAGCTGCCCGGGCAGCTGCTCGCGCCGCCCAGCTCCACCGGCGCACCCACGGTGGGCGGTCCGATCGAGATCTTCCGCGTGACCGGGCAGGTCGCCCAGTTCGGCATCCCGACGTTCCTCAAGCTCGTCGGCGTGCTCTCGGTGAACCTCGCGGTGCTGAACATCATTCCGTTCCCGGGCCTGGACGGCGGGCGTCTGTTCTTCGTCCTTCTCGGCGGCATCTTCCGAACACGGCTATCGCCACAGGTCGAAGCCGCGATCCACGCCGTGGGCTTCCTGTTGCTGCTCCTGCTGCTCGTCGTCGTGAGCATCGCGGACATCCGCCGCGTCGTTGGGGGCTAGCTCGCACGGGACGGCGCGCGCGCTCGCGTGGGACGCGTGCCTGAACGTACGGGACCTCGGCGGACTCGCGACCGCGGATGGTCGACGCGTGCGTCGTGGCGCCCTCGTCCGCTCCGATCAGCTCTGCCGCTTGAGCGATCGCGGACGCGCCGCGCTCCTTGCTCACGGCGTTCGTACGGTCATCGACCTTCGCACGCCGGCCGAGGCCGAGAGGGATCCCGATCCGCACTGGCCGGTGTATGGCGTCGATTACCAGCTGATCCCGCAGCAGGACGAGCAGCTGTGGCGAGAGCTGGACGGCATCGCGCGGACGCGCGCCGAACGTGATGCCGCAGCCCTCGATCGGCGCGCCGCGCAGATCGTCGCGATGATGCGCGCCGTCGCCGGCTCCGCTTCCGGCGGGGTGCTCATCCACTGCCTCGCCGGAAAGGACCGCACCGGCATCGCCGTTGCGCTGCTGCTCGGCGTCGTTGGCGTGCCGGAGGATGACATCGCGGCGGATTACTCGCTGTCCGTGGCGAATCTCGCCGGTGAGCTCGCCGCGGCGCTCGCGGCGGCGCCGGACGACGAGGCACGTACGAGGATCGAGCGCGGCTACGACGCGCGAGCGGAGACGATGCTGGCGACGCTCGCGCATCTTCGCCGGCGCCACGGTGGCGCGGAGGCCTATCTCGCTCGAGCCGGGCTTGCCGCCGGCGACATCGAGCGCATCCGCGAGAGGCTGCTCGACTAGCGCGGACTGTCGCGAGATCGTCATTCACTGAGGGCGTCGGCGTGTAGGCTGTGCCCCCCATGGATGCGCCCGTCGTCGACGTGCGCGCGCTGCGAAAGGTCTACCGCGTGACCGAACGCGAGACCGGTCTGGCCGCGACGTTCCGCTCCCTGGTCCGGCGCCGCTACCGCGACGTGCTCGCGGTGGACGGCATCACGTTCAAGATCGATCCCGGTGAGGTCGTCGGCTTCCTAGGGCCTAACGGCGCCGGCAAGACGACGACGCTGAAGATGCTCTCCGGTCTTCTTTACCCAACGGGCGGCGAGGCGACGGTGCTGGGACACGTGCCCTGGCGCCGCGATGGGAGCTTCCTGCGCGGCATGACGCTTCTCATGGGCAATCGGTCGCAGCTGGTGTGGGACATCCCGGCCGCCGACTCGTTCCTCGTCCTCAAGGAGATCTACGCGGTCCCGGAGAGCCAGTACAGGCGGACGCACGACGAGCTCGTGGAGCTGCTCGAGCTTCAGCCGCTGCTGCACAAACCGGTGCGCGGGCTCTCGTTGGGCGAGCGCATGAAGGTGGAGTTCGCCGCGGGACTCCTGCACTCTCCGCGCGTCGCTTTCCTCGACGAGCCCACTCTCGGGCTCGACGTCTCGATGCAGGGCCGCATCCGGCGCTTCGTCGGCGACTACAACCGGCGGAGCGGCGCGACGATCCTGCTCACGAGCCACTACATGGACGACGTCGTGGCGCTCTGCCGCCGCGTGATCGTCATCCACCACGGCGTGCTCCTGTACGACGGCGCTCTGGCGGATCTCGCCGAGCGGATGGCGCCCTACAAGCGGATCGGCGTGACGCTTCGCGGTGCTCCCCGCGACCTCTCGGCGTTCGGCGAGGTCGTGTCGAGCGATGAGAACCGCGCGACGATCCACGTGCCGCGCGCGCAGGCGGCGGAGCGCACCGCGCGTCTGGTGCGTGAGCTCGGCGATCAGATCGCGGATATCAGCGTCGAGGATCCGCCCATCGAGGAGGTGATCGACAGGGTCTTCGCCTCCGAGCGCCCCCTGGCCGAGGTGACCGTGTGATCCGGATCTATCGCCAGCTGCTCGTCGCGCAGGTGCAGGCCGCTGCGCAGTACCGCATCCAGGCGGTGCTCTGGATGCTGTTCTCGATCATCCGCCCGGTCATCTTCCTCGCCGCGTGGACGGCGGTGGCGACCGCGCAGGGCGGGAGCGTCGGCGGCTACAGCGCGAGCGACTTCGCCGCCTATTACATCGCCCTCACCATCGTGGGGCACCTGACCACCGCGTGGAACTCGTTCGAGTTCGAATTCGAGATCCGGCAGGGCCGGCTCTCGCCGAAGCTCCTGCGGCCGCTGCATCCGCTCCACTACTCGGTCGTGGAGAACCTCGTCTGGAAGGTGACCACCTTCCTTCCGCTGATGCTGGTGTGCTTCGTCATCGCGCTGACGTTCCAGGTGACGTGGAACGTCGAGTGGTGGCATCTCGCGCTGTTCGTGCCGAGCATCATTCTCGCGGCGGCGCTGAGCTTCATGATCGGCTGGGTCGTCGCGACCGCGACGTTCTGGCTGCAGCGCATCAATACCGTGAACACGCTGCTGCAGCGGACCTCGTTCATCTTCGCCGGACAGATCGCGCCGATCTCGCTCATGCCGACGGCGCTGCAGGTCATCTCGTACTCGCTCCCGTTCGCCTACATCCTCGCGGTCCCCGCGGAGATCCTGCGCGGCGGCGTCACGCTGGAGCGCGGCCTTCTGTATCTCGTCGGCCAGGCGGTGTGGCTGGGTCTCTCCCTCATCACGTTCCGGCTGGCATGGCGCGCCGGACTCCGCGAGTTCAGCGCGGTGGGTGCTTAGTGATCCGTTACCTGCGCATGTTCCGGGCCTTCGCCTCCACGGAGTTCCAATTCGAAATGGAGTACCGCGGCAACTTCTACCTGAGCATCTTCGAGATGTTCCTGGTGATCGGAACAAGCATCGGCGCCGTGCTCATCATGTTCGGGCACACGACGACGATGAACGGCTGGACGCTGCCGCAGATGATCGTGCTGCTCGGCGTGTACTACCTGATCCAGGGCGGCGTGAACCTCATCTTCGCGCCGTCGTTCGAGCGGCTCATGGAGCATGTCCGGGTCGGGACCCTGGACTTCCACCTGCTCAAGCCGGTGAACGTCCAGTTCCTGGTGAGCGCGCGGCATCTGCGCGTCGTGCGCGCGGCGGACCTGGTCCTGGGCTTCATCGTCGTCATCGTCGGGTTGCTGCAGGTCGGGGCCGAGGTCGGGGTCGGGGAGGCAGCGCTGTTCGTGCTGTCGCTCCTCTTCGGCGTGATGCTGGTGTACTCACTGCTGCTCGGTCTCGTCACGCTCGCCTTCTGGTTCGTGCGCGTCGAGAACCTGCTCGCGATCTTCTGGGCCTTCACCGAGGCGGGACGCTTTCCGGTGGATGTCTACCCGCTCTGGCTGCGCGTGTCGCTGAGCACGGTGGTCCCCATCGGGATCGCGGTCACCGCGCCCGCGAACGTCATCGCCGGGCGCATGGACGCCGTCGCCGTCGCGATGCTCGGGGCGGGGACCGTGCTGGCCGTTGGCGTCGCGAGCGCTCTGTGGCGCTGGGGCCTTCGGAACTACACCGGGGCCAGCGCGTAGCACGCGACCACAGCGACGTTGGCGGCGAGATGTGCGCACGTACACTTGACATCGTGAGCACGCCCATCACCATCGACCTCAATCTGCCCGAGGACCGCGTCGGTCCACGCGCCCGGCGCCGCTCGAAGCGTGTCTGGGTCGGCGGAACGGCCGTCGGGGACGGCGCGCCGGTCTCGGTGCAGTCGATGTGCACCACCCTCACGCACGACGTCGATGCGACGATCCGCCAGATCGAGCGCCTCCAGGAGGTCGGCTGCGAGATCGCCCGCGTCGCGGTACCGGACAAGCGCGCCGGTGAGGCGCTCACGGAGATCGTGCGCCGCAGCATCCTGCCGATCGTCGCGGACATCCACTTCGACCACAAGCTCGCGCTGATGGCGCTCGACGCGAAGGTGCACAAGCTCCGCCTCAATCCGGGGAACATCCACAACAAGGACGGCGTGCGCGAGGTCGTGAAGCGCGCGAAGCGGCAGGGGACGCCTATCCGCATCGGCGTGAACCACGGCTCGATCGGCGACCGGCAGCCGGGCGACGTGCGTGACGAGTCGCAGCGGATGGTCGACCTCGCCCTGTCGGAGATCAAGATCCTCGAGGACCTCGACTTCGACGAGATCGTCGTGAGCGTCAAGGCGTTCGACGTTCCGACCATGGTCGCGGCGTACCGGCGGCTGGCCAAGGCCGTGCCCTATCCGCTGCACCTGGGCGTCACGGAGGCGGGCACGCTGGTCGCCGGCTCCATCCGCTCGACCGCCGGCATGAGCGTCCTCCTGTACGAGGGCATCGGCGACACGATCCGCGTCTCGCTCTCGGAGGACCCGGTCATGGAAGTGACCGCGGGCTTCGACATCCTCAAGTCGCTCGGGCTGCGCGACCAGGGCCTCACGCTCGTCGCGTGCCCGTCGTGCGGCCGCGCCGACATCGACCTCATCCCGCTCGCGAAGGTCGCCGAGGAGCGCCTGCGGGCGCTGCCGACACCGATGAAGGTCGCCGTCATGGGCTGCGAGGTGAACGGACCCGGCGAAGCGAAGGACGCCGATGTCGGCATCGCCGGCGGCGTCGGGAAGGGCGCCATCTTCCGCAAGGGCAAGGTCGTCGGCGTCTACCCGGAGGACCGGCTCATGGACGCGCTTCTCGCGGAGATCGACAAGATCCTCGTCGAGAACGGGAAGGAGCCGTACTCGCAGAAGGCGCCGAAGCTGACGCACGAAGGCCAGCTCACCCCGGGACGCAGTGTCCCAGCCGGACAGCGAACCTAACCAGCCCGACGACGAACGCGTCGTCGCGCTGCATCGCGCCACGCTCACCGCGGTCGACTTCCGCCGGTCTCGCTTCGACCGGTTCTCGCTCGGTGGATGCCTCTTCGATCGCTGCGAGTTCCGTGGCCTGAAGCTCGATCGCCGGTTGGCGCCGCTGTTCGTGGCGCTCCCGCGCAGCGTGTTCCGGGACTGCCACTTCGACGGCGCCGATCTGCGTCGCGCCCGCCTCGGCCAGTCGCGCTTCGAGCGGTGCACGTTCGACGACGCGCGCCTGGACGGCAGCCACCTCGAGGCCGCAGAGTTCGTCGACTGCCGTTTCGCCGGTCCCCTCGACGGCGTGACGTTCCACGGAGCACCGTCGGGCCCGGAAGTCGAGCGGCTCGACCCGCAGCGCCGCCGGAACGAGTTCCGCGGTAACGACTTCCGCGACGCCGAGCTGCTCGACGTCGGCTTCGTCGCCGGCGTCGAAATGGGTCGGCAGCGCTTCCCCGAAGACGAGCTGTACGTCCGCGTCGAGGACTTTCAGCGCCGTCTCGCTAAGGCTCGCGGCGAGGTGAAGCGGTGGTACGAACGGGACCGCGCGCCCGGGCTCGTGATGCTTGCGACGCTCTCGGCCCGCTGGCGCGATCAGGATGTCGTGGTCGCGCGCCGATGGACGCCCCGCATCAAGGCGTCCGACCGCGTGCAGGCGCGGGTGTGGGCGCTGCTGGAGCACGGCTGACACCGCGAGGCGGGTAGTATTCGCGCGATGCGTTCGCGAGGGTCCACGTCCCGAGTCCCGCGCTAGCCGGCGTCGCTCAGACGCCGGCATCGTCACGCGCGCCCAAATACGACCCTCGGAGTTGACCCCATGAGACAGTCGACGCTCTTCGGACGCACTCTGCGCGAGGCGCCTACGGATGCGCAGACGCCCGGCCATCGGCTCATGCTGCGCGCCGCCATCGCGCGCCCGCTCGCCGCCGGCCTCTACTCCTGGCTGCCACTCGGATTCCGGGTCGCGAGGAAGGTGGAGCAGATCATCCGCGAGGAAATGGACCGCATCGGTGCCCAGGAAGTCCGGCTGCCGGTCATCACGCCGGCCGAGTACTGGAAGGAGACCGGTCGCTGGGACTCCCTGGAGCCGGTGACCTTCCGCACCCGCGATCACGGCGGGCACGAATACATGATCGCCTACACGCACGAAGAGCTCGTCATGCATCACGCACGGAACGAGATCCTGTCGTACCGGCAGTTGCCGGTGATGGTCTACCACTTTCAGGAGAAGGGGCGTGACGAGCAGCGCCCGCGGGCCGGCCTGCTTCGCGTACGCGAGTTCGTGATGAAGGACGCGTACTCGATCGACAAGGATTGGGAGGGGCTCGACCGCTCGTACTGGTCCCAGCACGGTGCGTACGCGAGAGCGTTCGCCCGCATGGGCCTGGATGCGATCAGCGTCGAGTCGGACACCGGAAACATGGGCGGCGACGTCGCGCATGAGTTCCAGGTGCTGACCGAGGTCGGCGAAGACCGGATCGCGATCTGTTCGAAATGCGACTACAAGGCGAATATGGAGAAAGCGACGAGGCATGCTGAAGCGGGTGCCGTGACGGAGCATGGCCCTGCGCCCAGTGAGATCGCGACGCCGGGAACGACGAGTATCGAGGCGCTGCGGACGTCGCTCAGGCAGCCGCCCGAGGCGTTCCTCAAGACGCTGCTGATGCGCGACGCCGCGGGGAGCGTTGTTGCCGTCGTCCTTCCCGGTGACCGGGAGCTGAACGAGCCCAAGCTTCGCAAGCTCCTCGCCACGTCAGACGTCAAGTTCGCGACGGACGCGGACTTCGCAGCCGCTAGCGGTGTCCCCGGCTTCATCGGCCCGGTGGGGCTGAACGCACGGACGTTGGTGGACATCTCGGTGGACGGTCGTGGCTATGTCGCGGGGGCGAACAAGAGGGACGCGCATCTGCGGAACGTCGTACTGGGCCGCGACTTCAAGGGCGAGCGTGTCGACGTGCATGACGTGCGCGAGGGCGATGCGTGCCCGAAGTGCCGTGGCGCCCTGACCATTCGTCGAGGCGTCGAGATAGGCAACATCTTCAAGTTCGGCCCGTACTACGCCGACAAGATGAACGGGACGTACCTCGCCGAAGACGGCACGCGCAAGCCGCTCATGTTCGGCAGCTACGGCATCGGAATCGGCCGCGCGGTGCAGACCATCATCGAGACCCACTTCGACGACAAAGGCATCCTGTGGCCGATCGCCGTCGCGCCGTACCAGGTGCATGTCATCGCCCTTCCGTCGACCGACGAAGCCGTGCGCGCGGCGGCCGACTCCCTCGCCGCCGATCTGGAAGGCATGGGTGTCGAGATCCTGTACGACGACCGCGAGGAGACGGCCGGAGTGAAGTTCGCCGACGCCGACCTCATCGGCATCCCGTTCCGCGCAACGGTGTCGAAGCGCACGCTCAAGGAAGACCAGGTCGAGCTCAAGGCCCGCGGCGCGACCGAGGCGGAATTCATGCCACGTGCGACCGCGGCCGAGCGGATCGCCGCCGCCGTGCGGCGGGCCCTGGCTTGAAGGAAGACGGCAAGAAGCCGGACAGGGACGAGCCCCGGGACGTGAGCCCGTCGGGCCAGGACCGCGAACGGTCGCTCGAGGCGACCCTGCGCCCGCAGCGCCTCTCGGACGACGAGTACATCAATCAGGACAAGGTCAAAGGCAACCTGCGCATCCTCATCGAGGCCGCAAGGGCGCGCGGCGAGCCACTGGAGCACGTCGCGCTCTACGGACCGCCGGGGGTGGGGAAGACCTCGCTCGCGAGCGTCATCGCCTACGAGCTGGGCGTGCCGATCCGCGTCACCAGTGGACCCGCGATCGAGCGCGCCGGCGACCTCGCCGCGATCCTGACCAACCTCCAGGCCGGCGAGGTGTTGTTCATCGACGAGGTGCACCGTCTGCCACGTTTGGTGGAGGAGGTCCTCTATCCGGCGATGGACGTCTATCAGCTCGACATCGTCATCGGCAAAGGGCCGGGAGCGCGAACGCTGCGACTCCCGCTCCCGCGTTTCACGCTGATCGGCGCGACGACGCGCATCGGCCGCCTGTCTTCGCCCCTGCGTGACCGTTTCGGAGCCACGTACAAGCTCGACCTCTTCGAGACAGCGCCGCTCGAACAGGTCGTGCGGCGCTCGGCCCGCATCCTGGGCGTCGAGATCGAAGCCGCTGCCGCGCACGAGATCGCGCGCCGGTCGCGCGGCACGCCGCGCATCGCGAACCGCTGGCTCAAGCGCGTGCGCGACTTCGCTCAGGTGAGACACGACGGTCGCGTGACGCTCGCCGTCGCACGCGAGGCGCTCGCCGCGCTCGAGGTCGACGACAAGGGCCTCGACGGCGTCGACCGCATGCTCCTGGCGGCGATCGTCGACAAGTTCTCCGGGGGTCCCGTGGGACTCGAGACGCTCGCGGCAGCGCTGAGCGAGGATGCCGAGACGATCGAGGACGTGTACGAGCCGTACCTGATGCAGCAGGGCTACCTCAAGCGGACTCCGCGCGGCCGCGTCGCCACCGAACACGCCTACCAGCACCTGGGCCGGACGCCGCCCACCGGAGCGACGCTGTGGAACGAGGCGCAGCCGGAGGATCCCCCCAGGTCTGAAGATTGAGCGGCGACGGTCCCTTCGAGCTGGCGCGCGCGATCGCGCAGAACGAGCTCGAGCTCCACTACCAGCCGATCCTCGCCATCGACGGCAACGCCGTGCACGCGGTCGAGGCACTCGTCCGGTGGAAGCATCCGAAGAAGGGTCTCCTGCCGCCGCAGGCCTTCCTCCCGACCGCCGAACGTGAAGGGCTGATGCACGATCTCACGGCGTGGGTCATGCGCGAGGCGCTCCTGCAGGCGAGCGTCTGGCGCAGTGACGGACTCGAGATGAAGGTCGCGATCAACTTCACGGCCAGCGACCTGCGCGATGCGCGGTTCGTGCGCCTTCTCGAGAGAACGCTGCGGATGACGGCCGGCACGTCCGGTCTCAGCGCCGAGATCCGCGCGGACGAGACCGGCGAGGCGTCCAGTGAGGGCGTGCGTGCGCTCGGCGCGCGCGGCATTCCGATCGCGCTCGACGACGTCACCAGCGTCGTTCAGCTCGACGGCGTGAGCGATTGGCCGCTCGACACCGTGAAGCTCGGCCGCGAGATCACCGGTCACGCGGCCGATGAGGCGCAGGCCGCCGACATGGCACGCGGCATCGCGCGCTTCGCGCACGACCGGGGCATCGGGCTCGTCGCGGTCGGGGTCGAGTCCCAGGCGACGCTCGACTTCGCTCGCGCCGTCGGCTGCGTGGCCGCGCAGGGTTACCTGCTCGCGCGGCCGATGGCGGTCCGCGAGCTCATGCGCTGGCTCCGTGATCGCGGGTGAGGCGCGCGCTGGCAGCGGCGCTGGCGACCATCGTGGTGTGCGCGCCTCCCGCGACCGGTCCGCGCGCGGCCCCGAGCGCGACGCCGATATCCACTCCGTCGCCGCGCCTCGGTCCCGCTGTGGTGGAGAACGTGCGGCTCGTCGCGTCCGGTCTCGAAGTGCCGTGGGCGGTCGCGCAGGCACCCGATGGGCGGCTCTTTGTCACCGAGCGGCCCGGGCGCGTGCGCATCGTGCGGCTCGGAGCGGGCGGTGGGCTCGAGGCGCGGCCATGGGCGACCGTGCCGGCGCGGGCGAGCTCCGACGCCGAGCGCGGTCTGCTGGGGATCGCGCTCGACCCGGACTTCGCGCGCACGGGCTTCGTGTACCTGTACTACTCGTATGCCGGCGCCGGTGGCGCGACGCTGAATCGCCTCGTGCGGCTGCGCGACGCCAGCGGCGCCGGCACCGACGAGACCACCCTGCTCGACAACATCCCCGGGTCGTCGAATCACGACGGTGGCCGCATCGCGTTCGGACCTGACGGCAAGCTGTACGTCGCCACGGGCGACGGCGAGCAGCAGGCGCGCGCGCAGGACCTCAGATCACTCGGCGGCAAGATCCTTCGACTCGAGAAGGACGGCGCCGTTCCCTCGGACAATCCTTTCCCCGGGTCGCACGTCTACTCGCTCGGGCACCGCAACGTGCAGGGGCTCGCATTCCAGCCCGACACGGGCGTCCTCTATCAGACCGAGCACGGACCGAGCGGGTTCCCCCCGGCGTGCTGCCAGGACGAGGTGAACCGCATCGAAGCGGGCGCGAACTATGGCTGGCCGCTGGTGACGGGAAAGCCGGGCGACCAGCGCTTCCGCGACGCGATCGTGTCGAGCGGTGCGCTCGACACGTGGGCGCCGTCGGGTGCGGCTTTCGCGACCCGGCCGGGTCCGCTCCGCGGGTCGCTTCTCTTCGCGACTCTGCGCGCCCAGCATCTGCACCGCGTCGTCCTCACGCCGGATGGTGGCGGTGTCGCGTTCGAGGAGCGGCTGCTCGTCAACCGGTACGGCAGGCTCCGCGACGTGTACGAGCTCGCGAGCGGTGAATTTCTGGTGCTCACGAGCAACCGCGATGGACGCGGCCGTCCGGCGGCGGATGACGATCGCATCCTGCTCGTGACATTCCGTTGACCGCCGCGTCGTATGCCCGTGAGACAATCGACGCGGATATGGACGCCGTCGGACGCGGCCTCGTCATCGCCGGAGTGGTCATCGTCGCCATCGGCCTCGCCCTGATGTTCGCCGACAAAGTGCCCTTCGTCGGGCGCCTGCCCGGTGACCTCACGTTCGGCGGAGACCGGTGGACCGTGTACGTTCCCATCGCAACGTCTATCGTCATCAGTGTCGTACTGACCGTCGGGCTCTCGCTGTTCGCGTGGCTCGCTCGGCGCTGAGCGGGCCGGAAAGGATCGCCATGGCCACCGAAGAGACGGCGGCGAAGACCGAAAAGGCGCCGTCGCCGATCGCCGCAGAGGCCGAGAAGCAGGAGAAGATCCTCAACGCGCTTCAGGCCGTGCTCGATCCCGAGATCGGGCTTTCGGTCATCGACCTCGACCTCATCCGCGAGGTCGTCTTCACACCCGAGGAGGCCGAGGTGAGGATGGTGCTCACGACGCCGTTCTGCCCGTACGGCCCGATGCTGATCGGCCAGATCCAGTCCGTGTCCGAGCAGGCTGCCGAGATGCCGGTGAAGGTCACCGTGCTGCCGGACCACTGGGAGCCCCCGCCCTGGCTCCGATAAAGGCGAAGCCGCGCCCGCGCAGCCACTTCGCGATCAAGTTCGCGGCAGGGGCGATGCGCGTCGCGGCGATCCTCTTCGTGATCGGCGGCGCCCTCGGTGTGTACGGCGCGAGCCAGTACCAGATCCCGGAGGGAGCGGTGCCACTGTTCCCGGGCGTCACCGTGGCGGTCGGCGTCTTCGGGTTCGTCTTCGCGCTCATCTACGCGCTGGTGCTGTGGGGGTTCGCGGACGGGCTGGTCCTGCTCGCGGACGTCGACGACGCGCAGCGCGCCACGCAGCGTGAGCTCGCGGACCTGCTGCTGGAGCAGCGGACGGCCCGTGGCCCGTTCCAGAGCGAGCGCGTGTCCGGATCGACGCCACCGAGCACCTAGCGTCGCGCGCGGCAGGCTAGAGCAGCTGGCGCACCGTGCGCAGCTGTGGCGAGGCGTCCTCGGTCTCGCCTTCGCCGAGCGGCAGGCCCAGACAGACGCCGCGTACGATCGCCCACCTGCGGATGCGCTCGGGGTCGAGACCCGCCGCGGCGAACGCCGCGATGCGGCGCTCCGTGCGCTCGGCGGTCGGTGGCAGCTGACCGATCGGGTTCCAGAGGAACGGCGGGACGTCGAACTCGGGCTCGCCGACCAGTGGCTTGGGGTCGATCGCGACGTAGCCGTCGCCGGAACGCAGGACGTTGTAGTGGTGATAGTCACCGTGCAGCAGCGTCGTCTCCGCGAACGACGTGGCCTCGAAGACCGTGCGCGCCAGGGACACGAGCTCGTGCGAGCCGGCGCGACGCCCGAGATCGAGCTCGACGCGCTCGGCGATCGAGCGGAACGGATCGGCCCGTCGCGCAGGCTTCCACAGCCGGAATGCGACGCCCACGGCGGCCGCATTCGCCTCGTCCTCGGGCAATACCGAGATGTCCGTCCCGGGACGTGCGCGCTCGATCAGCAGCGCGCGTCGCGCGTCATCGCGGCGAAGCAGCCGGACCGCGCCATCCCCGTTCCAGAGCGCGAGCGCGTCGGCCTCATGGTCGGCCTCGTCGTCCTCGACGGGCGTCACTTTCAGCACTCTGCCGTCGCTGGTGAAGCCGACGTACGAGTGCCGCCCGCGCCGGCCCGGACGGAGCGTCAAGCCCCAATCGCGCGCGACCTCGTCTGCGATCCGCTCGAGCCGCTCGATCTGGCTTTCGGCCGTCACCGACGCGCGGCGGGCCGGCTCCGCTCGACCGAACGGGCGAGAACGAAGAGCAGGTCGGAGAGCCGGTTGAGCCAGGGGAGCAGGACCTCGCCGGAGACGCTGCCGGCGTCGACGCACGCGACCACGCTGCGCTCGGCTCGCCGCGCGACCGTGCGCGCGTGATCGAGCGCGGCCCCCACGGGGTCCTCGCCGGGTATGACGAAACGGCCTTCGATCGGCGTGCGCTGCTTCAGTGCTTCAAGCGCCGTGTCGAGCTTCGCGACGGCCGCGGCGTCGAGACGCGCCTTGAGGCGAGCGAGATCCTTGGGAGGCGTCGCGACTTCGGCCATGGCGACGTACAGACCCTGCTGCAGCTCCAGCAGCTGCCGTCCCACCCGCGACCTCGGGGAGATCGCGCGCGCGACGCCGATCACGCTCTGCGCCTCGTCGAGGTCGCCGAGCGCGGCGATCCGCGGATCGGTCTTGCGCACGCGTCCCTTGCCGAACAGCGACGTCTCGCCGGCATCGCCGGTGCGGGTCGTGACGCGCGCCGACGCGCGCTTTCGGGCTGGCACGGGCGAGAGCATACGAGCGATACGCGCTATGCTCGCTGCGGTCCGGAGTGCTCCACCGGACGGGAGGGACGAGGATGCCGACCGGGCGAGGCGAGGCCAAGGACAAGAAGGCCAAGAAGAAGTCCAAAGAGCAGCTCGAGAAGGAGCTGAAGAGAAAGACTGTGGCCGCGCCGCTCCAGCCGATGACCATCGAGCTCGTACCCCGCAAGCGCAAGGAGAAGGACTGGTAAGTGGTCAGGCGATGAGCATCGCCTGACCGTCTTGTCCCGCCCGGCTTCGCCGGGACGTGGTAACTCGCTGATGGCGCCGGTGTTGCAGCAAGCCGGCGCCGTTTTCGTTACGGAAGCTAAGGTGTGAGGACGGAATAGATGGCAGTGACAGAGAAGACGAGGGCGATCGACCAGGCGATCCTGCAGATCGAGAAGCAGTTCGGCAAGGGCTCGATCATGAAGCTCGGCGCGAACACCGATGACAAGGTGGACGCCATACCGAGCGGTTCGCTGGCCCTGGATCTCGCGCTCGGGATCGGCGGCTACCCCCGCGGCCGCGTGGTCGAGATCTACGGCCCGGAGGCCTCGGGGAAGACGACCCTGACGCTTCACGCGGTCGCGGCGGTTCAGCGGAGTGGCGGTACCGCCGCGTTCATCGACGCTGAGCACGCTTTGGACTCGCAGTGGGCGCGCACCTGCGGCGTCAACATCGACGAGCTGCTCATCTCGCAGCCCGATAACGGCGAACAGGCGCTCGAGATCACGGACACGCTCGTGCGCTCCGGCGCGGTCGATCTCGTGGTGATCGACTCCGTCGCCGCGCTCGTGCCGCGTGCCGAGATCGAAGGTGAGATGGGCGACGCCCACATGGGTCTCCAGGCACGACTCATGAGCCAGGCGCTGCGGAAGCTCACCGGCTCGATCTCCAAGACGAAGACGACGGTCATGTTCATCAACCAGCTGCGCGAGAAGGTCGGAATCGTCTTCGGAAACCCCGAAACCACTTCTGGTGGCAAGGCGCTGAAGTTCTACGCGTCGATCCGGCTCGACATCCGGCCCATCGAGCCGATCAAGAACGGCACCGACATCATCGGCCGCCGCGTCCGCGTGAAGGTCGTCAAGAACAAGGTGTCTCCTCCGTTCCGCATCGCCGAGCTGGAGATCCTCGCCGCGGAAGGCATCTCGCGCGAGGGTGGCCTGCTCGACATGGGCGTGACCACCGGCGTGCTCGACAAGTCCGGCGCGTGGATCAACTACGGCAAGCAGCGCATCGGCCAGGGGCGTGAGGCGGCGAAGCAGTTCCTGCGCGAGCACCCCGACGTCGCGAACGAGGTCGAGACAAAGGTGCGCGAGCGGTCCGGCGCGGCGGCGGTTGTCGCAAGCCCGGATGGCGAAGAGGGTTAGGCCGGCCGCCACGCCCGCCGGCGACGCCTACGAGGCGGCCGTGCGTTATCTCGGTGGGCGGCCGCACACCGTCGCCGAGATCCACCGCCATCTCCGCTCGAAGAAGTTCGATGCGGAGACCATCGATCACGCGATCGATCG
>DATKCP010000170.1:0-20468 GCA_035513115.1 Candidatus Limnocylindria bacterium | reverse complement strand
GAGCACCAGTCGCTCGCGGTTGCGTAGCACGAAGTCGGTGAGGTCGATCACCTTTGCGCCATAGGTCGTGTGCCCCTCGCGCATCTTGCGCGTCCACGGGATGTGCTTCGCGATCGCGCGACGCTGCTGGGGCGTGTACAGACGCGCGTAACGGTCGTCCGAGAGGAGCGCGAGGCTCATCTTCTTGTGCAACAGCTTCGCGCGCAGACTGTTCACCACGGTCACGTCGCCGGCGAGGTAGGCCCTCAGGAGCGGCCGCGCGACCTCCGGTTTCGCGAGCAGCTCCGACAGCAGGACGCGGCGGTAGACCACGTCGATCGCCGTGCCCTTCGCGCGGAGACGCCCCGCGCGGTACGTGAGGTCCTCGGGCGCGCAGATGAGCGTCTTCACGCCGCGTTCGGTGAACGCGCGCTGGAACATCTGGAACTCGGTGAGCGTGGGGAGGCCGGTCCAGTCGACGATCGCGATCGTGCCGACCTTCCGGCCGTGCGCCCGGCGCATCGCGGTGAGCTGCTTGCTGGCGGCACGGACCGGACGCGCGCGGAACCGCTTCCGGAACGCCCTCATCGCCGGAAGCCGGTCGAAGATCCCCACGAGGACGTCGTTGTACGCCATCCCGGCGGGAGACTCGGCGTTGTACTCGACATAGCGGATGACGCCGTCCGACACGAAGCCGTCGAGGCGCGATGACGGCGAGGCGGCCGCGAAGCCCGGGTCCGCCAGCGCGAGGCGGTCCTCCTCCGACGAGAGGTCGAGCTCGCGGCGCAACTCCTCGTCGCGGAGCAGCGCGCGCTCGAGCCGTGCGAGAGCTCCGTACAGCGTCTCGGACGCGGTCGCGTTCGCGGCGTACTGGCGCCTGGTGACCAGGTTCGGTCGGAGCGACACGCAGAGCGGCCGGTCGCCCCACATCGCGCCACCCTCGCGCTGGCCCTGCGTCAGGCTCTCCGCGCACGCCGCCGCCGTCGCACCGTCAGCGAGCAGCGCGTTCCACGCCACGACGTAGGCCGGCTCTTTCGTCACGAACGGACGTGCCGCCACCAGCGGTGCTCACCCTTCCACGGCGGCGTCGCCGCGCCGGTCGCGTAGGAGATGACGAGATCGCTCATCTTCTCCAGCACCCAGTTGAAGTTGTCCTCCTTGATGGAGAACGAGTCGAAGTCCGGCGCGGGGTTCAGGAAATCGATCGCGTAGAGCGTCCCGTCGCGCACCGCGAACTCGACCGTGTCCATGTCGTAACCGAGCGCGTCCACCAGCGCGATGGCGTCGTGTACCGCGCGGTCGCGGAGATCGCCCTCCACGGGGCGGTCCACGACGTAACGGTCGGCGAAGGGCGCGGTGGGGTCGTAACGGATCGGGAGGATGTCCCTGCGGCCGATGCAGATGCAACGGACGTAGTCCTCCCACTTGATGAACTCCTGCAGGATCATCGTCTTCGGCCGGTGCCCCGGGCTCAGGCTGCCTGACTGGTCGTACGCCCAGAGCAGATCCTGCTTGGAATCGACGCGGTAGACGTCCTTCCAGCCGCCACCGGTGTTCGGCTTGAGGATCGCCGGCAGGCCGACGTACGACAGGATGTCGTCCCAGTCGAGCGGGTACTTGAGGTTCCGCAGCGATCCTTCGTTGATGTCCGAGATGTACGACTTGTTCGGCAGGACGACGGTCTTGGGCACCGCGACGCCGAGCAAGCGCGCGAGCGTGCACTCGAAGAACTTCTCGTCGGCCTCCCACCAGAACGGATCATTCACCACGACGGTCCCCATCAGCGCGGCGCTCTTGAGATGCGCGCGGTAGTAGGGCACCTCGTGGCTGATGCGATCGACGAGCACGCGGTAACGGGGCAGCTCGAGCTCACGGGTCCCCCCGAGCACCGCGAGCTCCGCGGTGACGCCCTGGGCCGCGCCCTTGCGGTTGACCGTTTCGATGAACGGCCCCGGGAAGGTGTTCTCGCGCCCGACCAGTAGTCCGACGACCTTGCTCACAGGAATACGTCCACCATCTCTTTCCAGTACGGCCAGTCATGCGCCCAGCCGTCCCAGACGTGCAGGCTCGCCGGCACGTCCTTGTCCTGAAGCTCCTTCGCCATTCGGCGGGACTCGTCGACGTTGGGATCGTCGCGACCCGTCGCGATGACGATCTCGGTCGCCCGAAGCGGCTCGAGATAGCGCTCGTCCTTCAGGCTCGGGAGGAAGGTCAGCGGGTTCACGTAGTACGCCTCACCTTCGCGCGAGCCGCCCAGCCAACGCGCAGCGTCGTACGCACCGGAGAGACCGATCGCCTTGCGGGCTATGCCAGGACGCCGGGTGGCGAACGACAGCGCATGGAATGCCCCGAATGACGCGCCGACGACGACGAGGAAGTCGACCGGGTTCTCGTTTCGTATGGCTGGCAGGACCTCGTCCACCAGGTAGCGCTCGTACGCGACGTGCCGCGCGGCACGCTCCTGCGGCGTCTTCGTCTTGTCGTAGAAGGACTCCGAATCGACGCTGTCGACGCACCAGAGCTGAAGCCAGCCGGCGTCGATGCGCGGCGCCATGTGGGCGATCATCCCGAAGTCCTCCCACTGGTAGAAGCGTCCCATCGAGGTCGGGAAAACGAGTACGGGCGTGCCGCCCTCACCGAAGACGAGCAGCTCCATGTCGCGCCCGAGCGCGGAGCTGTGCCATTTGCGGTAGTCGCGCTTCAATGGATCGGCTCCCCTTTGCCCGTCGGAGGATACCGGGCTAAGCGTCTGCGGGAGCGAACACGATCGTCACTTCACCTTTGGGCGCCTTCTCCGCGAAACGTGCGGCGAGCTCCGACGCCGTGCCGCGCACGAGCTCCTCGTGCAGCTTCGTCAGCTCGCGGGCGACGACGACGGGCGCAGCCGGCGCGACGGCCGCGAGATCCGCGAGGAGGTCGGCCACTCGGTATGGGCTCTCATACAGGACGACCGTGCGCCCCTCCGCGATGAGGCGCTCCAGCAGACGGCGCCGCGGCCCGCTCTTCTTCTCGACGAACCCGACGAACGTGAACTCGCGCGTGGGCAGGCCGGATGCGACGAGCGCGGCGATGGCCGCGGCCGGGCCGGGCACCGCGACGACGTGGTGACCGGCCGCGATCGCGGCGCGCACCAGCTGCTCGCCGGGATCGGACAGCGCCGGCGTGCCCGCGTCGGAGACGAGCGCGACATCCCAGCCGCGGTCCAGCTGGCCGACGAGCTCGGCCACTTTCCGTTTGTGGTTGAACTCGGTATACGCCGTCAGGTGCTTCGCGCGTATGTCGTGCTTGCGCAGCAGGATCTGCGTGTGGCGCGTGTCCTCGCAGGCCACCATGTGCGCCTCCTGCAGGATGCGCAGCGCGCGCTGCGACACATCCTCGAGGTTGCCGATCGGCGTGGCAACGAGGTACAGCTTGCCCACTACTGATTCGCAGCCGCAAGGCGGCGAAGAAAGCCGGAGCCGACGGCGGAGGTCACACGCTGTCCGCGGTCGGGCGGAGGCTCTGTGCGATGAGGATCGCGACGACCACGACGACGCCGCCGGCGATCTGCGGGAGGGCCAGCTGCTCACTCAGGACGAGGAACGCGGCGACCGCGGCGACGACCGGTTCGATGGTGGCGGTGAGGCCGACGCGTGCGGCGGGGATGAGCTTCACCGCGGCGAGCGTGAGCCCGAAGGGGATGACCGTGGCCACGACGAGCACGCCGAGAAGGAGCACCCAGGTCTCGGACGTGGTCGTGGTCCACGGAAGGGTCCAGAGAGGGCGGAAAACCGCCCACGCCAGAAGCGCGAAACCGAAACCGTAGATGAGGAGCGTCGGCGTCTCGTAGCGCCTCAGGATCCGCTCCGCGAGCAGGAAGTAGAGCGCGAAGATGAACGCTGACAGCACCGACAGCGCGACGCCTACGGTGTTGAGCTGGAAGAGAACCGCGTCGTACGCCCCCGCGGCGAAGAAGCACCCGACGAGCGCGAGCGCCGCGGCGAGCCACAGCCGGCTGCCGACCTCCCTCCCGCGGAGACGGGCCCACATCAGCAACAGGACCGGCGCGGTGTACTGGATGACGACCGCGACGCCGACGGGGAGCCGCTGGATCGATTCGTAGTACGTCCATTGCACGCCCGCGAGTCCGACGATGCCGAAGAGGGCGAAGAGCGGCAGATCGGCGCGGCGAACACGAAATGCGGAGGGACGGATCACCGCGAAGATCGCCGCATACGCAAGAAAGCCGAACAAGATGCGCCACTCGGCGAGGAGTGAGGGCGCGACACCCGCGTTGAAGGCGGCCTTCGCGATGATGCCGCCGACGCCAAAGCAGGCTGCCGCCGTGAAGGCCAATCCATATCCAAGAGCCAAGCGCAGGGGAGGCGCTTCGCTCGAAGGCTCCGCCGAAGCGGGGCCGACCGAAACCCTCTTTTCGCGCGAAACCCCGTCCCTCGTCGGGACGGGGACCCCTCGCGCGCGGGGGCCCTCGGTCGGCCCCGCTTCGCCCGCCGAGCCCGTCTCGCTCAGTCGGCTTCCCAATCTCTCGGATACAGGAAGTCGTGACCCACGGTGCGCAGACTCACTTTGGCTATGAGCGGCATCACTCGCTTGTAGTGGCTTCGCCGCACGCGCTCGCGGATGTTGTTGACGAGTGTCGCATCGAAGCCCGCCGCGATGAGCTCGGAGGGGCGCAGCCGCCGATCGACGAGGTGATAGAGGATGAGATCCGCCCGCGCGTAGGTGAAGCCGAGCTCGTCCTCGTCGGTCTGACCGACCCACAGATCCGCGCTCGGCGCCTTGCGCACGACCGCGTCGGGCACGCCGAGATGGACCGACAGCTCGCGCAGCTGCGTCTTGTACAGGTCGCCGACCGGATTGAGGTCGCAGGCCATGTCGCCGTGGCGCGTTCCGTAGCCGAGCAGGAGCTCGGTCTTGTTGCTCGTTCCGAGCACGAGCCCGTCGGGCCAGGCCCGGTCGTACTCGATCGACTTGCGCTCGCGCGCCATCTTGTTGCCGCGCCGGACGCGATCGATCTCGCCCAGCCGGCCAAGGTAGGCGTCGACCTGCGGCGTGATGTCGATCTCCTCGAGCGCGAGACCGAATGTCCTGGCCACGAGGCGCGCGTGCTCCGCCGAGGCGGCATCCGAGGTCCGGTACGGAAGGAACAGCGCGGTCACGCTCTCCGGCCCGAAGGCCTCCGCCGCGAGCGCGGCGACCGCCGCGCTGTCGACGCCGCCCGAGACGGCCACGACGACGCGCCGATGACCTGACTTCCTCGACTCCTCGCGGAGGAACGCGACGAGCATCCGGCGAACGAGGGCCTCATCGATGCGCAGCGGCGACGGGTCGCCCGGATCGGGGCGGATCGCGCCGGCGCGGACCTCGAGCGTCACGAGCGTTCCACGGCGACGTCGGGCCGGCGGACGAGACCGGTGCGGCGGGCGAGATGGCTCTGCACCAGGTCCGGACGCTCGTCGCGGACGAGCGGGTTGCGGTCGCGCTCGCGGGCTACCAGGTCCGGCTCGATCTCCGCGATCAGGAGGTGCTCCTCGAACTCCGGTGCGCGCGCGACCACGGTGCCGTCGGGCGCGACCACCTCCGAGCCACCCCAGAAGGCGACGCCGTCCTCCAGCCCGACGCGGTTCGCGAAGAGCACGTAGAGCGTCAGGTACTGCGCGTAGAAGCGGTCCATGAGCCGGCATGACTCCGCCGTGCCCAGATCGCCGCCCTCGGCGACCCCGCGTCCCGGGCTCGACGCCGGTGACAGTACGACGGTCGCTCCAGTCGTCGCGTACAGGTAGGGGACCGAGATGTGCCAGAGGTCCTCGCAGATCGCCAGGCCGGTCGGTCCGGCCACGCTCTCGAACACGTCGAAGCGCTCGCCCGGTCCGAAGTAGCGGCCGTCGTCGAAGATGCCGTAGGTCGGCAGATAGACCTTGCGGTGCACGTGCACGAGCCGGCCGCCGGACCAGTAGCCCTGCGCGATGTGCAGCCGCGCGTCGGGCGCGCGCTCGACGAAGCCCGCGCACACGTCGATGCGCCGCGAGGCGTCGGCGATCGGCTTCAGCCGTTCGTCGTCGGCGGAGCATGCGATGTCGCCCGCGAGATCCTTGAGGTAGTAGCCGGTGAGCGACAGCTCGGGGAACACGACCAGCTGAGCGCGCGCGCCCTGCGCGCGGCCGATCCACTCCTCGTGCATCGCGACGTTCCGCTTGAAGGCGCCGAGCGCCGGCGCGCATTGCGCGATCGCGACGCGGACGGTCATGCTTCGCTCCGCAGCTGCTGCAGGCGGTCGGCATATTCGCGCGCGAGCGTCCAGGCGCGGTCCTCGTCCCTCGCCTCGGCATAGACGTTGAAGAGCGGCCGATCGCCGTCGGGCAGCACGAGCACCCACTCACCGTCGCTCTGATGCTTCACGCCGTCGATCTGGCGGGTGTGCTCCGTACGGGGATCCTGCGCCAGCCTGCGCATCACACGACCCTTGCGCTCCCACTCGCACGGTACCTGGACGCGCGCCACGTTGGCCGGGGGCGTCTCGTCCACGACCTCCGACAGCGACCTGCCGGTGACGGCCAGGAGCTCCAGGAGGCGCACCGTCGCGAACAACCCGTCGTAGGACGGAAGGAACCGCGGGAAGATGAAGCCGCCCACACCGTCTCCGACGACAAGGGGGTTCTCCCTCGCCGCGAGATTCATCTGCGCCTCGGCGGAGGCGCGCACGCGCTGCACTTTGCCGCCGAACTGGGCGACAGCCTCCTCGATGGCCGAGGGTGCGTAGACGGGCACGGCCACAACGCCCGGCGTGACGCGCGCGGACAGCGCGGCGAACGCCATCAGAAAGTGCATGTCGTTGATGTTCCGGCCCCGGTCATCGACGAAGAAGACCTTCTCACCACCGGCGTCGATGATCACGCCGGCAGAGGCGGAGAGCGCAGCCACGATGGCCGCGAGCTCGCGCTTCTCATTCTGGAATTCGTCGAACGACCGCGAGCCGACATTCTCGGATACGAGCCCGTTGATCGCGATGAGGTCGATGCCGAGCGTGTTGAGGAGGGGTGGCAGGAACTGCACCGCCGTGCCGTGCGAATAGTTGACGACGATCTTGAAGTCGCGCTCCGCGATCTCCCTCCGGTGGATGATCTCGGCGAGGAAGGCCTCGCTGTACGCCTCTCCGACGCGCTGCGACTCGTAGATGCGACCGACGTCGGCGTACCCGACGCGCCGGATGTCCTCGCGGAAGAACACGGTCTCCACCTTGCGCTCCTGCGCCTTGTCCATGTCGAGCGCCTGGCGGTCGAAGAACTTCACGTCGCATACGCGCGCGTCGAAGGGCGACACACGGACGTGGACGCCGCCACCCGCCCCCAGGCGCCGCGTGTGATGCCGTCCGATCGGGAGCGGAGCCTGGAGGAGGTCGGCCACGTGGACGCCGGCGGACACGATGCCGCCCATGAGGGCGCGCTTCAGCATCCGGCTCGTACGGTGCTGGTCGCGATTCATCGTCACCGTGGTGCCTCCCGGCAGCGTCGACGCGTACGCCGCGCCGAGGCGCGCGCAGAACTCCGGCGTGAGGTCGATGTTCACGAGCCCCGTGACGCCGAATCGGCCGAACAGCGCCCGGCGCCCCTGCGCGCCCCAGATGAGGCTCGAGCCGACGACGGCGCCGCTCTCGATCTGCTTGTCGGGCCAGATCTTCACCTGACTCCGGACGCGCGCGTTGTCGTTCACGATGCAGTGGTCGCCGATGACGCTGCCCTCCTCCAGGGTCACGCGCGACTTCAGCGCGCACTGCCGGCCGACGATCGTGCCGTGCAGCTCCGCCCGCTCGCCGACATAGCTGTTGCGCCAGACGATCGACCGGTCGACGATCGCGCCGACGTCGACGGTGACGTAGTCGCGCAGGACCGTCGGGCCGATGACCTCGACGTGCGGCCCGATCTTCACGCCGTTCCCCAGGTAGACGGGACCGGTGATGCGCGCGGACTCGTCGATCTCGACCTCGCCGTTGGTGAAGACCCCCGGCAGGAGCTCGCGGCCCAGCGGACCCGCCGTCACACGGCCCTGAAGCAGATCCGCGTTCGCGCGCGCGTACTCGGCGATCGAGCCGACATCCGTCCAGTAGCCGGGCGCGATGTACCCGTAGAGCGGCTCCCCCTCATTCAGCAGCGCCGGGAACAGGTCCTTGCTGAAGTCGAACGCCTCGCCCGGCTTGTAGCGCTCGAGGACGCGGGGCTCCATCACGTAGATGCCGGTGTTGATGGTGTCCGAGAAGACCTCGCCCCAGGACGGCTTCTCGAGGAACTTCGAGATCCGCCCGTCCTTACCGGTGATGACCACGCCGTACTCCAGCGGATTCGCGACGTGATACAGCGTGAGCGTGACGGCGGCCTTGCGCTCGCGGTGGAAGGCGATGACCTTGGACAGATCGATGTCGGTCAGGGCGTCGCCCGAGATGACGATGAACGTCTCGTCGAGGTCGTCACCGATCTGGCGGACGGAGCCGCCGGTCCCGAGGGGCGACTCCTCGACGCTGTACTTGAGGCGCATGCCGATCGCGCCGCCATCGCCGAAGCTGTCCTGGATCTGCGACGCGAGGTACTGCAGCGTCACGAACGCGTCGTCGATGCCGTGCCGCTGGAGGAGGTCGAAGATGTGGCCGAGACAGGGCTTATTGACGATCGAGACCATCGGCTTGGGCCGATTGATCGTCAGGGGGCGCAGGCGGCTCCCCTCGCCGCCGGCCATGACCACGGCCTGCATCAGGCCGAGTCTAGGCGACGGCGCCGCTCCTCAACGCGGGCTGTCCGAACCGAACACGCTCTCCAGGTCGTGTTTCGAGTACGCCCGGAAGGCGACGTGGGTATGCGTGCGCGCGACGCCGGGCACCTGGGCGATCCGGAGGGTGACGATCTCGGCGAGCTCCTCGTGCTCGCGGGCCCGGACCATCGCGACGAAGTCGATCTCCCCCGTGACCGAGTACACCTCGGAGACCCCCGGGACAGCGGCCAGGTCCTCACCGATCTTTGGAAGCGCGCCGCGCTCCGCGGTGATGAGCACGACCGCCGTGATCACCGCTGCCGCGCCACCTACAGGCTCTTGACGTCGATGTCGTGCAGCGCGGACTTCACCAGATGGGCGGCTTCCTGGTACCCCATGGCCTTTCCGCGCTGGAGCGCGGCCTCGTACGACTCGTTGGTGTCCTGATTGGAGCGCTCGTCGTAGCGATGGAAGCCTTCCTCGAGCTGGTCGATGGCGAGCTTGATGCGGTCGCGAGCGGCGCTGCTGATCAAGAGGGCCCTCCCCGGCGCGTGTTCCGGCTGAGGATAGCGCCGGGAAGGGCCCGCCTCTCAGCGCTGGTGCTTCTCGATCGTCTCGTCCTGGGTGATGATCGTGGACCCGGCGGGGTCGTCAGCGATGTCGTGCAGCTCGGTCTCTCGCTCCTCCTCGACGGTGACCTCGTCGTCGTCCACCTGCGTCGAGCTGCCGGGACCGACGTTGATGTTCGTCACGTCGCCCTCGGGGCTCTCGCGTGTCTCGGTGCGCTTCTCGACCCGCTTCCACTCTTCCATGCCGGACCTCCCATGTCGTTTTCCGGCGGCAGAGCATTACCGGCGCCAGGGGGCGGAGTGGCGCTTGTCGGCTGGCGCGCGCCGCGCGGGTGACGCGGCGCCGGTGACGCGCCGCGGGTGACGCGGCGAGTGGGCATCCCGCGAGCGAGAGTGGAGGGGCCCCGCCGGCAGAGAGACGGCGGGCGAGCGGTGGAGGCGGGGAGGCCAACTCGCGAGCGGGAGCCCCGAGCCGCGGCAGGACCCGCGGCGCGATACGCCGGACCCGCGGCGCGAAGCAGGGACGTTAGCCGATCTCCAGCTCCTTCGTCGCCACGCCAAGGTCCACCTCGACGCGGCCGTCGACCACGCGCACGGGATAGGCGTTGACCGGGAAGACCGCTGGCAGCGCCCGCACCTCGCCGGTCTGGAGGTCGAAGCGCGCGCCGTGGCGCGGGCACTCCACGAGGCAGTCCTCGAGCTCACCCTCACCGAGCACACCGCCGTCGTGGGTGCAGACGTTGTCGATGGCGCCCCACGTGTCATCCTCGCAGTGCCCGACACAGAGGCTCCGGCCCTCGGCCTCTACGACGGCGACCTCACCTGGCGGGATGTCGGAGGTGCTGGCGACGCAGACGTACCGGCTCAAGCCGCCGCGACCTCCGCCTCGGCGATGCGCCCGATGCGTGGCGCGAGCGCGTCGGTCACACGCGAACGGATCTGGACGTCAGGGATGTCGTTCACGACGCGCTGGAAGAACCCGCGTACGAGGAGCTGCTCGGCGGTGGCGCGGTCCAGACCGCGCGACATGACGTAGAAGAGATCCTCGTCACTCAGCGAACCGGCGGTCGCCCCGTGACCGCAGCGCGCGACGTCGTTGGTCAGGATCTCCAGCACGGGGATCGGATCGGCGCCGGCCCTTTTCGAGAGCAGCATGTTGCGGCACTCCTGGTACGAGCCGGTGCCGCTGGACGTGGGCTCGACGCGGATCACGCCGTAGAAGATCGCGTGCGCCGCCTCGTACAGCGCCGAGAGGTAGAGGAGATCGCTCGTGGAGGCCTTGCCGTCGACGCGCTGGAGCGAGTTCACGTCGATGCGCTGCTGGTCCCCGGCCGCGACGAGTCCGTAGAGCTTCACCCGCGCGCCGTTTCCACGTATGTCCGACTCGACGCCGAGCTTCGTCCGCTTGCTGCCGACGAGCACGTTGAAGTTCGCGAGCACGCTGTCGCGTTCCGAGATGTTGCGCTGCTGCCCGATCTGCCAGACGTCGTCGCTGTAACGCTGTACCCCGACGTAGCGGACCGTGGCGCCGGGTCCGGCGCGGACCTCGACCGAGGGCACCGCGAGGCGGCCAGGACCTCCGCCCTCGGACGAGAGCTCCTCGAGCAGAGTCACCGACGACCCCTCCTCAGCGATGACGAGCGTGCGGAAGACGATCGGCGCGGTCCCCGCGGCCCACCGTTTGTGTACCTCGAGCGGCAGCTCGACGTGCAGCCCCGCCGGGACGTAGAGGAACGTGCTGCCGTGCCCGTACAGCGCGCCGGCCCAGGCGCGGAACGCGTCGTGGCTCGGCATGCCACCGCCGTCGGGCAGCCAGCGGCGCACGAGCTCGGGGTGGTCGCGCACGGCGGACGACCAGCGGTCGAACACCAGTCCCTTGTGCGATGCATCGAGCGGCACCGAGCCGTACTCGCTCGGCGGATGCGCTACGTCCAGAAGCTCCGCCGCGCTCACCTTGGGCAGGTCCTTGAGCGGGAAGCGCCGCCACTCTTCCTCCTGCCCGGTGGGCCAGCCGGCCTCTTCAAAGCGCTCCAGGGCAGCCAGCCGATCCTCGAGCGCCCAGCCGGGCTCACGGCGCCCAACACTGAGCCGCTCGACCGTTGCGCGGTCGAGCGGCAATGGCGTCGCGGCGACCGTGGCGACGGTCAGCCGATCGCTCCGGCCATCTGCAGCTGGATGAGGCGGTTCATCTCGATCGCGTAGTCCATCGGAAGCGTTTTCACGATCGGCTCGATGAAGCCGTTCACGACCATCGCGGTGGCGTCGTTCTCGGAGAGCCCCCGGCTCATGAGATAGAACAGCTGCTCCTCACCGACCTTGGAGACGGATGCCTCATGGCCGATGGTCACGTCGTCCTCGTCGATCTCCATGTACGGGTACGTTGAGCTCCGGGCGGTGTCGTCGAGCATGAGCGCGTCGCAGCGCACCGTGCTCTTCGCTCCGTGCGAGCCCGCGTAGATCTTCACGAGGCCGCGGTAGCTCTGAATGCCCGTGCCCTTGCTGATGCCCTTGCTAGTGATCAGCGAGGTGGTGTTGGGAGCGGCGTGGACCATCTTCGCTCCGGCGTCCTGGTGCTGCCCGTCGCCCGCGAACGCCACCGAGAGCACCTCGCCGTGCGCGCCCTCGCCGGTGAGGTACACGCTCGGGTACTTCATCGTGACCTTGCTGCCGAGGTTCGCGTCGATCCAGCTCATGCGGCCGCCCTTCTGAACGACAGCGCGCTTGGTCACGAGGTTGTAGACGTTGTGACTCCAGTTCTGGATCGTCGTGTAGCGGACGTCGGCGTCTTCCTTGACGATGATCTCGACGACCGCGCTGTGCAGCGTGTTCGTCGTGAACACGGGCGCCGTACACCCTTCTACGTAGTGCACGCTCGACCCAGGCTCAGCGATGATGAGCGTGCGCTCGAACTGGCCGGCGTTCTCGCTGTTGATGCGGAAGTAGGCCTGAAGCGGGATCGTCACCTTCACGCCCGGCGGAACCCACACGAACGAGCCGCCTGACCACACGGCGGTGTTGAGCGCGGCGAGCTTGTTGTCGTTCGCGGGGATCACCGTGCCGAAGTACTGCCGCACGATGTCCTCGTGCTCCTTCAGCGCGGTGTCCGTGTCCATGAAGACGACCCCAAGCTTCTCGAGATCCTTGCGGATGTTGTGGTAAACCGACTCGCTGTCGTACTGCGCTCCGACTCCGGCGAGGTACTTCTGCTCCGCCTGCGGGATGCCCAGCTGGTCGAACGTGCGCTTCACGTAGTCGGGCACGTCCTCCCAGTTCTTCTTCGACGAATCCGAGGCCTTCAGGTAGTAGTAGATGTCCTCGAAGTCGATGCCGGAAAGGTCCGCGCCCCAGGTCGGCATCGAGCGCACGCGGTAGTGCTTGAGCGCCTTCAGGCGCCGCTGGAACATCCAGTCGGGCTCGTGCTTGTAGTCCTGGCTGATCTCGCGGACGACGTCCTCCGAAAGTCCCTTCTTCTTGACGTTCCGGTAGACGGCGTCCTTGTCTTCCCAGCCGAACTTGTAGTTGTCCGGAAGCTCTTTGCGAACGTCGACGGTCATGTCTATCTCCTCTGTCCGGCCGCGCGTGTTTTGGTGTCTTCCTCGTCGGGCCATGCCGGCAGGCCCCACGCGGCACCCTTGAGCGTCTTGAGACTCAGCAGGGCGCACTTGATGCGCGCCGGGCTGATCGGGATCCCGAGATTCTCCAGGATGTGATCCTTGTCGATCGCTTTGACCTCGTCGAGCGTCTTGCCCTTGATCTCCTCCGTGAGGATGGAGGCGGACGCCTGGGAGATCGCACAGCCCTTGCCATTGAAACGTACATCCGCGACCCGGTCGTCCTCGATGCGCAGCGCCATGCTGAGCTCGTCGCCGCACAGCGGATTCGAGTCGGCATACGTGTTCGTCGCGCCCGACAGCTCACCCTGGTTCCGCGGATTCTTGTAATGATCGAGGATGTAGTCGCGGTACATGTCGTCCATCGCTACACCTTGAACACTTTCTTGGCCTTGTCTATTGCGCCCAGCAGCGCGTCGCACTCCGCCGTCGTGTTGTAGAGGTAGAACGACGCGCGCGTGGTCGCGGCGACGCCGAGACGCGTCATGAGCAGCTGATTGCAGTGATGGCCCGCGCGCACGCACACGCCTTCGCGGTCGAAGATCGTCGCGACGTCGTGCGGGTGGATTCCCTCGATGTTGAAGGAGACCACGCCGACCCGGTCCTCGAGCGTCTTCGGCCCGTAGACCGTGACGCCCTCGGTCTCGGCCAGTCGCGGCAACAGGTACGCGACCAGCGAGAGCTCGTGCTCGTGGATCTTCGCCACACCGACGGCCCCCAGGTAGTCGACCGCGGCGCCCAGCCCGATGGCGTCGACGTACGAGGACGTGCCGGCCTCGAACTTCCACGGCAGCTCGTTCCACTCGGTCTTCTCGACGGTCACGCGGCTGATCATGTCGCCGCCGAACAGGAATGGCGGCATGCGCTCGAGCAGCTTGATCCGCGCCCACACCGCGCCAGAGCCGGGCGGCGCGAGCATCTTGTGTCCGCTGAAGACCAGGAAGTCACAGTCGAGATCGGTCACGTCCACCGGCGTGTGCGGCACGGCCTGTGCCGCGTCGACGAGAACGGTCGCGCCGGCGGCGTGCGCCTCCGCGACGATCTCCTTCACCGGGTTCACCGTCCCGAGGCCGTTCGAGGTGTGCGTGATCGCGAGGAGCTTCGCGCCCTTCTTGAGCTCCGCCGAGAGCTGATCGCGGCGCAGGCGGCCGTCGTCGTCCACGTCGATCATCACGATCTCTGCGCCGACGTCCTTGGCCAGCTGCTGCCACGGCACAAAGTCGGAGTGGTGCTCGAGCACCGTCGAGATGATCCGATCGCCGGACCTGATGTTCTCGCGGCCCCAGGTGTACGCGACCAGGTTCACGCCCTCGGTCGCGTTGCGGACGAAGATGACCTCGCGGTCGTCGCGCGCGCCGATGAAGCGCGCCACCTTGGCCCGCGCGCCCTCGAACGCGGCGGTCGTGGTCTCGCTGAACTCGTACACGCCGCGGTGGATGTTCGCGTTGTGCTCCTCGAAGACCGCGCTCATCGCGTCGATGACCTGTCGCGGCTTCTGGCTGGTCGCCGCGTTGTCGAGATAGACCACCGGCTTGCCGTTCACCGTGCGCGAAAGGATCGGGAAGTCCGCGCGGATACGCGCGACGTCGAGCGTCGAGCGCGGCTGCGAGGTGGCCTTGACCGTGACGGCCACTCTCAGGCCTTCCCCGCGTAGAGCTCTTCGCGCACGAAGTCGTAGCCCTTGTCCTCGAGCTCCGCAGCGAGCTCGCGCCCGCCGGTACGCACGACGCGGCCGTCCACGAGGACGTGCACGAAGTCCGGCTGCACGAACTTGAGGATGCGCTCGTAGTGCGTGATCAGGAGGATGCCTACATCGGGCCCGCGCAGCGACTCGATGGCGTGCGCGACGATCTTCAGCGCGTCGATGTCGAGGCCAGAGTCGGTCTCGTCCATCAGCGCGAGCGACGGGCTGAACATGTGCATCTGCAGGGTCTCGAGGCGCTTCTTCTCACCGCCGGAGAAGCCGTCGTTCACCGATCGCGTGATGAATGAATCGTCGATCTCGAGGAGCTTCATCTTCTCCGCGAGAAGCTTCCGGAACTGGGGGATGGGCATGTTGTCCTTCCGCGCCTCCGCCGCCGTGCCCGCGGTGGCGCCGGGCTGCGCGCGCCGCGCGTTGATCGCGGTGCGCAGGAAATTCGCCACAGAGACACCGGGAATGGCGGCGGGGTACTGGAACGCGAGGAACAGGCCCGCACGCGCGCGCTCGTCGACGGCCATCGCCAGAACGTCGCGGCCGCCGTAGCTGACCTCGCCGCGCGTCACCTTGTAGCGCGGGTGGCCCATGACCGTGAGCGCGAGCGTGCTCTTGCCGGAGCCGTTCGGACCCATGATCGCGTGCACCTCCCCGCTGCGAACGGTGAGGTCGATCCCCTTCAGGATCTCCTTTCCTTCCACGTTCACGTGGAGGTCTTTGATGACGAGGTCAGCCAACGGTCACTTTCTCCTTTGCAAGATCCGCGAGGGTCATCGCGTCGAGCGCTTGCGCGATGGTCGACTGCAGCTTCACCCAGACGGCCCGGGTACCGCAGTCCTGTTCGCGGATGCAGTTGACGACCGGATCGCCCTCGGCGGTGCAGATCTGTGGCTCGATCGGCCCTTCCAGCGCGCGCACGATGTCGCCCGCGGTGATCCCCGACGGATCGCGCGCCAGCATGTAGCCGCCGCCCGCCCCGCGCTTGCCGTTCACCAGGCCCGCCCTGCGCAGCACCGCGACGAGCTGCTCGAGATACGCCTCCGGAAGGTCCTCACGCTCCGCGACCGCGTGCAGGGAAACGGTCCCCTGCTGCCAGTGCCGCGCGAGATCGACCATCAGGCGCATGCCGTACTCGCCCCGCGTGGAGACGTGGAAGGCCGTCTGGGGATTTCCGAGCATTGCACTCGGAATTTTACCCCCTCGCGGTCCCAGCCGCCACCGCCGCCGCCACATAGCATCGCGGCGCCAGATGCCGCTGCCCTTTGCCCGCGCCGTCGTCGGGTCCACCAACCCGGCGAAGGTGGAGGCCGTACGCCGCGTCCTGACGCGCCTCGCGCCTGGCTGTGCCCTCGAGGCGGTCGATGTGGTCAGCGGCGTCCCGGATCAGCCTGTGGGCGACCAGGCGACACGCCAGGGCGCGCGCAACCGCGCGCGCGCGGCGCTCGCCCTGACCGGCGCCGCCGTGGCGTTCGGGCTCGAGGGCGGCGTCACGCTCGAGCCGCCGGCCGCTTGGCTGGTCTCCTGGGTCGCGGCGGTGACGCGCGACGGTCGCACCGGCGATGCGAGCGGCCTGCGCATGCCGCTGCCCTCGGCGGTCGCGGGCCGTCTCGGCGCCGGGGACGAGCTGGGCACGATCATCGACGATCTCTTCGGCGTCAGCGCATCCAAACAGGGCATCGGAGCCGTAGGACTCTTGGGAGGGAAGACCTGATGCCACTTGCGATCCGCCTACTCGGCCCGGCACTCCTCTTGTGCGTGCTTGCGGTCGGCTGCGCGTCGACACCGGCGGCCGGCCCCGCGCCCGCGGGCGGAGGCGCGATCTCGATCACGAGGAGCTTCACGTTCGATCCGGCGCAGCTGAGCGTGACCCGCGGCGCGGCCGTGACCTGGACGAACGCGGACGGCACGGCCCACACCGTGACGAGCGGGGCACCGGGCAGCCCGAGCGGGAGGTTCGACCAGCAGCTGGACGGAGGCAGGACGTTCACTTTCACCTTCGCCGACGCGGGCACGTACGAGTACTTCTGCAAGATCCATCCGACGATGCGCGGGCAGGTAGTGGTGAACTGACGCTAGCGGACGACGCGCAGGCGGCGGTGCTCCCCCGTGGCCGGTAGCCCGGCGACGATCGCAGCGGGCTCGCCCGCCTCAGACCTGCGGACGGAGTCCTCGTCGACGAAACGGCGCGTGTAGAGGCGGTGGTACAGGCCGCCGATCGTGAGGAGCTCCCCGTGGGTGCCCTCCTCGACGATGCGCCCGTGGTCGAGCACGAGGATGCGGTCCGCGCGCTCGACCGTCGACAGACGGTGCGCGATGACGATGGTGGTGCGGCCGCGCATAAGAAGGTCCAGCGCCTGCTGCACGAGGTACTCGCTCTCGTTATCGAGCGACGACGTGGCCTCGTCGAGCAGGAGGATCGGCGCGTCGCGCAGCAGCGCCCGCGCGATGGCGACGCGCTGGCGCTGCCCGACCGAAAGGCGCACGCCGCGCTCGCCCACGACGGTCGCAAGGCCGCTCGGGAGCCGCGCGATGAACTCCGCCGCGTTCGCGGCCGCCGCCGCCTCATCGATCTCCTCGTCGGTCGCGTCGAGCCGCCCGTAGCGGATGTTCTCGCGGATGGTGTCCGCGAACAGGATCGGCTCCTGCGGCACCACGGCGATCTGCTCGCGGAGCGAGCGGATCGTGACCTCGCGCAGATCGTGCCCGTCCACGAGGATGCGCCCGTGCGTCGGGTCGTAGAAGCGCCCCACGAGGTTCACCAGCGTCGTCTTCCCCGCTCCGGACGGGCCGACGAGGGCGGTCGTCTCACCGGGCGGGAGCGTCGTGGTGACGCCGTCGAGGACGACCGGGCTGCGCTCGTCGCCGTAGCGGAACGCGACGTCCTCGAAGCGGATCTCGCCCCGGATCGGCGGCAGCGGCACGGCGCCCGTCTGGTCCACCACGTCGGGGGTCGTGTCGAGGAGCGCGAAGATCCGGTCCGCCGCGCCGAACGCCTGCTGGATCTGCGTCCACTGTCCCGCGAGCATCCCGACCGGGCCGGCGACCATCCCCATGTAGAGGAGGAACGCCACGAGCTGCCCCGCGGACATGGTGCCGCGCGCAACTTCGTGGCCGCCGTACCAGAGCACCACGATCGACGAAAAGAAGCCCAGGAATCCGATCAGCGGGAACATCGTCGCCCCGATCCGCGCGCGCTCGATGGTCTTGCGGAAGGTGAAGAGGAGCTTCTCGTGGAAGCGCTGGGCCTCGTAATCCTCGCGCGTGAACGCCTGGACTACGCGCACCTCGGCGATGGCCTCCTGCAGCACGCCGACAGCCTCGCCCTGCGCGTCCTGCGCCTCCCGCGAGATGTCGCGGATGCGCCGTCCGAGCCGCTGGCCGAGGACGGCGATCGGCGGGGCGACGACCAGCGTGAGGAGCGCGAGTCGCCAGTTCATGACGAAGATGATCGCGACTCCGCCCGCGAGCATGAGCACCTGTCCGAGCACCTGGATCACGGTCTGCGTTATCACCCCATGCACCAGCGTCGCGTCGCTGGTCACGTGCGTCATGAGCTCGCCCGTCTTGCGCCGGTTGAAGAAGGAGAGCGACATCGACTGCAGGTGGCGCACGATGGCCATGCGCAGGTCGAAGATGACCCGCTCTCCCGTGTAGGCCATGACGAACTGGCGCACGCCGTCGATGACGGCGCGAGCGAGAAGCACGCCGATGAGGCCGAGGACGAGGAGGTCGAGGAACGCCGGATCGTGGAGGCCGACATCGAGCACGCGCTGCACGACCTGCGGCCAGATGAGCCCGAGCGCCGTGGACACGATCAGCAGCAGCGCCGCGACGCCAAGGTTCCACTTGTACGGGCCGACGAAGGGCAGGAGGCGACGGTACATCGTGAGCGATGGGCGCTTTCCCTCGCCGCGGCCGCCGCCACCGCTCATGAAGAAGTGGGTACCGCCGCCCATACCCTGACCGATCATCACGCTCCCCAGCCTAGATCAGCGACGTCGCGCGAACGGTGGACTGTGACGCGCGACATGGATCAGCGTCCGAGCCACACCGCGGCGTACGCGTCGACGCCGAGCGGATGCGGCACGAGCCCACGCAGCTTCCCGGTCGCGGCGGCGAGCGGGTCGGAGTAGACGAGCGGGACGCGCGAGGCGTCCTGCTGGATGATCTTCGAGACCTGCTTGTAGAGCTCGGTGCGCTTTGAGGCGTCGGGCTCCGCGCGCGCGCGGCGCAACAGCTCCGCCGCGACCTCGCCCGACCAGGGTGCACCGTCGGGGAACAGGGCGTCCGGATCGCCGCTCTGGAACACCGTGTCCCCGAGCCACAGCGGGAAACGGCCGGCGCCCGCGTCGGCCCGGTAGGTCAGCGGATCGCCCGCGCGAACGCTGACCGAGATCCCGATCCTGGCGAGATCGGCCGCGACGCTCTCGGCCACGCGTCTGGGGTCCGGCTGGTACGCGCGCCATGCCGGCGGGTAGTGAAGCTCGGTGGCGAAACCGCTCGGAAGTCCGGCGTCGCCCAGGAGCCCCTTGGCCGCGGCGGTGTCGTAGCGATAGAACTCGACGACGCTGTCATCGTGGCCCAGCATGCTCGCGGGCAGGAGCTGCGGCGCGGCGCGTGCGGTGCCGGAGTAGATCGTCGTCGCGATGACCGTCTTGTCGATCGTCATCGCGACTGCGCGGCGGACCTCCGGCCGGTCGAAGGGAGCCGCGGTGGCGGCCACGCCGAGATAGCTCACGCTCGCCGCGCGGCGCGGGATCAGCTGCAGCTTCGGATCGGCCCTCACCGCCGGGATGGCGGCGAGCGTCAGGTCGTACGTCACGTCGATCGTTCCCGCGCGCAGCTCCGCGATCCGGGTGGCCTCATCCGTGATCGTCCGGAAGGCGAGGCGGTCGAGATACGGGAGCGCGAGCCCATCGCGGTCCCGCTGGGCGTAGCCCGCATGGCGCTCGAGCGTGATCCCGTCATCGCGCTGCCACGCGCCGGGCCGGAAGAGGAACGGCCCGGTGCCCGCCGCGCCCCCGGAGGCCGGCGTCGACCAGCCGGTGGGATCGTCGCGCATCGACTTCGGGCTCACGATCGCGAACGCCGGCAGCGCCAGATCCGTGAGGAGCGGCCCGAACGGCGCCTTCGTGGTGATCGCGACGGTCGCGGCGTCGCGCACTTCGACGTTCGCGATCACGGAGGCGTCGTCGAAGCCTTCGAGCAGAGCGGCGTAGCTGGCGAACCCGCCTGGTCCCCCGCCGCCGCGCAGCGGGTGCGCGCTCAGCCGCGCGCGGTCGATGTTCGTCGCGACGGCAACGGCGTCGAAGTCCGTGCCGTCGTGGAACTTCAGCCCGCGGCGCAGCGAGAACGTCCAGGTCCGGCCGTCGGGCGACACCTGCCACGACTCGGCGAGCCTCGGCACGATGCGGAAGCCACCAGGCTCGTACTCCACGAGCGTCTCGAAGAGCTGGCGCGTCACGAGGAGACTGCTCGTGTCGCTGGCGTTCCACGGATCGAGCGTCGCGACGTCGGAGGCGAGCGCCACGCGCAGCGCCCCGCCGATCTGGACCCCGCTGGACGTCGTCGTGGTGGGCGACGGCGTCGAGGCGAGGGGGGCCGTACAGGACACGAGCGCGACGACGACGAGGCTCAGGAGGAGGCGGATGATCATCATGCCTCCACAGTGTCGCGCCCGCTCCGCGGGCGGCGCGACGGAGCTAGTTGCTGCCTTTGAGGCGCGGGTCCAGTGCGTCGCGGAGGCCGTCGCCGATCAGGTACAGGCACAGGACGGTGAGGAAGATCATCACGCCGGGCGAGATCACCAGGAACGGCGCGCGCACGAAGTAGGACGCGGCGTTCGTGAGCAGGTTGCCCCACGAGGGCGTCGGC
>DATKCP010000169.1:0-6733 GCA_035513115.1 Candidatus Limnocylindria bacterium | reverse complement strand
CTTTCCGAGCTCGATCGCGCTCACATGCGCGCGCGTGTAATAGGGGGCGCCGAGCTGCGCCTGACTCAGCGCGGCGGCGACGCGTGCTTCACGCAGACGCTGACCAAGTTGCCGCAGCGCGGTGGATTCGGGGGCGGCATGACGCTGGCGGATGCGCGTCGGCACGGCGCCAGACGGTACGCCGCGCCAGACGCGGCGTCAACTGGCAGTCGACAGACCGCCTAGAGCCGCACGACGGGTGGGTTCGCGGGATCCTCGAAGTGCGTCGTGTCGATGAAGCGGAGCTTTCCCACCCGCCGATCCAGAATCACCGAATGCGTACGCGCGCCGCCGGCGAAGAAGCGGACGCCCTGCAGCAGATCCCCGTCGGTCACGCCGGTCGCGACGAATCGGACATCGCGTCCACTGGCCAGGTCTTCGGTACGGTACACGCGACCGTCGTCGTTGATGCCCATCTTCCTTGCGCGCTCGCGCTCCTCGGTGCTCCGGAACTTGAGTCGTCCAAGGATCTCGGCGCCCAGACATCTCAGCGCCGCGGCGGCGAGTACGCCCTCGGGCGCGCCGCCGGTCCCCATGACCGCATGCACACCGGTGCCGGCCACGGCCACCGAGATCGCCGCCATGAGGTCGCCGTCCTCGATGAGCTTGATTCGCGCTCCGGCGGCTCGCACCTGCGCAATGAGCTCCGCGTGGCGGGGCCGGTCGAGAATGACGATCGTCAGATCGTCCACATCGCGGTTCAGTGACTTCGCGATGATCTTCAGGTTCTCCGCGACCGGACGGTCGAGGTCGATCTTTCCCGCGGCCGGCTTACCGACCACGAGCTTCTCCATGTAGGTGTCGGGAGCGTGGAGCAGGCCACCCCTCTCAGAGACGGCGATGGTCGCCAGCGCGTTCGCGCGGCCCTTCGCGACCGGGTTCGTGCCCTCCAGCGGATCGACTGCGATGTCGACCTCGGGACCCTCGCCGCGCCCGACCTTCTCGCCGATGTACAGCATCGGCGCCTCGTCGCGCTCGCCTTCGCCGATGACGATCGTGCCGTGGAAGGCGACGTCGTCCATGACCTTGCGCATCGCCTCGACAGCGGCCTCGTCGGCTCGGTCATTGTCGCCGTGGCCCATCCAGTGGGCAGCTGAGATCGCGGCAGCTTCGGTGATGCGCACGAGCTCGAGGCTGGAGGTCCGGTCGGTGGAGGTCCGAGATTCGAGCATGCGGCTAGACCCTACCGGCTTCCATGCGGCGCTGCACGAGCGAGCACCAGCCGCGCGGCGGCGTCTTCGATGCGCGGCAGCGCGTCGCGCATCGCCGCGTCGCGATCCGCGTTCGAGTCGCCCGCGAGCGTCTCGATCGCCTCGATGCCGGCAGCGCGCATGCCCTCGTGACCCGGACCGACCATCCCCGCCACAGCAACGACCGGTACGCCGCGGCGCTTCGCCGCGACCGTCACGGCGTGGGTGAGCTTGCCGTAGATGCTCTGTCCGTCGATGCGCCCCTCGCCGGTCACGACGAGGTCCGCTCCCACCAGCCGTTTGTCGAACCCGACCGCGTCCAGGACCAGTGACGCGCCCGAGACGAGTCGCGCGTCGAGGAAGGCGATGAGCCCCGCGCCCAGACCCCCGGCTGCCCCCGCGCCCGGAACGCTCCGCACGTCGCGGCCCACGAATGCTTCGACGACGTCCGCATAGCGCGTGAGCGCGTTCTCGAGCTCGCGTTGGATCTCCGGCGTCGCGCCCTTCTGCGGTCCGTAGACCGCCGTCGCGCCCTCGACGCCGAGGAGCGGATTGCGGACGTCGCACGCGACATCGATCGCCGGCCGGATGAGCCGCGGATCGGTCTGCCCGTCGATGCGCGCGAGCCGCGCGAGCGCCGCGCCACCCTCCGGCAGCTCGCGCCCGTCCGCGTCGAGGAAGCGGTAGCCGAACGCGCGCGCCATTCCGGCGCCGCCGTCGTTCGTCGCGCTCCCGCCGATGCCGATGACGATCCGCTCAGCGCCCGAGGCGGCCGCGGCCAGGATGAGCTCGCCGGTGCCGCGCGTGGACGTGATGCGCGGATCGCGCTCGCTGTCTCGCAGCAGCGGCAGACCGCTCGCGGCGGCCATCTCGAGGACCGCGGTGCGACGGTCGCCGAGCACGCCCCACTGCGCGTCGATCTCGCGCCCCAGAGGATCGTGGACGCGCGTGTCGCGCATCTCGCCACCTGTCGCGCGCACGAGGGCAAGCGCAGTCCCCTCTCCCCCGTCCGCGAGCGGAAGCTCGACGCAGTTCGCGCGCGGCCACACGCGTCGCACGCCGCGTGCGATCGCGCTCGCGACAGCGACCGCGTCGGCGCTGCCTTTGAACGATTGGGGAGCGATGACGACCCGTGGCGCGTCGCGCTCGGGCACGCGGGAATGATAGGTACGACACGGACGTTCATGCGGCGTGCCCCCTAGACTCGGCCGCACGTGACCCTCACGACCGGGCCTGACGCGGGCTGTATCCCGCGCGCCCCCGCCGAGCTCTCCGGAGCGTGGTCAGAGATCGCCGAGCGGCGATCGTCAGCCAGCATCTTCCTCACTCCGGAGTGGATCGCGGTGACGCGCGAACACGACAGCGCCGAGGCGGTGACCCTCGCGGTGGGCGACCCGCCGCACGGCGTCGCGGCGCTCGCGCGCGACATGGACGGCACGCTCCGCTTCGCCGGCGGCGAGCTGACCGACGAGCAGGATGTGGTCGCGCCGGCCGGCCAGGAGCGTTCGGTCGCGAGCGCGGTCGCCGGCTGGATCGCCCGCCAGGCGCCAAGGCGGATCAGGCTCGAGTACGTTCCCGACGACGCGCCCACGCTCGAGGTCACGGCGTCGCTGCTGAGCGAGAGCGGCTACCGCGTCGAGCGCTCGCGCCTCATCACCAGTCCGCGGCTCAATCTGCAGGGCGACTTCGAGACGTTCGTGCAGAGCCTCGGGAAGAAGGAGCGGCACGAGCTGCGCCGGAAGATCCGCCGCTTGGAGAACGCCGCCCGGCCGACGTTCCAATGGGCAACGGACGCGCAGCGCCCCGCGACGCTCGAGCGATTCTTCGCCCTGCATCGGCTCTCGCGGGGTGAGAAGGCCGACTTCATGACGGCAGACGTCGAGCGCTTCTTCCGCGATGTCGCCGACGCGCTCGCGCCGCTTGGACGACTGCGCCTCGGCGTTCTGCGCGCCCACGACGAGGATGCGGCGGTCCTGTTCGCGTTCGCATACCGCGGCACGCTCGCGCTGTACAACGCCGCGTACGATCCCGCGCTCGCGTCGCTCTCGATCGGCATCGTCAGCCATGCCTGGGCGATCCGGGAAGCGTTCCGCGAACGGTTCGACACCTATGACCTGCTGCGTGGTGACGAGCCGTACAAGTACGACCTCGGCGCCACGGACCGCTGGCTCGGGCGGCTCGAAGCAGTGCGCGCGTGAAGTGACGCGACGCGTCGCGATGCTCTCGGTCCACGCGTGTCCGCTCGCGAAGCTCGGCGGTCGCGACTCGGGCGGCATGAACGTATACGTGCGCGAGCTCGCGCGTGTTCTCGGGCAGCGCGGCATCGAAGTCGACGTCTTCACACGCTGGCGCGAGAAGTACGACCCGCAGATCCAGCCGCTCGGCGAGAACGCGCGCGTGATCCACATCGAGTCGGGACCGATCGGCTACTGGCCGAAGATGGACGTGTACGACCACCTCGACGAGTTCACGGCCGGGCTCGAAGAGCACGTTGCGGCCGAGCGCCGTTCGTACGACCTGATCCACTCCCATTACTGGCTCTCTGCGAGCGTGGCGCGCTCCCTGGCGGCACGCTGGCGCGTTCCACGCATCCAGATGTTCCACACGCTCGGCCTGGTGAAGCGCGAGGTGACGGACGAAGACATCGACGGCGAGAGCGACGTGCGTGTGGCGATCGAGCGACAAGCGGTCCGCGAGTCCGCGGCGATCGTGGCGGCGAGCGCGATAGAGCTCGCCGAGCTGCGCGAGCTGTACGACGCCGACGCCGCGAAGGTCCACGTCATCCCCTGCGGTGTCGACCCGACGGTGTTCCGCCCGATGCGGCAGGCGGACGCGCGCGAGCGCCTCGGGCGCGACCAGTGCGAGCGCATCGTCCTGTTCGTCGGTCGCATCGAGCAGATCAAAGGCATCGACGTGCTGCTCCGCGCCCTCGGTCTCCTGTTCCTCCGCCGGGCCGACCTGCGCGGCGACGTCTGTCTCCTCGTCGTCGGTGGCGCGCTCGATCCACAGGACGACGCGCCTGAGACCGAGAAGATCCAGGAGCTGCGTCGCCTGGTGCACGAGCACCGCATGGAGGCGAACGTGAACTTCGTCGGCTCGCTGGATCAGGAGGCGCTGGCGCTCTACTACGCCGCGGCCGACGTCTGCGCCGTTCCCTCCCTCACCGAATCGTTCGGTCTCGTCGCGCTCGAGGCGATGGCCTGCGGCACGCCGGTCGTCGGCACTCGGGTCGGCGGTCTGCAGACGCTCATCGAACACGGGGAGTCCGGCCTCCTGGTGCCCGCGGGCGACGACCAGGCGCTTGCGGACGCGATCGAGCAGGTGCTCACGGACCATCGCCTGCGGATGCATCTCGGGCACGGAGCGCGCGATCGCGCCGAGCACTTCACGTGGCAGAGCGTCGGCGACAAGATCGACGCGCTGTATGGATCGGTCCTCGCGCGATCCCCGAAGGTGGAGGTGTAAGGTGGCCGAGACGTTCCCCGTCCCGAAGCGCGCCATGGCCGTCTTCGCGCATCCCGACGACGTGGACTTCGGTTGCTCGGGAACGCTGGCGGGATTCATCGAGCGTGGAACGCACGCGACGTACTGCCTCCTCACCAGCGGGGACAAAGGGACGCACGATCCGAATGTGGCGCCCGAGACGCTCGCACAGATACGCGAGAAGGAGCAACGCGCCGCCGGTCAAGCGATCGGGGTGAAGGAGTTCGTGTTCCTCAGGCACCACGACGGCGAGCTCGAGCGCACCATGGCGCTGCGCGAAGAGGTCTGCCGCGCGATACGCGAGCACAAACCCGACCTGGTCTTCACCAACGACCCGTGGGGCCACTACCAGGTGCATCCCGATCACCGCGTCGCGGGCTGGTCGGGTCTTGACGGCGTGATCGCGGCGCGCGATCACCTCTTCTTCCCAGAGCAGCTGAGCGGCGGAAGGTTGGGGAAGCATCGCGTCTCGCGCGTGCTCCTGTTCGGCAGCCGCGAGCCCAACGTCTGGTTCGACATCAGCGCCACGCTCGACAAGAAGATCAAGGCGCTCCAGTCGCACAAGTCGCAGCTCGGCGGTCGGACCGAATTCCCAAAGCGGATGCGCACGTGGGCGAAGAGCATCGGCGCCACCTGGAACGTCCCGGCCGCGGAGGCCTTCCGCTACATCGAACTGGGCTAGGCGCTACCGCGCTCGGCGTACCTCGATCGTCGGGAAACCCGCGGGCCGCATCGGACCCATCGGACCCAACGGAACGCCCGACGTTCCGAACCCGATGATCCGTTTCGCGAGCTCCCCTCCGGCGGCGAGCTCGTCCATCGCGGTGTCGAGGTGCTGAGGCGTGACGGTCATCGATCCGGCGATCGCCGCCAGCAGCGCAGCCTTGCGGAGCAGCTCCTTGATGTATGCCGGGCTCGCGCCGTCCGTCTTCTCGACGTAGCGGGCGAAGTCGACGCCCTCGAGGGTGAGTCCGCGCGCGTACAGCTCCAGGAGGCGCGCGCGCCCTCGAGCATCGGGGACGGGCAACTCGACGACGAGGTCTACACGCCCCGGACGTGCCGCAAGCGCCGGCTCCAGGATGTCCGGTCGGTTCGTCGTCAGAACGAAGAGCACGTCGGCGTCGTCGGCGAGGCCGTCGAGCTGGTTCAGCAGCTCGAAGAGCAGCGGACTCGTCTGCTGGCCCGGCATGCCGCGCTCCTGCGCGATCAGGTCGACGTCCTCGACGACCACGGTCGCCGGCGCCAGCACCCGCGCGAACTGGCCGATCGTGCCGAGGCCGCCCATCCCGAGGCCGGTCACGATGATCAGCGTGCGCCCGGTCATCTGCGTGGCCAGGTACATGACCGTCAGCGTCTTGCCCGTGCCGGGCGACCCGTAGAGAAGGATGCCGCGCTTGAGAGATCGCTTCGCGGCGACCAGCGCGGCGGCGTGATCCGAAAAGCGCACCGCATGCTGCTCGATCCGCTCGAGGACACCATCGGGAAGGACGACCTCATCGCGCTGCACGCGAGGGAGCCGGTGGAACTTCACCAGCGACTGAACACCGTACTGGCCCGGCGCGAGTGAGACCGCCTTGCCGCGGTAGACGTTGAGCTCCTTTGTCGCGGCGGTGAGGTCCTTCAGCAGGGCGAGCGCGGCCTCGCGGCGGGAGCACGCCACCTCCACGCGCATGCGGTTGCCCCGGCCCATCTCGAGGGTCGGCGGGCCGACGACGAACACCGCGAGCCGGTCGTCTGCGGATGCGACGAGGAAGAGCCCGTACTGAACGCAGGCGAGCGTCCGATCGCCCTCGAGGTGGAAGTTCACATAGTCGACGGGACCCTCGGTCATCCGACCGTACGGATTGCTTGGCGCGAGGAGATCCGAGAAGGCGAACTGTTGCCAGCGCTTGTTCGGGACGGAGATGCCGACGAGGTCCGCGGTCCGACCGTTCGAATACAGGACCTTGTCGAGCGCGACCTGCACGTTGGGGTGCTCGTAGTTGTCGAAGTCTTCACTGACGATCGGCATGCGCCCGGGA
>DATKCP010000168.1:0-6755 GCA_035513115.1 Candidatus Limnocylindria bacterium | reverse complement strand
CGCCGAGCACTCGATGTGCCAGCCGGGTCGACCGCGTCCGTACTTGCTCGGCCACGTCGGGCCGCCCGGCACCCGGCGCCAGAGCGCGAAGTCGAGGGCATGGCGGCGCTGTGGATCGTCCAGCGCGGCGTCGTCCTGCGTCGCGAGGATCCGGCGCATGCGCGCCTGTGAGAAGCGCGACAGCTCGCCGTAGTGGCGGGCGCGGGAGGTGTCGAGGTACACGCCTCCCGGTATGTCGTACGCGCAGCCCTGCTCGAGGAGGTCGTCGATCATCCCGCGCATCGCGGAGATCTCGCGCGTCGCGTGCGGCATCACGTCGGGCCGGCGCCAGCCCAGGCGGCGCATGTCGGCGAGGAACGCGCGCTCCTCGCGCCGCCCCAGGTCGCGCCAGCTCACGCCGTCGCGAGCGGCGCGCTGCAGGATCGACTCGTCGATGTCGGTGACGTTCTGCGCGTAGCGGACGGCCGTGCCGCGGGCCTCGAGATGCCGCACCAGCACGTCGAACACGAGGAACGTGCGCGCGTGTCCGAGGTGCGTCGTGTCGTAGGGGGTGACGCCGCAGACATAGAGCGTGACGGGGCTCGAGCGCGGACGGAACGGGACGACCGCGCGCCGGCGCGTGTCGTACAGACGGAGCACTGACCGCTGACGATATCCTCGCGATGCATGGCGCGCTTGCCGGACATCGACACGACGCTCGCCACGATCAAACGCGTTGCGTCCGCGCCGACCGCGCCGTATCACGAGTTCCGCGCCCTCCGCGCGATCCGCCGGGAGCTGGAGCGGAGCGACATCAGCGTCCACGAGGACGCGTACGGCCAGATCTCCGCGCGCGTCACTCGCGGCCATGCCAAGCGGGCGCTCGCGCTCGTGGCGCACACCGATCACCCGGCCTTCGAGGTCACGGAGGCGCACGGTCGCGAAGGTCGCGCACGCATCCTCGGCGGCCTGTACGCGGAGTTCTTCGCATCCGCCGTCCCGGTGCTCGTCTACGACGACGCGGAGGGCGCGCCGTTCGCCGCGACACTCGACGACTACGTACCGGCGCCGGACGCGGTCCACAACTCGCCGGGGCACTGCCGGATCCGCGGCGTCGCCGAGCTGCGCGCCGGTCAGTGGGCCGTCATGGACCTGCCGCCCTTCGTGCTCAGCGGCGACGAGCTGCAGCTGCGCGCAGCCGACGACCTCGCGCTGTGCGCCGTCGTGGTGCTCGTCCTTGCGGCCCTGCGCGACGAGTCCCGGCCGCACGACGTCCATGCCCTCTTCACGCGCGGCGAGGAGACCGGTCTGTACGGCGCGCGCCTCGCCGCGGAGGACGGGCTGCTGCCTCGCGATGTGATCGTTGTGTCGCTGGAGGCGAGCCGCGCGCTCGCGCATGCGGCGCCCGGACGCGGTGTCGTCGTACGCGCCGGCGATGTCTACAACACCTTCGACAACGACTCCGAGCGCTTCCTGCGCGTCGCGCGCGAGGAGCTCGCGGCCAGCGGCATCGCGGCGCAGCGCGCGCTGCTCACCGGCGGCACCTGCGAGTCGTCCGCGTTCGTCCGACTCGGATGGAGCGCGACCGCGATCGCCGTACCGAATACGAACTACCACAACCAGGGCGAGCACCCACAGGGTTTCGTACCCGAGATCGTCCGCCTGTCCGATCTCCGGAGTGCCGTCGCCCTGCTCGTCGAAGCGGCGGCCGCGGCCGGCGTCGATGCGGACGAGTCCTGGTGGCCGGATGTGAAGGTCGTGCCGCGTCAGATCCGCGATCTGCTGCGGCTTCGGCACTGACGCGCTGGAACGGCCGCTACCGAAAAGTGTGCCGGACGCGTTACAAGACTGCCCCTTGACGAGACCTCCACGCGCGGGTGTAGAACAGTGGTGTTCCGCGGGACGGAGCAGACAGAGCCCAGGTCACTGGGAGGTGTCATGGTCCGGCTACACAAAGTGTTCGGAGTCCTTCAAGTCGATCGATGACGCCCTCGACGGAAGGGGGCCACACTGATCGGCGCGTCCGAGCGGATCTGATGTATGGAGCGCTTGATCACACTGCTGTGTGATCGCCCACATCTTTGGCCGGAAGTGAGGCCTGTAGCTCGGGCTCGCGAAGGCAACCACACGCGAACACGAGACGGCCCCCGGACGCGGGGGTCGTCTTTTTGTACCGTGAGAGCGGATGGAACGCACGGGTGAGCTTGCCTGGTTCCGCGCCGAATTGCTGCGCTCGGTGCTCCATCCGTTCGACTTCGCCCGCTCGATCGCCCGGGAGCACTACGGCATCGCGGGGGTGCTCGTCGCGCTGATCTCAGGTGTCGCGTTGGCCTTCGCCATCGACGCCATGATCCTCACCTCCAAGGGCTTCTCCCTGTTCGACTTCCTGCCGCAGGTGATCGTGGACTCGGTCTTCCTGGGCCTCCGGCTGGCGATCACCGTCGCCATCGTCGCGACGGTCGGCTACTACGCCGCGAGGCTTCTTCGCCGGGGTGACCTGACGCTCGACCAGGCCTTCACGGCGTTCAGCTTCGCGCTCTCGCCGCTGCTTTTCGCGCCTGTTGCCGTGGTGCTGGTCCTCTTCGGCCCGGAGCTGCTTCCGATCGTGGGCGCGCTCGCGCTCCTCGCGGTGATTCGCGCGATCGTCGGTCTGGCGATCAACCTCCGAGCGCTGCTGCCGCCGGCGCTCGCGGTCGTCCTGTTCGTCGTCATGGTGGCCACCGGCGCGCTCGTGATGCAGGACCAGATCTCACGATTCCGATTCGCCGGGTACGCGATCGCGCCCCAGCTCGTCGGCGACTTCACGGCGACACCAATGGCGGGCACCGCCTTCGAGGCGACCGACTTCACGATCACGCTTCCCGCCGGCTGGAGGAACGTGACGAGCGGAACGCGTGGCGAAGCGGCGCGATACGAGTCCGACCTCGCGGAGCTGCGCGTGGCACGCGCGGGCGGCGTGCCGCTCGCGACCGCCGACTCGTACGCGGACTCGGCGTCGATCGCGGAGCGTCAGGGCCTGGAGAACGCGTGGCGAGAGCGCTCCGTCGTCCGGATCAACGGCGTGGTCGCGGTCGATGACCGCTACGGTGGCATCTACCAGGGTCGACGGATGCTCTACCGGCAGTTCACCGCCGTGCCGCGGACCCAGGGACTCGCGCTGGTCTTCCGCTACGTCGAGCCGGCCGACGAGCAGGCCGCGCTCGCGGAGGCGGCGTCAATCGCCGCGACGTGGCACATCCGCGAGCAGTCGCGCTAGTCCCCGGCGCTCCACGCCGACCGGCACCTCGAGCACGAAGTCATCCGCGCCGATGCGGAACGCGCGTATCTCGGGTTCGCCGGTGCGTAGCGACACCAGCACGTAGAACGCGTCGGGATAGTGGGCTTCAGCGCGGTCGGTCGGCGACGGATACGGCTGGCTGACCGGATGGCTGTGGTAGATCCCCACCAGGTCTTCTCCGGCGGCCTCGATCGCCCGGAACGCCTTCAGCTGCTCGCGCGGGTCGATGACGTACCTGGTGGTCGGTGTCGGATGCACGTTCGCGCAGCGGATCACGCGCGAGATGCCTCCGTTGCGGCCGGCGAGCAGCCCGCAGGCCTCACGCGGTGCCTCTGCGCGCGCGTGCGCCACGAGCTCGTCGCGCACCGCGGGCCGCAGTCGCAGCGGGTCCGTTATGCGACGCCGCCGGCCATCGCCGGGATGACCATGACCTCGCTGCCATCGGGCACGGCCGCGCCGGTGCCGCCCCTGGCGCGCGCGTCGTCATCGCCGATGTACACGTTCACGTAGCTGCGGATCGCGCCGCTGTCGTCGAGCACCCGCGAACGGAAGCCGGGATGGCGGCGGTCGATGTCGGAGATGATTTCCGCGAGGGTCCCGGCGCTCGCCTCCAACTTGGTCTGTCCGCCGGTCGCGTCGCGCAACGCACCCGGCAGACGCACGGTCACGGCCACGGTGTCACTCCCATAGGGGCGTACTCAGGTAACGCTCTCCCCCATCTGCGATCAACACGACGATACGGCCCGGTTGTTCCCTCGCGATGGCCGAGGCCGCGGCGACCGCCGCGCCTCCCGACACCCCGCTGAAGATGCCCTCCTCGCGCGCGAGGCGCCTGGTCATGGCTATCGCGTCGTCCGTCGCCATCGCGCGCTGGTCGTCCGCGGCTCGTTCGTCCCAGATCTGCGGCCGAAGCGCGGTGGCCATGTGCTTCCAGCCCTCGATGCCGTGCAGCGCGTCGTCCGGCTGCACCGCGACGATCCGCACCCCGCGCGGCCGCAGCGCCGCCGACACGCCGACGATCGTGCCGGAGGTGCCGACACCCGCTACGAAGTGCGTGACGCGTCCGTCCGTCTGCGACCAGATCTCTGGGCCGGTGGTGAGCTCGTGCGCGAGGGGATTGGCCGGATTGGAGTACTGGTCGAGGTAGACGTACTCGCCCGTCGGGGCGAGACGGCGCGCTTCGCGGATCGCGCCGTCGGTCCCCTCGAGCGGGTCGGTGAGCAGGATCTCCGCGCCGAACGCGCGGATGATGCGCTTGCGCTCGAGCGACACCTTGTCCGGCATCACCAGACGCGCCGGGTGGCCGCGGACCGCGCAGACCATCGCGAGCGCGACACCGGTGTTGCCGCTGGTCGCATCCAGGACCGCCATGCCCGGCCGGAGTCGCCCTTCCTCCTCGGCGGCGACGACCATCCACAGCCCGGCTCGATCCTTCACGCTGCCGCCGGGATTGAGCGATTCGATCTTCGCCCACAGCTCGCCCCGGAGACCGGCGCCGATGCGGCGCAGTGGCACGAGCGGCGTGTCACCGATGCGACTCAGGATCGTGCCGCGCACGCGCTCGCGCACGATGGCCGCGGTGAGAGTCATGTGAGAGAGGCTAGAGGCAGGCGGGGACGTTTATGTGCGAGCTGTCTCCAGCGCGCGCCGCGCAAGACGCAGCGCCTCTTCGCCGTCGCCCGACGACTCGGCCGCGTGCGACCAGCGATCGAAGATGACGCGGAGCAGGTGCGGAGCGCGCTCTTCCGCCAGCTGGCGCGCCTCCTGGAACGACCGGCGCGCCGCGGCCGCGTTCGCCCCTATGCGAAGCTCGCCGAGGAGCACGAGCAGCCGGACCTGCGCGTCGGGCTGGTCGATCTTGCGCGCGAACTTGAGCGCCTCCTGCGCCATGTCGAGCGCCTGCTTCGGATCGGTCTTCGCGGTGACCTCTGCCTCGGACGCCTTGATCGACGCCATGGTGCCCTCGCGTTTGGTCTCTTCCGCAAGAAGCGCGGCGCGTGTAAGGCACTCGCGGGCTCGCTCGCGGTTGCCGTACTCGGCATACAGCAGCGCGGCGTTGTCGAGCGTGCAGGCGATCTGATCGAGCAGGCCCAGCTCCTCGTAGACGTTCAGGCTCTTTTGGTTGTAGACGATCGCCGCTTCGAGGTCGCCGTCGTTCTGAAAGGTCTTGGCCATCCCCGCGTAGAGCGCGCCGACCGAGGTGCGATCGCTGAATTGCGTCGAGAGCTCGATGGCCCTCTCGTAGGCCGCGAGCGCCTGCTTCGATTGCCGCATATTCGTGAGCGTGATCGCAAGATCCACAAGACGGCGGAAGTGGAATGGTGGATCGGTCAAGGTTCCGTCGTCGCACGCCGCGATACATTCGCGCAGCAAGCGGACAGCGTCGTCGTACGCGTATGTGCGTGAATAGGCGGAGGCGAGCACGGCTTTCACGCGGATCTCTTCCTCCGCGTCCGCCAAGAGCTCCGCCATCCGCTGCGCTCGCTCGATAAGCGGGAAGGCGAGCTTTGGGTGGCCGGTGATGTTGTACGCGATCGCGAGGTAACGAAGGCGCACGAGCTGATCCGACGCGCCGAGGCCCTCTTCCAGCGACTCAAGGAGCGGGATGGCCTCCGCGGTGTTGCCTTGCTCGATATGGCGGCGCGCCTCAAGGAGTTCGTACTGGGGCCTGGCCGGAGCCGCGACACCCCCGAGCAGGTCCGCGGGCTTGACTCCCAGCACGCCGGCGATGTGCTCGAGCGCCTTCATCGAGGCGCGCGTCCGTCCCGACTCGAGCATCGAGATGTAGGCCTTCGTGTAATTGGGCTCCGCTACCTGCGCCTGCGTCAGACCTTTGGCGGTCCGCAGCGAGCGGATGCGGGCGCCGACATCGGCGACCATGGGGGAACGAACCATAGGCATGGAAGGAGCCACTTTACGTCGCGACAAGAGTCAGGTCAAACGAGACTTTACTGGGCAATTTCGGACCGAGACCGGGGCTATGCCGGTCAGGGGTCCGCGCGGGCCCAGGTGCCCGTTCTGTCTCGGTCGGCCGAGCTGCTCCCGACCTATGGACACACCTCAGCGGGCCAATCTTTAGCAGAGGCCAGCTTGGGAGCTGATCGGGTCGCAGGCGTTGGCCGTGTCAGCCGCGATGTTGGTCGAGAACGCAAGAGCAAGAGCAACGGTGATCGCGAGGATGAAACGACGGAACGACATGAGTGGGTCCTCCCGACCCCACCGGCGAATTTGTCGCTGGGCCCGTCGCAGCGACTATCTGCGCCCGCAGCATGGAAGTAAAGACGAGTTTGCCCTCGATAGATTCATCTGCCGCCGTGGGCGCGGCCAGGCTAGGCGGCGGGAGACGCGACGGGGGCGGGCTCCGCTCGAGACCCACCGCCCGCGACGGCGTTGAGCGCCACGGCAACAAGCACCAGGGCGGCGCCAGCGAGCATGCGCCAGGTGATGTTCTCTCCGAGCGCAAGCGCGCCGATGAGCAGCGCCTCGGCGGCCATGACGA
>DATKCP010000167.1:0-30150 GCA_035513115.1 Candidatus Limnocylindria bacterium | reverse complement strand
GCCCACGTCAGCTGCCGCGCGCGATCGGGCCGGAAGTTGAAGAAGATCACGGCGTCGCGGTCCTGCATCGGAGCCCCGTCACGGACCACCTGTGGGCGCATCAGCTCGTCACTGCACGCGCTGTCGCGGTAGCAGCGCTCGACGGCGGCCGCCGCGCTGTCGCAGCGCGGTCCCGCCGCATCGACGATCGCGTGGTACGACAGCTGAGTGCGCTCCCAGCGCCTGTCGCGGTCCATCGCGTAGTACCGGCCATGCACGGTGGCGATCGGCGCGCCGATCATCGGCAGGAGCTCGAGGGCACTGCGCGGCGGCATGTCGCGGCCGTCGAGGAACGCGTGCACGACGACCCGCGCGACGTGCTCGCGCTTCGCGAGCAGGGTGAGCGCGGTGACGTGCTTCATGTCGGCGTGCACACCCCCGGTGGAGACGAGACCCATGAGGTGAAGGGTTCCTCGCTCCCGCACGGCGGCACACGCCGCCCGCAGTGCGGGGTTGTCGAAGAGGCTGCCATCCTCGATCGCGTCGTTGATGCGGACGAGCTCCTGGTACTGGATGTACCCCGCGCCCATCGTGAGGTGGCCGACCTCGCTGTTCCCCATGACTCCGTCGGGCAGGCCGACGGCGCGGCCGCTGGCCCCGAGCGTCGCGTGCGGGTAGCGCGCGAACAGAGCGTCGAGACGCGGCGTCTTCGCGCGCGTCACCGCATTGCCGGGTCCGTCGGGCGCGATCCCCCAGCCGTCGAGCACGCAGAGCACCACCGGGCGGTACGCCCGCGTCAAGCGAAGGCCTGCACGATGGCTCCGAACTCGTCCGCCTTGAGCGATGCTCCGCCGACCAGCGCGCCGTCGATCCCCTCCGCGGTGGCGAACTCTCTCGCATTCGCCGCCGTGACGCTGCCGCCGTAGAGCACCGGCGTGCGATCACCGGACAGACCACCGGCCTCCAGGGAGCGACGTATCACGCGCGCCGCGGCTGACGCATGTGCGGCGGTCGCCGCGTGTCCGGTCCCGATGGCCCAGATGGGCTCGTAGGCGATGACGAGCTGGGTCGCGCGCTCTCGATCGGCGCGCAGCGGCGCGACGTCCGCCGCGACCTGCCGTGCGACGACGGCCTCCGCATCGCCGGCGAGGTGTTGCGCCTCACTCTCGCCGACGCACAGGACGACGCGCAGTCCGGCGGCGATCGCGCGCGCGAGCTTTCGTGCCACGCGTACGTCGTCATCACCGAGATCGCGGCGCACTTCCGAGTGGCCGACGATCGTGCCCGCCGCGACACCGGCGAGCATCGAAGCGGAGATCTGGCCGGTGTACGCGCCACCGTCCTCCCAGTGCACGTCCTGCGCGTAGACACTGATGTTCGACCCGCGCAGCGCCTCCGCGACGGAGGCGAGCGCGACGACCGGCGGCGCCACGGCGACGGCGACATCGCCGGGAGGCACGGCGGCGACTGCCGCGCGCGCCAGCGCCACCGCGTCCGCGATCGTGGCTGGATTCATCTTCCAGTTGCCGAGCACAAGACGAGAGCGCGTCATCGCGCCGCCTCCCGAGTGACGCGGCGGAGCCGCTGGCGGACCACCCACTTCGTCGTGTCGAGTCGTGCGGCGAGCTCGGCGAGGGTCGCCTCGGGAGCCCGAAGCCGCGCGGCCGCCGCGGCGCGCACCTCCGCGGGCAGCCGGGCGAGGCGGCCGGAAGCCGCGAGCGCGCGCACGGCATCGATCTGATCGCGTGCGGCCGCGACTGCCCGCGCGAGATTGGCCGCGTCGGCGTTGACGCTGGCGTTCGTGTGGCCGCGCACTTCCCGAGAGACGCGCCGCGTCTCGAAACGCAGCAGCGTCTCCCCCGCGCCGGCGTGGCGCAGGAAGGACGCGATCTCGTCGGCGGCGCGAAGCATCAGGACCTGGCGGCCGCGGCGCACGCGCGCGCGCGGCGCGAACCCCTCGCGCTTCAGCACGGCGCGAGCACGCACCGTCTCGCCGCGCGGCGGGCGAAGCTCGAGGAGATACCCCGACGGCCCGGCGGAGACCGAACCGCCCGTCAGGAACAGACCGCGCAGATACGTGCGCCGGCAGCACTCACGCCGCAGCGACGCGCGGCCGCCAGGAAGCTCGGACGCGTGGGCCAGGCGTCGCGCCGGCGCACCGAGATGCCGCGCGCGCGGGAGGAGCGCGGCGAGCACGCGTCGGTCGCAGTCAGCCGGGCGCACGCGCGCCAGCTCGGCCTTGACCTCTTCGGAAAGCGGCGACCGCTGTGCGCGCGTGACGCCGCGTCTCAGATCGTCACCTCCGGCCGGCCGATGTCGCGATGCTCCACCGTGATCTCTCCCGGCCAGAAGTCCTTCAGACGCTTCGCGACCTCGTCCGCGATCACCACCGAGCGGTGCCATCCGCCGGTGCAGCCGAAGGCCACGCCCAACCGGGCCTTCTTCTCGTCCTCGTATCGCGGCAGCGCAAAGCGAAGGAGCGGCACGAGATGCGAGAGGAACTCCTGCGTGGCCGGGTGACGCAGCACGAAGTCGCGCACCTCGGCCTCGCGACCCGTCTTCCGCCGGAGCTCCGGGATGTAGAACGGGTTCTGCATGAACCGCACGTCGAAAACGAGGTCGGCGCCCGGTGGCACGCCGTTCTTGTAGCCGAAGCTGGTCACGTGGACGAGCATTCCGGTCGAGGCGCCGCCGTACAGCGAATGGAGCGTGTCGCGGAGGTCCTTCACCGTGAGGTGCGTCGTGTCGATGACCTTGTCGGCGCGCGCGCGCAGGGCGACGAGCACGCGTCGCTCCTCATCGATGGAAGGCTGTACGCCGCCGGCGGCCTCGAGCGGATGGCGGTGGCGGGTCTCGCTGTAGCGGCGCAGCAGGATCTCGTCGGCCGCGTCGAAGAACAGGAGGTGCGGGCGATCGCCGTCCTTCTCGAGCGTGTCCAGCGCGGCGCTCGCCTCCGCGAACAGCGCGCCGCTGCGCGCGTCGATGACGAACGCGACGCGCGGGTGCCCGCCCTTGCGACAGACCTCGAGCGTCGTCTTCATCAGCGCGGGCGGGAGATTGTCGAGCGTGTAGTAGTCCAGGTCCTCGAAGACCTTGACCGCCTGCGATTTGCCCGAGCCGGAGAGGCCGGTCACGACGACGAAGTCGGGCGCACCCTTCGTCGCCATCACGCGCAGGCCGTCAGTCGGGCAGGACCATCGACAGGGCCCAGCTGACGAGCGAGATCAGTACCGAAGCGACGAGCGCGACGATGAACCCGTTGACGACGAAACCGAGGAACGGGATCGCCGAGACGAGCAGCAGCATCAGCGCGTTGATCACGAAGATGAAGAGCCCTAGCGTGAGGCAGGTGATCGGCATCGAGAGCATCACGAGGATCGGCTTGACGACCGCGTTCACGACGCCGAGCGCGAGGCCGGTGAGGATCAACGACAGGTAGCGGCCGAGATCCCCCATCCCGTAGTCGACCTGGCCCCACTTGATGGCGTCCGGCTGGTAGATGTTCACGACGTAGGCGGCCACCACGATGGCCACGGCGTTGATGAGTGCCCGCCAGACGATGCCCACGGGCTCTAGCCTAGCCCGGGAGCGCTAGTACTGTCCCAGCGTGCCCCGGACGCGCATCGAGCGCTCGGCCCGCGCGAACGCCCACCGTCCGAACGGCAGGACCACCAGCGTCGTCACGATCAGGCCGACGTATTCGAGCGCCGGATCGAAGAGCGGCCGCGCCCCGAGCGCATGCTGGCGCAGCAGATCCATGGCATAGGTCGTGGGGAGCAAGAGCGCCAGCGGCTGAAACGCGAGCGGCAGGAACGTGATCGGAAAAGACACACCCGAAGCGATGCCGAACAGGAAATTCGTGCTGTCGATGAAGAAGTTGGCCTCGCGGATGAGGAGCACGATCCCGGCGAGCAGGTAGGCGAAACCGAGCATCGCCACGACCGCCACGGCGACCGCCGGGACCGCGTACACGATGTCCAGGCTGAAGCGCAGGCCGAAGAACGCGATGCCGACCGCGAACAGGATGACCTGACTGACGACGAACTGCCCCACGCCGAAGATGGCACGGCCGATCAGGATCGTGTCGTGCCGCGTTGGCGTCAGCCATGTCGGCTCGAGCGTGCCGAGGTCCATCTCCCACCGAAGCGACATCGCGATCGACCAGAAGGTGGTGGCGACGAGACCGGCGATGACGCCGCCCATGAAGATGAAGCCCGAGAGGTTGTCCGTGCCGATCGCGGACTCGAGCCCGATCACGCGCCCGCCGACGGCGAAGGCCGCACCGAACAGGAAGGCCGGGATGACGCCCTGATACAGCGGGATGAAGACCGTGGCGAGCATCGACCACTTGTAGCGCGAGAGGTTGCGCATGTCCTTCCGCGCGATCGCGAGCGCGGCGCGGATCTCCTCCATCACAGACCTCCGCCTTCGGCTCCGGCTTTCTGGAGCGGCTGCCGCCGCTCCATCAGTAACGTCCGAGCATCCCGCTCCGGCGAGCGCCACGCTCGAGCACGCGGAAGGTCACGACCGCGAGAACGGCGAAGGCGACCGTCAGGCCCATCGTGATGGCGATGTCGCCCGCGATGTCGCCCAGACCCAGACCGCGAAGCAGGACCGCTCGTATGTCCTGGACGATGTAGGTCGGCGGCAGGACCCACGCCACCGCCTGGGCCCAGCCGGGGAGCATCAGGACGGGAAAGGTGATGCCGCAGGCAAGGACGAAGAGCCCGCGCACGAGCTGCACGATCGGCCCGATCTCTCCGAAGCGCAGGACGCCCGCGGCGAACAGCGTGCCGATCGCGTACAGCGCGGGCAGCGCGAACGCGATGACGACGAGTGACCGCAGGACGCCGTCAAGCGGAAGCGCGACGCCGAACAGCAGCCACATCGCCACGCCCATGACCACGAACGTGATGACGAGCGTGGGCAGCGCCGCGGCCGGTGGGCCGAACAGCGCGACCAGGCGCGACGTCGGCGTGAGGAATACGGCCTCGAGACTTCCACGCATCTGCTCGGTGCGCAGCGCCGTACCCGGTCCCCACAGGATCGTGGACAGCCACATGTACATCGCGAAGCCGACGAATACGAAACCCGCGACCTCGACGGTCCCCGAGCGCTCCGCGAACGCGGCGATCGAACGCGCGTCCGACCCGGAGAACGCCTGCCCCATCAGCACGTACGACGCCGGAAGCAGGACCGGCCAGAAGATGAGACCCAGCCACTGCGTCGGATAGCGCCGCACGGTCCGCAGCTCCTTGCGCACGGTGGCAGCGAACGCCCGGAGGTCGGCCGCGAGCGTCGTCACTCGCGCAGCGCGCGGCCCGTGAGCGACAGGAACACGTCCTCCAGCGTCACGGGCACGACCTCGACGTGGCGCACGGTCGCGCCGGAGGCCTGCGCGGCGTCAAAGGCGGCCGGCACGAGCTCACGCGCGGACCTGCAGTGCACGGTGACGGCGAGCGTGCCGTTGGTGCGCTCGTGCCGCGCCACGGTGCCGACGCGTCCAAGCCGCTCGAGGAGCTCGGCGCCGTCGCCGGCGAGGCCGATGTCGAGCCGCACGACCTCTTCGGCGCGGATCGTCCTCTTCAGCGCGGCGGGTGAGTCGAGCGCGGCGATCTTGCCGTGGTCGATGATCGCCACGCGATCGCAGAGCTGGTCCGCCTCCTCCATGTAGTGAGTGGTGAGGAGGACGGTGCGGCCCTGCGCACGCAGATCGCGTACGCGGTCGCGCAGATCGCGCGCCGACTGCGGATCGAGGCCCACGGTCGGCTCGTCGAGGATGACGAGCGGCGGATCGGGAAGCAGGGCCCGCGCGAGCGCGAGCCGCTGGCGCATGCCCGTCGAGTACCGCTCGACATAGTCGTCCCCGCGGTCGCTGAGTTGCACGGCCGCCAGTGCGGTGTCGATGCGGGCCCTCGTCTCCTTCGCCGGAACGTGATACAGCGCCGCGAAGTACTCGAGGTTTTCGCGGCCGGTGAGCTTCCAGTAGAGGCTGCGCTCGCCGGACAGCATCGCTCCGAGCCTCGCGCGGACCTCACGCGGGTGGCGCGCCACGTCGATGCCGAGTACCTCGATGCTGCCGCTGGTCGGCTCGAGCAGCGTGGACAGCATCTTCATGGTGGTCGTCTTGCCGGCACCGTTCGGTCCGAGGAGTCCGAATATCTCGCCGGTCTCCACCCTCAGGTCGATCCCATCGACCGCGCGGAACCGCGTGCGACGGTCCGGCTCGCGGCGCAGCCGCTGCCACAGCGTGTACCGGCCCTTCTCGAACTCCTTCACCAACCCCGTCGCGACGACGGCAGGCGTCGCTCGTGTCATTCAACAAAGATCTCCACCCGGTCTTCATCGTCGGCGATGTCGACGAACTTTCCGGGGTAGTCGATCGTGCGCAGCAGCTCGTCGAGGTCGATGCCGAACTTCGACAGGTGACCGCGAATGAGGCCGCTCGACGCGAGCTTCATCTTCCCCACCCTCGCGATGGCGAGCGGGATGGCGACGTTGACTTTCTGCTGGCCGCCCTCGGTGACGCGGATCCGCAGGATGCGCCCGCGGGCGCCGGGTGGCATGGGCGGCTCCGGCGCCATTGGTGGCACCGGCGGTGGCGGCGGCGTCGACCCATGCGGCCGCTGGTCGATGTCGCCGAGCGCGCGTAGGAGGCGGAAAGCCTGCTCCACGTCGATCTTGCCGTCGGCGAGGAGCTTCAGGACCTGCTTGCCCTCGTCGCTTGGCACTAGCGGCGTCGGTGCGCGTCGTCGAGCGCGGCCGCGGCGTCGTCGACGCCCAGCTCACCACGCGCGAGACGCTCGAGCACCGAGCGCACCTCTTCACGCGACGACACGTCCGTCGGCTGCGTCCGCTCGACGTCGGCCACGGGCTCCTCCGCGCGCGCCGACCCTTCCGCCTCCGCGTCGTCCGGCGCCACGGCGCTCGTGCCATTGATGGTGAGGTCGCCGCTTACGGTCTTGACGCCGACACGCGCCTGTCCGGCGCCGACGACGACGCTGTACTCCTTGCGGCCGCGCCGCACGATGCGGGCGGGGAGCTGGCACTCGACGTCCCCGCTCGCCGTCCGGTAGTCGATCGTCGCGTCCGGTTCCGCGAGCGCGAGCTCGACGTCCCCGCTGATCGTCTTGAAGCGGTGCTCCTTGCGCGGGTCGAGCCGGCCTTCGATGAGGACGTCCCCACTCACGGTGTGGAGCTGGCTCGAACGCAGCGCGGCCGCCGCCATCGTGACGTCTCCGCTGACCGTGTTGCCCTCGAGGTGGCCGACGTAGCGCCGGCAATCGACGTCGCCGCTGACGGATTTCAGCCGCATCGGGCCCTGTACGTCCTCGACGCGCACGTCGCCGGAGACCGTCTGGACCTCGAGCGGGCCCCGGGCGCCCTCGATCGATATCTCGCCGCTCACCGTGTGCGCATCGATCGCGCACTCTCCCGGAACGGTGATGTCGAAGTCGACACGGAAGCGCTTACCGCGGAAGAGATCCAGCCATCCGCGTTCCTGTTCGTACAGGTGCGGCTCGACGAGCAGCTCGTCGCCGCGCTTCTCCATGCGCACCTCGAGGTTCTGCAGGAGCCGCTTGGCGCGGTCCTCGCTGCCGGCACTGACGCGCTTGTGCGCGACCACGCGGATCTCGCCCGAGGTGCCGGCCGCGGTGATCGATGTCTCGCCCGAGACGTTCCGCACCCGCAGCTTGGGCGTGCCCTTGAATGAGAACCGTTCCTCGACAGTGTCCGAGTAGCTCTCGCCACCGACGTCGCCGACGAAGTCGCCGACGAACGAGCGCGCGAACTGCCCGGGGTCGAAGTGGGCGCCGTCCAGCGTGAAGCCCTTGCCGACCTGGAACTCGACCCGATGCGACTGATGCTCCGCCCGGCGCGCCTCGCGCTCCGCGTGGCGTGCCTCACGCTTGGCGTCCCGCTCGGCGCGACGTGCCTCTCGCTGCGCCCGACGCGCTTCATCCCGGTCGCCCGATCGCGAGGGGTCGCTCCCAGGGTCGCTGTTGGCGTCGCGGTGCTCGGAGCTCATGCGCTCGGCTCCCTTTCGAGAAGGCTCGCGGCATCGTCAGCCGCGATGCGGCCCTCGGCGAGCTCGCGGAGGATCTCCTTGCGCCGCTCGTTCTCGCGATCGGGCTCCGCCTGCGACGGAAAGCCCAGCGCGCGGATCATCGCGTCGAGACGGGAGCGGACCGTGGGGTACGAGATCCCCAGCTCCCGCTCGATGTCCTTGAAGTTCCCGCGTGCCCGAATGAACGTCTCGAGGAAGTCGAGCTGGTCCGGTGTGAGGGCGTGGAACCGTCCCAGCGAGAACGAGCCCTCCAGCCGTGTGCCGCACCCGTCGCACTCGAGGCGAACGACCTTGAGCTGCGCCGAGCAGATCGGGCACTTCGCGACCACCGGGTTCACCACGGGTCGAAGATGCGTCGTGACCTCATGGAAAGTCAAGCGATCCTCACCGTTCTGTAGCCGAGATATCGAAACGATGAGGCGCTAGGACGAGAGAGCGAGTTTGATCCGCTCGGCGAGAGCGGTGCCCACGCCACCGACCGCGGCCAGCTCCTCCACCGGCGCGTCCTGCATCGCCCGCACGGAGCCGAATTTACGGAGCAGTGCCCGCTTGCGCGCGGGGCCAACCCCCGCGATGTCGTCGAGGATCGAGCGCACCGCGCGGCGCGAGCGGACCTTCTGGTGATAGGTGACGGCGAAGCGGTGGGCTTCGTCGCGGATCCGCTGCACGAGGTAGAGACCCTGCGCGGTGCGGGGCAGGATGATCGGATCCGGCCGGTTCGGCACGAACAGCTCCTCGCGCTCTTTCGCGAGCGCCACGATCGCGATCTGCAGCCGGCCCGCATCGGCCAGCGCCGCCAGGCCGGCCGAAAGCTGCCCCCTGCCGCCGTCGAGGATGATCAGGTCGGGCAGCGGCCAATTCGCGCGAGCCGCGACGGTCTGGCCGTCGCCGCCCCCCGGGCCCCCCACCAGAGATCTCGCGAATCGGCGCTTCAGCGTCTCGCGCATGTTCGTGAAGTCGTCATTGCGGTCCGCGATGCGCGCGCGGAAGCGGCGGTATTGCGACTTCGCGGGACGTCCGTCTTCGAAGACGACCATCGAGCTCACGACGCTCGTGCCCTGCACGTGGCTCACGTCGTAGCACTCGATGCGTTTCGGCGAGCCCTCGAGACCCAGCGCCTCCTGCAGCTCGCGCAGCGCGACCTCGGTCTTGCCCCGGTCGGCGAGCCAACGCACGCGTTCCTGGTCGAGCGCGTCCTTCGCGTTGCGCTCCGCCAGCTCCGCGAGATGCCGCTTCTTGCCGCGCTGCGGCACGTGCAAGCGCGCCGGTCCGCCGCGCCGGTCGGTGAGGAACGCCTCCAGCGACTCGGCCTCGGGCAGCGTCGTCGGCGTGACGATCTCGGGCGGCAGCATCGTCGCCGCGCTGTAGTGCTGCCTCAGGAAGGACGCGATCACCTCCGCGGGACCCGCGCCCTCGGAACCCTCGAGCGCGAAGTGGTCGCGTCCGACGATCGTGCCGTCCCGCACACGGAAGAGCTGCACGACAGAATCGCCTTCGGCCGTTGACGCGGCGAGCACGTCGAAGTCATCGCCCTTGTACGCGTGGACCTCCTGCCGGTCGAGGGTGCGGTCGATCGCGGTGAGGCGGTCACGCAGCGCGGCGGCGCGCTCGAACTCGAGCGTCTCCGCCGCGGACTCCATCTCTCTGCGCGTCGCGCGCGCGAGCGTCTCGTAGCGTCCCTCCAGGAAGAGCACGCTCTTGTCGATCGTCGCGCGGTACTCGTCCTTCGTCGTGTTGCCGACGCACGGCGCGGTGCAGCGCTTCAGGTGGAACAGCAGGCACGGCCGTCCCCCGGGAAGCGCGCTCGGCGGGACGGTGCGCCCGCGCCCCTCCCCGTCGGCGAGGATCGTCAGCTTGCAGGTGCGATACGGGAACAGCTTCTGGAGGAGATCGAGCGACTCGTCCACCGACTTCGCGTTCGCGAACGGGCCGAAGTAGCGCGCGGTCCGGTCGCCCAGGGTGCGCGTGCGAAGGATGCGCGGAAAGTCCTCGCCGAGCGTGATCTTCACGTACGGGTAGGACTTGTCGTCCTTGAGCCTGATGTTGTAGCGAGGCTTGTGCTGCTTGATGAGGTTTGCCTCGAGGAGGTAGGCCTCCGAGACCGAACCGGTGACCGCGAACTCGACGCGTTCCGAGCGCTCGACCATCCGGACGTGGCGCACGTCGAGAGTCGGTCCGAAATACGCCCGCACGCGGTCGCGCAGCACGTCGGCCTTGCCGACATAGAGGACGCGGTCGCGGGCGTCCCTGAACAGGTAGACACCCGGCGCGTCCGGGAAGGACGCGACCTGGGCTTCGAGGCTCTGGCGGCGCTCGTCCCTGCTCATGGCTGCGGCTCCAGGTTCATGGCTGCGGCTCCAGCGGCTATCCTTTCACGCGGCGGAGGAGACTTTGCGCGAAGCGAAAGACACCAACGCGGCCCCGAAGCGTGTCCGCCGATCGGTCCAGTCGGTCGATCGGGCGCTCGACCTGCTCGAGGCGCTCGCGGCGGCCGAGGGTGAGGTCTCGATCACCGCGCTCGCGACGCGCACCACCCTCCATGTCTCCACGGTCCATCGTCTCCTATCCACGCTCCTGCGTCGCGGCTACGTACGGCAGAACCCGGAGACGAGCCGCTACTACGCGGGGGCGAAGCTCGCGACGCTCTCCGAGGGCCGGACCCGCTTCGGGGAGCTCCGTCTTCGCGCCCGGCCGGTGCTGCGCGCGATCACCGAGGCCACGCGCGAGACGGCCAATCTCGTCGTCCTGGACGACCTGGCCGCCGTGTACATCGAGACGATCCCGAGCCCCCAGGTGGTGCGACTCTTCACGCAGGTCGGCAACCGCGTGCCGCTGCACGCGACCGGCGCCGGCAAGGTGCTCCTCGCCGCTCTTCCGGCGGCGCGCCGCGACGGCGTCCTGGACCGGATCGAGCTCCGTCCGTACACGCCGCACACGATCGTCGACCACGCCGCGCTGCGACGCTCGCTCGAAGAGATCCGCGAGCGCGGATACGCCATCGACGACGAGGAGTACGACGACGGCGTTCGGTGCGTCGCCGTCCCGGTCATGGCAGCTCCCAACGAGCTCATCGGAGCGATCTCGATCTCGGCGCCGGCCAACCGCTTGACTCGCCAGCGGTGCGCGGAGCTCGTTCCGTCCCTGCGGCGCGCCGCATCGGAGCTCGCGGTGGCCGTGCGCGAAAAGACCGAGCCCTCGGCGTGACGGTACGCGCGGGGCTGCGCGGACCGGCGCTCGTCTCCGCGCTGACCGACCTCCTGGGAGAGGACAAGGTCCTCGGCCTGCGCGAGGACCTCCTCATCTACGAGTACGACGGCGCAGTCGACACCGCGACGCCCGACGCGGTCGTGCTCCCGATCGACACCGCTGACGTTTCGAGGCTGTCGCGCTTCTGCCATCAGCACGACGTGCCGATCGTCCCGCGCGGCGCGGGCACCGGACTCTCCGGCGGCGCGATCCCGGTCGAGGGCGGCGTCGTCGTCTCGTTCGCGCGGATGTCGCGGATCCTCGAGATCGACGTGCCGAACATGCGGGCGGTCGTGCAGCCGGGCCTCGTCAACCTGCACCTCTCGACCGCGACCTCGCCGCATGGCCTCTACTTCGTCCCCGATCCCTCGAGCCAGAAGGCCTGCACGCTGGGCGGCAATGTCGCGGAGAACTCGGGCGGTCCGCATACGCTCGCATACGGCGTCACGACGAATCACGTGACGGGTATGGAGATCGTCCTCTCCGACGGCACCGTCCTCCGCCTCGGCGGAAAGGCGGTCGAGTACGAGGGCTACGATCTCGTCGGCGCCTTCGTCGGCTCCGAGGGAACCCTTGGCATCGTGACGGAGATCACCGTCCGCCTGACACCGCTGCCGGAGGACAAGCGAACGATCCTCGCGGCGTTCCCGACCATGGACGACGCCTCGCAGACGGTCTCGGCGATCATCGGCGCCGGCATCGTGCCGAGCGCGATCGAGCTCATGGACCAGCTCGCGACCGAGGCTGTCGAGGCGGCCGTGGGCGCGGGCTATCCGCTGGACGCCGGGGGCATCCTGCTGATGGAGGTCGACGGCCTGCGCGACGGCTTGGATGACGCCGCCACGCGGATCGAGGAGATCTGCCGAGCGAACGGCGCGACGACGCTGCGGCGCGCCGCGACCGTTCTCGAGCGCGACCGGTTGTGGGCGGGGCGCAAGGGCGCGTTCGCGGCGATGGGCCGTCTGGCGCCCGCGTACTACGTGCAGGACGGCGTCATTCCCCGCACGCGGCTCCCCGACGTGCTGCGAACGGTGCGGGAGGTCGCGCAGCGTCACGGCGTCCGCATCGCGAACGTCTTTCACGCGGGCGACGGCAACCTCCATCCGCTCATCCTCTTCGCGAACGAGAGCGAGCTCGAGGGCGTGAAGCAGGCGGGTCTCGAGATCCTCGAGGCGTGCGTCGCGGCCGGCGGCTCGATCACCGGCGAGCACGGCGTGGGCATGGAGAAGAACTGCTTCATGCCACTGCAGTTCAGCGCCGACGATCTCGCGACGATGGGACGTGTGAAGGCCGTGTTCGACCCGGCCGGTCTCGCGAATCCGGGAAAGATCTTCCCCACTCCGGGCCGCTGCCGCGAGTTCCAGCTCGCCGCCAGGCGATGACGGTCGCGGCCGACGAGCGCATCCGGCCACCGGACGCCGCCGCATGCGCGCGCGCGGTGACGGAGGCTGCCGCGGCCTCGCGCAGCCTGCGGGTCCGGGGCGCAGGCACGAAGGACTACCTCGGCGACGTCCTGCCGACCGATGCGATCCTGGATACGACGGCGCTCGCCGGCGTCGTCGCGCACGTGCCCGCCGATCTCACGGTGACCGTGGGGGCAGGCACGCGCTTCGCCGAGCTGCAGACGGGGCTCGCCCGCGCCGGTCAGTTCCTGCCGCTCGACCCGCCGCACGCGGAGGCCGCGACGATCGGGGGGATCGTGGCGGCCAACAGCACCGGATTCTGGCGCGCGAGGTACGGCGGAGTCCGCGACCTGCTCATCGGCACGACCACGGTGCTCGGCGACGGCACCGTCGCGCGGTCCGGCGGCCGCGTGGTGAAGAACGTCGCCGGATACGACCTGAACAAGCTCTTCGTCGGATCCTTCGGCACGCTCGGCGTCCTCGTCGAGTGCACGTTCAAGATCGTCCCGCGCCCACCCGTCAGCACCGGGGCGCACGCGCGGTTCGCGCGCAGCGCGGACGCGTTCGCCGCCGCCGATGCGATCGTCCGCACCTCCGCGCGTCCCGCCGCAGTCGTCATCTCCGGCGCCCGCGGCGGGTCGTGGGAGCTTCTCCTCCAGGCTGACGGCGACGAGGCCCCGGTCGCGCGCACTCTCGACCTGCTGTCGCGGTCCGCGCGCGCGCACGGCACGAACGCGCAGCGTCACGAGGGCACGCCGGAAACGCTCGCGGCGTGGAGTGATGTCGGGGCCCGCGGCGACGGCGCCGTCGTGCGCGCCGCGTTGCCCCTCGCCGCGCAGCCCGCCTTCGCGACGACCGCGGCGCGACTGGAGGGCTTCGCGCAGCTCGTCGCGGACGCGGCGAGCGGGATCGTGCGCGTCGTGCTGCGCGGCGACGACGCGGTGGTCCTCGACGCTGCCGACGCGCTGCTCGCGGCCGTGCGCGTCTGTGGCGGCTCAGCGCGGGTCGAGCGCCGGCCCGAGTCGCTGCGCGCTCGCCTGAACGCCTGGGGCGATGCCGAGCCCGCCGGACGGCTCCTCATGCGGCGGCTGAAGGACGCATTCGATCCGCGCGGCATCCTCGAGCCCGGACGATCGGCGGTCAGTTGACCGGCTACCGGAACGCCGACGCGCCGTCGCCCGAGCTCCTGCAGCGGTGCGTCCACTGCGGCTTCTGCCTCCCGACCTGTCCCACCTACGCGGTCCTGGGGGTGGAGATGGACTCGCCCCGCGGACGGATCCGACTGATGGAGACGGTGTGGCAGGGCCGCGTCGATGTCGCGAGCGACCCGTTCGAGCGCCACATGTACGGCTGCCTCGACTGCCGGGCGTGCGAGACCGCGTGCCCATCCGGGGTGGAGTTCGGCAAGCTCATGGAGGGAGCCCGTTCTCAGATCGAGGCCGCGCGACCGCGCTCGCTCTCCGAACGCCTGGTGCGGAGGGTCGCGTTCCAGCTGCTCCTCCCGCGGCCCGCGGTCCTCGGCGCCTTCGCGCGGTTCTCGGTGCTATCGAAGAGGCTCGGCGCGGTCGCGGTCCTGCGCGCGATCGGCACGCGCGTCAACCTCGCGCGCCGTCTCGCGGCGCTGCTCGACCTCGTTCCGGATCGCGCGTCTTCCCAGGCGCTGCCCGCGGCGTATCCGGCGCGCGGCGCGCTGCGGGGCCGCGTCGCGCTGTTCACGGGCTGCGTCATGCGCGCGGCGTTCGCCGACACGAACGCCGCGACCGCCCGCGTGCTGTCGCGCAACGGCTTCGAGGTGGTCGTGCCCGAGTCGCAGACCTGCTGCGGCGCGTTGCACGCGCACGCCGGCGAGCGGGTGGACGCGCGTGTCCTCGCGCGGCGCAACATCGCCGCGCTCGAGGCTCTCGATGTGCAGGCGTTCATCGTGAACGCGGCGGGGTGCGGAGCGGCACTGAAGGAGTACGGCTGGCTCCTGAAGGACGACGCCGCGTGGTCCGAGCGAGCGGCGCGCTTCGCGGCGCGCGTGAAGGACGCGAGCGAGTTCCTCGGAGACGCCGGCCTCGCCGCGGCGCCGGGCCCGCTCCGCGTCCGGGTCGCGTACGACGACCCCTGCCACCTGCTGCACGGCCAGCGCATCCGCGAGCAGCCACGCGCGCTGCTCGCCTCGATCCCCGAGCTGCGCGTGATGCCGCTGACCGAAGCGGACTGGTGCTGTGGCAGCGCGGGAACGTACAACGTCACGCAGCCCGAGCTCTCCGCGAAGCTCCTCGAGCGGAAGGTCGGCCACATCGCGACCAGCGGCGCGGAGCTGCTGGTGACCGCGAACCCGGGTTGCCAGATGCAGATGGCGGCCGGCCTGCGCGCCGCCCGCGCCCCGGTTACCGTCGTCCACCTCATGGACCTTCTGGACCGCGCCTATTCGGACGCGGAGCGATGAACTGCAGCTGACGGACGCGACCGCGCTCCTGTTCCAGATCGCCGTCATCTTCGTCGCCGCGAAGGTGTCTTCGGAGATCGCGATACGCGTCGGTGGCGTCGCGCTCGTGGGAGAGATCATCGCCGGCGCGGTCCTCGGGCCACACGGCCTCGGGATCATCCAGGAGAACGAGCTCGTCGAGGGTCTGGCGGAGCTCGGAGTGGTCGTCCTGCTGTTCAGCGTCGGCCTCGAGACCGAGTGGCATCAGCTGCGCGAAGTGGGACTTCGCGGGATGCTCGTGGGGGGCGTGGGGATCGTGCTGCCGTTCATCGGCGGCGCGGCGATCGCGCTGATGACCGGGGAGATGACCATCACCGCGCTCTTCGTTGGAACGGCACTCGTTGCGACGAGCGTCGGCATTACCGCTCGGGTCCTCGAGGAGCAGGGCCTCATCAGACAGCGTGAGTCGCTGATCATCCTCGCGGCCGCCGTCGTGGACGACGTGCTCGGACTGCTCGTCCTGGCGATGGTCACGTCCGTCGGCGCGGGGGCGCTCGATCCCGTCCGCATCGTCGTCCTGCTGATCGAGACCGCCGTCTTCATCGCCATCCCTCTGACGATCGGGCGCATCGGCTTCCGCAGGCACGGCCGCCGCTCTCAGATGCTCCGCATCCCCCACGGCGCGCTCTCGGTCGCGCTGGTGATCTGCCTGGTCTTCGGCGTCCTTGCCGGCTCGATCGGCCTGGCGGCGATCGTCGGCGCCTACCTCGCCGGCCTCATCGTCGCCGAGCTGTCCGACGAGCTCGAGCTGAAGCGTGACCTTTCGCCCATCCGAGCCCTTCTCGTGCCCTTCTTCTTCGTCCTCACCGGCGCTCGCTTCGACTTCACGACGATGCTCGAGCCCGGTGCGCTCGCCCTCGGCGTCTCGCTCACGATCATCGCCATCCTCACGAAGCTGGTCGGGTGCGGCCTGGCGATGTGGGGCACGAGCCTTCGCTCGGCCGTGCGTGTGGGCGTCGGGATGGTGCCCCGGGGCGAGGTCGGCCTGGTCGTGGCCTCGCTCGGACTTGCCGCGGGCGTCATCGACGGGCCTCTTTACGGCGCAGTGCTCATGATGGTGGCCGTGACCACTCTCGCCGCGCCGCTCCTGCTGGGGCCGGCGTTCCGGTTCCGAGCGACATGACCGCCTCGAAGACGGAATTCCGCCGCAAGCTCGACCGCGCGCTCGACTCGGACAAGCTCCGTGTCGCGCTGCACCGAGCGCTGCCGGCGCTCGGACTCCGACGCGCCGATCGCATGCGCGAGGTCGACTGGCCGGCGCTGCGAGCCGATCTCACCGCGCGCAAGACCCGCGCGATCGATGACCTGCCGGCCCTGATCGACCGGTTCACGCGTGAGGCCGAGGCGGTCGGCGCGAAGGTCTACCGCGCGGTCGACGCCGAGGAGGCCCGCCGGGTGGTCACCGCGATCTGCCGGGCGAAGAAGGCCAAGCTCGTTGTGAAATCGAAGTCCATGGCCACCGAGGAGATCCAGCTCAACGAGCACCTCGCGGCGAACGGCGTCACCGCGATCGAGACGGACCTGGGCGAGTGGATCATCCAGCTCGCGGGCGAGCGTCCGTCGCACCTCATCGCGCCGGCGATCCACAAGACGCGCGAGGAGATCGCCGCGCTGTTCGCAAAGGTCGTCGGTCACCCCGTGAGCGACGACCCGGCGGCGCTCGTGGCGATAGCGCGCGACGAGCTCCGCGGCTCGTTCCTCAAGGCGGACATCGGCATCACCGGCGGGAACATCCTCATCGCGGACACCGGCACGCTCGTTCTCGTCACGAACGAGGGGAACGCCGACCTGGCCACCAGCCTTCCGGCGGTGCACATCGCGGTCGTCGGTGTGGAGAAGGTCGTGCCATCCCTCGACGATGCCGCGGCGGTCCTGAAGCTCCTGGCGCGCAGCGCGACCGGTCAGAAGATCAGCACGTACACGCAGTTCATCACCGGTCCGTCGCGTTCCGCGGATATCGAGCTCAAGACGCAGATCGGCGTCCATGGGCCGAAGGAGCTCCACTTCGTGCTCATCGACAACGGCCGCACTGCGATGCGCGAGGACCCGGCGTTCCGCGAGGCGCTGCGGTGCATCAAGTGCGGCGCCTGCAGCAACGTCTGCCCGACCTACCAGGTGGTCGGGGGTCATGTCTTCGGTCACATCTACACCGGCCCGATCGGGCTCGTCGTGTCGCCGTTCCACCACGGCCTCGACAGCGTGGCCTACGAGCAGCAGATGTGCGTCGGATGCAACGCCTGCGACACGGTGTGCCCCGTTGGCATACCCATCGCGTCGCTGATCACCGATGTGCGCGCCCTCGCGGTGCAGCGCACCGGCCTGTCGTGGACCAAGCGGATCGCGCTCTCGCAGTGGTCATCTCCCCAGCGCATCGATCGCATGACCGGCTGGCTCTCGGCGCTGCAGGGGCCGCTGCGCCACGGCAGCCTCGTGCGCCTGCCGTTCGGCGACCTCGGCAAGGAGAAGAGCCTGCCCGCGGTCGCCGAGCAGCCGCTGCATTACCGCGCCCGCGAGATCACGCAGACGAACCCGACCGATCCAGTCGTGCACGTCGGCCTGTTCCCCTCGTGCATGGTCGACCACTTCCTGCCGGGTGCCGGATACGCGGCCGCGCGCACGCTGCAGGCGCTCGGCGCGGACGTGCACGTCGTCGAGGGCCGCCGCTGCTGCGGCCTGCCGCACATGAACAGCGGCGACCGGCAGAGCGCCCGCGCGATGGCGAAGGAGATGATCGCCGCCCTCGAGCGCGTCCAAGCCGACAGGCTCGTCTCGCCCTCGTCGTCATGCGCGATCACCATGGCGCAGGACTACGAGCGGATCCTCGCCGACGAGCCCGAGTGGGCCGAGCGCGCGCGGCGTCTCGGCAAGCGGATCGTGTCCTTCACCCGCTTCGCCTATGACCTCGCCATGGAGCGCGGCGTCACCGGCCGCCACCTCGGGATCCGCGCGACCTATCACGACGCCTGCCAGTCGGCGAACGTCCTCGGCCTGCACGACGAGCCGCGCGAGCTCCTGCGCCGCGTCGCGGGCATTCAGCTGACCGAGATGGCGGACTCCGCGGTGTGCTGCGGGTTCGGCGGGACCTTCTCGTTCGAGCATCCGGACGTCGCGAACTTCGTGCTCGAGGCCAAGCTCGCCAACATCGCGAAGACCGGGGCCGAGGTCGTGATCACGGACAACCCCGGCTGCCTCACGCACCTTCGGGGCGGCCTCGACGCCCGCAATCGGCGCGTCAAGGTGCGGCACCTGGCCGAGATCCTCTGGGAGTCGCTCTCCGCGCCGGATTAGATCAGGCTAGCCCCGCCCTCCGCCGCAGCCACATCCGCCACCGAGGCTCGGGTTCTTCACGAGGAAGCCGGTGCCATCCGGGCCTTCGACGAAGTCGATGACCGCGCCGTCGGCGTACGGCTGGCTCAGCGGATCGACGGCGAGCGGGATGCCCGCGACGTCGCTCACGGTGTCCTTCTCATCAGGGGTGGCGTCGAACGCGAGGCCGAACTGGTAGGAGCAGCAGCTCTTGCCGGCGACATACATCCGAAGGAACGCGCGCGACGGATCCGTGCCGCGGAGCTCGCGGAGCTTCTCGGCCGCGACCGGTGTCATCTCGATCATCGCTTCACCTCTTTCGGATGTTCGTCCAAGCACCATGCTACCGCCGCCCTCAGTGTGCGGCGATCCGCCGCGGTCGCTCCAGCGTCTCGAAGCCGTCCGTGCGTTCGTCCCAGCGGTGCAGGAGACGCGTCTCGGGCCGTCCGTTCCGGACCGTGACGATCTCGTGCACGGTCGCGATCCGCCGGCCCGTCGGGCGCCGCCAGTCCCTACCCAGCGAGTGGATGTACACGACGAGCGCGACGTGCGCCGCTTGCTCGTCCGGCACGCGGTTGCCGCCGCAGACGACCGCGATGGCCTCCTCGGCCCCCGGCGCATGCAACGCGGCCGCGAGGGCAACGCCCGCTCCGATGCGGGCGAACACGCGGCGGACCGGTGCGCCCCAGATGTACCCGGCGGTCACCGGGTACTCGCTGATCTCGGGAACGACGAGATATCCGCCAGTGCTCGCCGCCGCCAGCGCGTCGATGTCGACTCCGTCGTCGCCGACCGTCTTCGCCGGAGCGCCCTGCGGCGCGCACTTCAGCATCGCGGCCATCACCGTGCTCTTCCCGGCAAGACGCGGTATGGCGACGACGAGGAACGAGTGCCGCCCGCGCGCGGTGGCGTGCAGCGTCGTGGCGATCTCCGGCGACATCGTGCCGTTCGCGACGAGGTCGGCAAGGGTCAGCGCCGCAGTCAAGACGGACCGCGCTCCCGCAGCTGCTTCACGCGGGCGAGGATCACGGCGAGCGCCGCCAACACTCCCACGGCGGCCCCCGCCACCGCGGCCGGGGCGCCGAACGCGACCGCCGCGCCGCCCAGGATCGGGCCGTTGAGGACGCGCATGCCCTGCGTGCCGAACGTGTACGCGCCCATGACCCGACCGCGGAGCTCGTTGGGGGCGGCCAGCTGGATGGTGGTGTTCGTGAGGGCCTGCGTGAGCACGGCGGCCGCGCCGACCACGAGAAGGAGAAGGAACGACAGCGCGTAGCTCGTGGAGAACGCGAAGAAGAAGATCGCCGCCATCTCCGTCATCGCGGCGACGACGATGAACACGCCGCCGTGTCGTCGCGAACGTGCATAGGCGAGATACACGGCGGCACCGACGGCTCCGATCCCGCTGCCGACCAGCAGGAACGCGTACCCCAGCGCATCGACGTGCAGCACGTCGTACGCAAAGAGCACGAGAAACGAGTTGAAGGTGTGCCCGATGAAGATCACGCTGACCATCTCCACGCCGATCAGCCCGGCGATGAGCGGGCGAGCGCGCACGAATCCGAGCCCGCCACGAAGCGACGCGAGGAGCGGCTGGCGTACGGCCGCCCCGAGGCGAGGCACCCGGATGACCGCGAGCAGGATCAGGAGCGGAACGAAGGTGAGCGCGTTGACGAGGAATCCCACCCCAGGTCCGAAGGTCAGGACGATGAAGCCGGCGACGGCAGGTCCGACGAGCTGCGACAGCTGGCGGGCGCTCGAGTTGAGACTCACCGCGGAAAGGAGCTTCGTCGGTCCGACCATCGCGTGGATGAGCGTCTGCTGCGCGGGGTTGCCGATGGCGCCGGCGAAGCCGTGCAGCAGCAGGAATCCAAAGATCCACCAGGTGGTGACGAAACCGGCCAGCGTCGCAACGGCGACGCCGACCGCCGCGACCATGAGGATCACCTGCGCGACGAGCTGCACCTTGCGGTTGTCGTAGCGATCGGCGAGAACGCCGCCGTAGAGCGAGAACAGCGTGAAGGGCAGCCAGTGCGCGAAGACCATCATCCCGAGCCAGAACGCCGCGGCGTCGCCCGCGAGCTGGTAGACAAGCACGTTCCGGATGACGTTCTCCATGCCGTCGCCGGTGCTCGAGATCCAGCTCGTGACCCAGTACCAGCGGAACACCGGCACGTCGAGCGCCGCGAAGCGCAGCCGCGCCGGCTGGGCCGCAACGGCCGCGACGCCGGGAACGCTGCCCGCCTCGACGTCGAGCGCGTCGGTCTTCTTGTCGGCCTGGTCGGTCACGGCGTGAGGAACAGCTGAGTGAACATGCGGCCGTACGGACCGGCGGAGACCACTCCGACGGCCATGCGCGTGAACTCCGGACGCAGGATGTTCTCGCGGTGCCCCTGACTCTGCATGAGGCCACGGTGCGCGACGGAGACGGACTGCGCGTAGGCGAGGTTCTCCCCCGCGCGCGAGTACGTGATGCCGGCCGTCCTCAGGCGATCGAAGGGCGAGCCGCTCACCGGCGACTGGTGCGCGAAGTACTTCAGCCTGAACATCTCCTCGGAGTGCTGCCGCGCGACGGGTACGAGGCGGTCGTCCCAGGTCAGCGCGCGCAGACCGGCCGCCGTCCGCTCCTCGTTCACCAGATCGAACATCTGCCGCTCCGCGGCAGCGTCCACGGAGAGCTGCAGATCGCTCGGAAGGTCGAGCGTCTCGCTCTGGTCCGCGCCGAGCTTGGTAACGAAGAGCGGCACGGTCTCGCCCAGCTGTCCGGAGAGCCTGGCGAGCGTGGGCTGCAGCGTGCTGATCTGGTCGATGAGCGCGCGCGCGATGCGTGAGCTCTCGATGGTGGCCTTGAGATCGTTGCTCACCGGGGACACCACGAGAGCGGCGAGCACGATCGCCATGACGAACAGCGCGCGCGCGGTCGCGGGGAACACTCCGGCGATGCGGTCGGTCGTCTCGAGCACGCGCACCCGGTGGATCGCGCGCACCACGGGCGTCAACGCGAAGAAACCGGCGAGCGAGAAGAGCGCTTCGACGAGCACCAGGACGGCGATGAATCCGATCGGACTCGCCGTCGCGGGCAGCACGCCGAGCCGCTCGACGAGCTGCGCCGCTTGAGCCTGGAACACGACTGCGGCGGCGAACGACACGATCCACGTGGCGAGCCCGTACGTCGTCGCGATGAACCCCGACCGATATCCACCCCAGATGGCGGCCGCTATGAGCAGCAGGAGCGCCGCGTCGATCGGGGAGAACGGAGGCGTCACCTGCGCGAGATGTTAGCGACCGCGCCCGTGTGACACGTTGCTGTCGTTCCGCATTCGCGCCGCGGGTCCTGCCGCGGCTCGCACTGCTCGCTCGCGAGTTGGCCTCCCCGCCTCACCGCTCGCCTGTGTTCGTCTGCCGGCGGGGCCCCTCCACTCTCGCTCGCGAGCATGTGTCTCGCCGCGTCACCCGCGGCGCCGACCTACGCGATGCCGCGCACCTCTCCAGTCGCCAGCAGCTCGCGCAGGTAACGTCCTGTGAACGATCGCCGCGAGCGCGCAACCGCCTCCGGCGTTCCCTCGGCGATCACTTCCCCGCCGGCCTTCCCGCCCTCCGGCCCTAGATCGATGATCCAGTCTGCCGTTTTGACTACGTCGAGGTTATGTTCGATCACCACGACCGTATTCCCCGCATCGACGAGCCTATGCAGAACCTCAAGCAGTCTCTCCACGTCGGCGAAGTGCAGGCCGGTCGTGGGCTCGTCGAGGATGTAGAGGGTGCGCCCGGTCGCGCGGCGCGAGAGCTCCGTCGACAGCTTGATCCGCTGTGCCTCGCCGCCCGACAGCGTCGTCGCGGGCTGACCGAGGTGGATGTAGCCGAGCCCGACGTCGTTCAGCGTGCGCAGCTTCGCCTCGCACGCCGGGACGCTCGCGAAGAACGCGAGGCCCTCCTCCACGGTCATCTCGAGCACGTCGGAGATGGTCTTGCCCTTGAAACGGATCTCGAGCGCCTCCCGGTTGTACCGCTTGCCGCCGCAGACCTCGCACGACACGTAGACGTCGGGCAGGAACTGCATCTCGATCTTGATGATCCCGTCGCCCGCGCAGGCCTCGCACCGTCCGCCCTTCACGTTGAACGAGAAGCGCCCGGGGCTGTATCCCCTCAGTCGCGCCTCGGGCACCGCCGCGAATAGGTCGCGTATCGGGGTGAAAAGGCCGGTGTACGTCGCGGGGTTCGACCGCGGCGTGCGGCCGATCGGCGACTGGTCGATGTCGATGACCTTGTCGATGTTCTGGATGCCCTCGATCTTGTCGTGCGCGCCGGGACGCTCCTTGGCCTTCGACAGCACCTGGGCGAGGCGCCGGTAGAGGATCTCGTTCACCAGCGTGCTCTTCCCGGAACCGGAGACGCCGGTGATCGACACGAAGACGCCGAGCGGGATGCGGACGTCGATGTTCCGGAGGTTGTGCTCGCGCGCGCCGCGGACCACGATCGCGTCGCCCTTCGCCGACCGTCGATGCGTGGGCATCGGGATGCGGCGGCGACCCGAGAGGTACGCGCCGGTCAGCGAGCGCGGCTCCCGGAGGATGTTCTCGAGCGGCCCTTCCGCGACGACCTCGCCGCCGTGCTCTCCGGCGCCCGGACCGATGTCGATGACGTGGTCGGCCGTGCGGATCGTCTCCTCGTCGTGTTCGACGACGATGATCGTGTTGCCGAGGTCCCGCATGCCCAGGAGCGTGCGGATGAGCCGCGCGTTGTCGCGCTGATGCAGGCCGATCGACGGCTCGTCCAGGATGTAGAGCACGCCCATCAGGCCCGAGCCGATCTGCGTCGCGAGACGGATGCGCTGTGCCTCGCCACCCGACAGCGTCGTGGCCGAGCGATCGACGGTGAGGTAGTCGAGGCCGACGTCGACGAGGAAGCCCAGCCGCGTCCTGATCTCCTTGAGGACCTGTCTCGCGATCTGACGGTCGCGGACCTTGAGTCCGCCCTTCTCACGCTCGAGGCCCGACACCCAGTCGAGCGCCTCGCTCACCGTGAGCCCGGTCACGTCGACGATGCTCTTTGCGAGGATCGTGACCGCGAGCGCCTCCGGCTTCAGCCGGCGGCCCCTGCAGACCGGACACGGCCGTTCGCTCATGTACTTCTCGATGTCGGCGCGGATGTAGTCGGAGGTCGTATCGCGGTACTGCCGCTCGAGCCAGGGGATGATCCCCTCCCACTCGTACTCGTACGAGCGGCGCTGCCCGCTGCGGTTCTCGTACGAAAGCTTCAGCGGCTCGTCGGTACCACGGAGCAGCGCCTCGATCGCCTTCTTGGGCAGGTCCTTGACCGGCGTGTCGAGCGAGAACTTGAAGCGGCGCGCGAGGCCCTCGATGATCGCCATGCGGTACTGCGCCGTGCCGCCCGACTTCTGCCACGGCAGCACGGCGCCCTGTTTGAGCGAGAGGTCGGGGTTGGCGAGCACCAGCTCCGGATCCGGCTCGAGCTTGGTGCCGATGCCGGTGCAGGCAGGGCACGCCCCGTGCGGCGAGTTGAACGAGAACGTCCGCGGCTCGATCTCACCGATCGAGAAGTCGCCTTCGGGGCAGGCCAGGCGCTGGCTGAAGAGACGCTCCGGCTGCTTGCCGTCGGCGTCGGCGACCAGGACGAGGCCCTCGCCGAGCCGCAGCGCGGTCTCCACCGAGTCGGTGAGCCGGGAACGGTCCGCGTCGCCCTCCTCGCCACGCTTCAGGACGATCCGGTCGACCACCACCTCGAGCGAGTGCTTCTTCATCTTGTCTAGCGTGATGTCCTCGCTCAGGTCGCGGACGCTCCCATCCACGCGCACCCGCGCGAACCCGCCACGTCGCGCGGTCACCAGGAGCTGCTGATGCTCGCCCTTCCGGTCGCGCACCAGCGGGCCGAGGATCAGGAGGCGCGCGCCCTCCTTGTATTCGCGGATCTGGTCGACGATCTCCTGCACGGTCTGCGCGACGATCGGGATGCCGTGGTTCGGGCAATGCGGCACCCCCACGCGGGCGAACAGGAGACGCAGGTGGTCGTAGATCTCCGTGACGGTGCCGACGGTCGACCGCGGGTTGCGCGTCGTTCCCTTCTGGTCGATCGAGACCGCGGGCGAGAGGCCCTCGATCAGATCGACGTCGGGCTTCTCCATCTGTCCCAGGAACTGCCGCGCGTAGGCCGACAGCGATTCGACGTAACGGCGCTGCCCTTCCGCGTAGATCGTGTCGAACGCGAGCGAAGACTTCCCCGATCCTGAGAGGCCCGTGATCACGACCATCTTGTCCCGCGGGATCTGGATGTCGATGTTCTTGAGGTTGTGCTCGCGCGCGCCCTTGACGTGGATGTGGGTGATCGGCACTACTCGCGCTCCCGGGGCGGACGCACTTCCGCACCCGCGGATCGTTCAACGGATCCCGGTCCGATCCGCGGACCGACGGGTGCCGGCTCCGCTGGCGGTCCGCTCGGGCCGCCCCGATAAGAGCGCCAGTCGCCGCCTCGCGTGTCGGCGAGCACGGCGCGCAGGTACAGCAGCCACAGCACGGTGCTGACGACGCCACCGGTCAGGCTGTCGGCCACGCCCTGGCGGAACGAGTCGGGCGGCAGCGCGAGCAGCGCGTTCGCGAGGAGCTGATAGAGCCCGGCCGGCAACAGCGCGATCGCCCCGATCCCGAAGACGACCGTGCCGAGCAGGTGGTACGCCCGCTCCAGACCAGCGTGAACGCCGACCGTCACGTTCCGCTGCAACACCGAGCCGCGCGCGGCGCGGTGCGCCCCGTAGAAGAGCGCGCCGAACACAGTGAATGTCGCGCCGCGGAGCAGGTCCTCCTGCCGGCGGCGGTCGCTCTCCTGCCGCTGGCGCTCCAAGATCACGGCGGGATCCGGCTCCGGGGGGCAGACGACTCCGGCCGGACAGGGACGCGCGACCGCCGGAACGGGCGTGCCGCCGTACACGATCTGGTCGCCCACGACCGATGCGAGCGCGCCGTTGAGAAGCGCCGATGCGCCGAACGCCAGTGCGATGACCCCGGCGAACGAGCCCACGTACAGGTACGCGCGCAGCATCGCCTGCGGCGACAGGTCGACGCCCTCGCGTCCCCGCTGGAACGCTATGACGCCGATGATCACGATCAACGCGATGACCGCGACGGGGATGAGTACGGTGAGCATCAGCTCCCCCGCCGGCGCCGGCCCGTGACGCGCATCGTCCTCGCTGTGGCGGCGGGGGTCTGCGGGGGCAGAGCCCCCGCCTGGTCGTCCAGCCCCTCCGGTCCGCTCTGCAGCACCAGGAGTCCGCGCAGCTCGACGATCTCGTCGCGCAGCGCGGCGGCCTTCTCGAAGGCCAGCTCCTTCGCGGCGGCCTTCATCCGCTGCTCGAGGTCCTTGACGAGCCGCACCAGCTCGTCCTTGGGCAGCTCCCCGAGGGCGATCGGGCGGCCGCCCTTCTCGTACACGCTCTCGACGTCGGCCACCTGACGCAGCCGCATCCCGACGTCGCGGATCGCCTTGACCACGGTCTGCGGGTCAATGCCGTGCTCCTTGTTGTAGGCAAGCTGGACCTCGCGCCGGCGCTCGGTCTCGTCGATGGCCGCGCGCATCGACGCCGTCACGCGGTCGGCGTACATGATCACGCGGCCCTCGATGTGTCTCGCGGCGCGGCCGATGACCTGGATCAGCGAACCTTCGGAGCGGAGGTAGCCCTCCTTGTCGGCGTCGAGGATCGCGACGAGCGTGACCTCGGGCAGATCGATCCCCTCGCGCAGGAGATTCACCCCGACGACGACGTCGAACACGCCCAGCCGGAGGTCGCGCAGGATCTCGATGCGCTCGATGGTCTCGATCTCCGAGTGGAGGTACTGGACCTTCACGCCCATCTCGCGCAGGTAATCGGCGAGGTCCTCGGCCATCTTCTTGGTGAGCGTCGTGACGAGCGCGCGCTGTCCGCGATCGACGCGCAGCCGGAGCTCGTTCAGCAGATCGTCGATCTGGCCGTCCGTCTTGCGAACGTCGATCTCCGGGTCGACCAGGCCCGTCGGCCGGATGATCTGATCCACGACCTGGCCGGAGCGCTGGACCTCGTACGCGCTCGGCGTGGCCGAAACGAAGATGGTCTGATCCAGTCGCGCCTCGAACTCCTCAAAGGTGAGCGGGCGGTTGTCCAGGGCGCTCGGCAGTCGGAACCCGTACTCAACGAGGATCTGCTTGCGCGAGCGGTCGCCGCCCCACATGCCGTGCACCTGCGGGATACTGATGTGCGACTCGTCGACGAACATGAGGAAGTCCGGCGGGAAGTAGTCGAGGAGGGTCCACGGCCGGCTCCCGGCCGGACGGCGCGCGAGGTGGCGCGAGTAGTTCTCGATCCCCGCGCAGCTCCCGGTCTCGCGCATCATCTCGAGGTCGAAGTTCGTGCGTTGCCGGAGGCGCTGCGCCTCGAGCAGCCGCCCATTGTCCTCGAGCTCCTTCACGCGCAGGGCGAGCTCCGCCTCGATGTCGCGGATCGCCTCGTTGAGCTTCTCGCGCGGAGTGACGAAGTGCCGAGCGGGATAGATGTCGATACGGTCCCGTTCCGCGAGCACCTCTCCGGTCAGCGGGTCGAGCTCCGTGATGCGGTCGACGTCGTCTCCGAAGAACTCCACCCGCACCGCCAGCTCTTCGTACGAGGGCTGGATCTCGAGGGTGTCGCCCAGGACGCGGAACTTGCCGCGGACGAGGTCGCTGTTCGTGCGCTCGTACTGGATGTCGACGAGGTGGCGCAGCACGGTGTCGCGGCGCACGCGCTCGCCCTTGTTCAGGCGGACCGTGACGGCGCCGTAGTCGACCGGCGCCCCCAGGCCGTAGATGCACGAGACGGAGGCGACGATGAGGACATCGCGCCGCTCGAAGAGGGCCCGCGTCGCGGCGTGACGCATCCGGTCGATCTCCTCGTTGCGCGAGGAGTCCTTCTCGATGTAGGTGTCGCTGCGCGCGATGTACGCCTCGGGCTGGTAGTAGTCGTAGTAGGAGACGAAGTACTGCACCGCGTTCTTCGGGAAGAACTCCTTGAACTCACCGTACAGCTGGGCGGCCAGGGTCTTGTTGTGCGCGAGCACGAGCGTCGGCCGGCCGGCTTCAGCGATGACCTTCGCCATCGTGACCGTTTTGCCCGAGCCCGTGACGCCTCGCAGCGTCTGCGACTTCATGCCCTGGCCCAGACCCTTGGTCAGAGCCGCGGACGCCCTCGGCTGGTCCCCGGCGAGATCCCAGGGCAATACCAGCTCGAACGGCGCGGATCCGCTCGGACGATCGACCGGGACCTGAAGGATCTCGCTCTTGGGCACGGGCGCCTCATTCTAGAACAGATGTTCGGTGACCGCTCACGCTCCCCCGACTCACCCGATTGTCGCGCACCAGCCGACTATCTGCCGCGTTTTTCCCACCAAAGCGCTATTGCGGTACCCCCTACCGCTCCGTAGCGTCACCTGTGCTCTTAGGAAGGGACGGATCACACTTCTGGACAAGCTCCGCGGCCTCATACACGGCGAGGAAGGGCAGAACCTCGTTGAATTCGCGCTCCTGCTACCTGTTCTGCTGTACATCCTCATGGCGATCATCCAGTTCGGGCTGATCTTCGCCGTGTACGTGACGATCAACAACTCGGTCCGCGAGGCGGCTCGCTGGGGATCGATCTACGTCTACGACAACACCATCAGCATCACGAACAATGACGTCGCACGTAACAACGGTATGGTCGACCGCCTCTACCAGTCGCGCGGCATCCTGAGCATCGGACCGCGCGGCACGACGACCGCCAACTTCAGCACCGCGAGCACGGGTACGCTCGCTGCCGCGTCCTGCCCGGTCCAGACACCCACCCCGGTGCTTGGCTGGTACTACGGATCGAGCAGCACGAACCCGGATGTAACGATCTGCTACTCGGTGCCCGCCGGCGTCACGGTGAACGACCCGCGCCGCGGCTACTACCTCGACATGCAGACCTGGTACCACTTGCAGGTGTTCATCCCGCTGCTCCAGGAGTTCCTCCCCGACGACCCGACGAAGGACGCAGCGTGGATCCGGCTACCTGGACGCATCACAGTCGTCGTCAACTAAGAAGACATTGGCTAGAGTCCACTAGCAGCACAACAGACAGAGGAGAGAGGGAAGACAAGGTGCAGGACGGTTCACGCCGCCGCGCGCGGCTCATTCTCATCGTTGGTGTCGCGCTCGCAATGGTGGCGGGCGTGGGCACATTCGTGTACGCCTCGGGCGCCAAGAGCGATCAACCGGTCGCCGTGCCCACCGTGGCGGTGCTCGTCGCGGCTCGCGAGATCCCTGCCAAGACCACGCTCACGGCCGCGGACGTGAAGCTGCAGGAGTTCAACCTCGACGCGAAGCCGGCCGCCGCGCTGAGCGTGGCCGACGAAGCGCTCGGGAAGATAACGGTCCAGAGCATCAGCGTCGGCGAGCCGATCCTACCGAGCAAGTTCTCCGACCCGCGGCTGCCGGCTTTCGTCGTCATGCCCGCAAGCTTCATCGGGCCCGACGGTGCGCCCGTGGCGAACTCGCCGAACTTCCGCGCGATGTCCATCACGGTGGCCGATCAGAACGCCGTCGGCGGCACGGTGGCGGTCGGCGACGTCGTCGACCTGGTGTTCACGCTGCAATTCGATCCGACGCTCCGGCTCCAGCAGCCATCGCCCGAGCAGGGCGTCGACTTCAGCGCGAAGATCATCCTGGAGCGCCTGCCGATCCTCGCGCGGCTGGCGAACGTCTACACGATCCGTGTAGACGCCCTGACCGCGGAGCGGCTCGCATACCTGCAGTCCTCAGGTGGTCAGCTCGCGTTCCTGCTGCGCGCACCGAAGGACGAGCGAGCCAGCGGCTCGACCGGTGCGACGTTCGAGGACATCTACGGGAACTTCAACATCAAGATCCCGGAGAAGATCAACCCGTAGCCATCTAACCGCGGGGCGCCGACCGCAGGCGCTCCCAGGCCTCGCGCACACGAGCACGCGTCGCGTCGCGGTCGCCGTCGTTCACGATCACGACGTCGGCCGCGGCGCGGAACTCCTCTTCACTCGCCTGCCGCGCGAGGCGCAGCTCGGCCTCCGGCTGCGGCAGGCCGCGCGCGCGCAGCCGCTCGACGAGCAGCGCTCGCGGCGCGAGCACGACCCAGATCGCGTCACAGACGTTTCGCAGATCGGACTCGAGCAGCTTGATCGCCTCCACGACCATCACGTCGCCGTCGCGGAGCATCTTGCGCGCCTCGAGGATCCGGGCGATGACCCGCGGGTGCATGATCCGCTCGAGGCGCGCGAGCTTCTTGGGATCGGCGAAGACCTCGGCCGCGAGCTTCGCGCGGTCGATCTCCTTGTCTTCGCCCAGCACGTGCGTCCCGAAGGTCTGGACGATGGCGCTGTACCCAACGGTGCCGCGCGACTGCTCATCGCGCACCACCGCGTCCGCGTCGATCACTTTCGCGCCCAGCTCGCGGAGCATCCCGGCGACGAGCGACTTCCCCGCCCCGATCGGACCGGTCAGCCCGATGACACGCGAGCTCACTCTTTGGGAGCCTCGCTGACCTTGGCCCACTCGTCGTACAGGTCCTTGAGCGACCGCTCGAGCGCCGCGTGCTCTTCGCCGATCCGCCGCGTCTCCAGGTAGTTACCGCTCTGGGCGATCTGGCTGACCTTCTCGGTCAGCTGCTT
>DATKCP010000166.1:0-4622 GCA_035513115.1 Candidatus Limnocylindria bacterium | reverse complement strand
CGAGATCGGCGCGGACACCCGGCATGTTCTCGCGCACGCGCGTGCGCAGGTCCGACGCCGGGATGGTCGTCACCCGGTGATTATCGGCCAGAGACGGCGGGCGCATCGCGAAGGGACTCACGGTGGCGGGCGTCTCTGGAGCGAAAGGGCTCACCGCTGCCGGAGAGACAGCGGGCGCATCGCGAACGAGAGTTGAGCCCGCGAGACAGAGCGGGCGGGCGAAGTGCGGGGTGAGCGGGCGAGTTTCGAGAGAGCGATGCGCCCGCTGGCTCTGACGGAACGAAGGCCGCAGTAACTAAGGCAGCCGATTGAACCAGAGAAGCGACAGTCCTCCAGCGACGATCGACAGCAGCGCCGCCAGCGCGGTGAGGTACGCGGTCACCTCGGTCTTCTGCTCTCGCAGGACCAGCTGCGTCGAGAGCTGCTCGTACACCTCGCGGAGGTCCGCCGCGTTCGAAGCGTTGTAGTACTCGGCCTCGGTGACCTCCGCGATCTGCTTCAGCGTCGCCTCGTCGAGGCGGGTGCGGATCTGGCGGCCCTGGATGCGCAGGATCGTGCCTTCCGCGCTGCCGACACCGACGGTGTAGACGCGGATGCCGCGGCTGATCGCCTCGCCGATGATCTGCAGCGGCGCCGGGAACTGGTTGTTCTGCCCGTCGGACAACAGGATGATCGTGGCCGGCGCGTTCAGCGTCCCGCCGGGGGGCGGCGCCGGCAGCGGTGCCTGTCCCCCGGTGGCCTCCAAACGCTGGAACGCCTGCACGCTCGGCGGGATCTCCTCGTCGTTCTCGAAGATCGCATCGAGCGACGTGAGGATGCCGCGGCCGATCGCTGTCGCGCGCTGTGGGATCAGGCGGTCGATCGCTCGGAGCACGAGCTCGTGGTCGGTCGTCGGCGACTGCACCAGGGACGCGTCGCCCGAAAACGACACGATACCGACCGCCACGTCCTCGCCCTGGCGGGCCACGAACGCCTTGGCCGCTTCCTTCGCCGCCTCCATCCGGTTGGGCTTCAGGTCCTCGGCCCGCATGCTCCCGGAGATGTCGATCGCGAGGATGACGACGCCCTCCTGCACCGGGACCGAGACGACCGTGACCGGCCGCGCGACGGCCGCGGTCATGAAGAAGAGGGCGATGAGGAACAGCGCGGGCGGGATGTGCCGGCGGATGCCTGGGCCGCGACCGAGCGCCTCCTTCACCAGAGAGAGGCTCGCGTAGCGCAGCGCGTACCTCTGGCGGCGGCGCTGCGCCCAGATGTAGAGCACGATGAGGATCGGCACGATGAGCGTAAGCCAGAGCCCGAGCGGGAAGAGGAAGCTCACGACGCCCTCCCCATCGCGCGCTGACGCGCCCGGCGGAGCTTTCGCGTCGCGACGAAGCGCACGATCGAACGCACGAGGTCCTCTTCGGTGGAGAGCTCGAGCGTGTCGACTCCGGCGCGGCGGAACGTGGCGCCAAGGGCGCGCTCGCGGCGATCCACGACTTCCGCGAAACGCTTGCGGAAGCGCGCGTCGTGCGTGTCGATGTGGAGCGCCTCACCCGTTTCCGAGTCGGTCATGACCACGAACCCGATGTCGGGGAGCTCGCGCTCGCGCGGGTCCGTGAGGCGGATCGCGAGCGTTTCGTGGTGGCGCGCGAGAAGCGCGAAGGGCCTCTCCCAGCCCGGCATCGTGAAGAAGTCGGAGACGATGAACACCAGCGAGCGGCGCTTGAACGTACGCAGCGCGGTCTCGATCAGCTCCGCGAGCGACGTCGCGGGCGAGCTCTCGAGGCGCGGTCGCCGCTGCAGCTCGTCGATCAGCCGCAGCACCTGCATCCGGCCGCCGCGCGCGGGGATCACCTTCTCCACCTGTTTCCCGTAGAGGATCGCGCCGACACGGTTGCCGTGCCCGGTGAGAAGGCGCGCGACGACGCCGACGAAGTCCACGAGGAGATCGCGTTTGAGCGCGCTGGCGGTGCCGAAGTCGACTGACGGTGACAGGTCGAGCAGGAAGTGCGCGGTGATCTCGCGGTCCTCGAGGTACTCGCGGACATGTGGAAGGTCGAGCCGCGCGGTGACGTTCCAGTCGATGTTCCGCACGTCGTCACCCGGTACGTACTCGCGGATGTCCGCGAGATCGAGGCCCTGCCCGCGGAACACGGTGCGGTAGTCGCCCTGGAGCAGACCGTCCAAACGCCGGACGATCGTCCAGTCGAGGCGGCGGAGCGTGCGCTCCGGCGTGCTAGCGGACGAGCGCATGACCCTGCATCGGCGCCGCCGGCACCGGTATGCGCTCCATCACGCGCGCGACCAGCGTGTCCGGCGTGACATCGTCCGACAGCGCCTCGTACGAGAGCACGATGCGGTGGCGGAGCACGTCGACCGCCACGTCCGCGATGTCCTGCGCGAGCACGTAGCTGCGCCCGCGCATGAACGCCAGGGCGCGCGCGGTGAGAACGATGTTGATCGACGCGCGCGGGCTCCCACCGTAGGTGATGTACTTCGCGATGTCCTGGACGCCGTAGTCCTTCGGCGAGCGGGTGGCCGTGACGAGGCGCACGACGTACTCCATGAGCACCGGGTCGACGAAGACCTTGTCGACCTCTCCCTGGAGCGCGATGAGCTGCTCGGTCGTCAGGACCGCCTGGACCGCGGTCAGTGGGCTGGTCATGCGCTCGACGACGACGAACTCGTCCATCTCGCTCGGATACGTGATGAGGACCTTCATCATGAAACGGTCCACCTGGGCCTCGGGCAGCGCGTAGGTGCCTTCGGTCTCGATCGGGTTCTGTGTCGCCATGACCAGGAACGGATCCGGCACGCGGTGGGTCTCGCGGCCGATCGTCACCTGACGCTCCTGCATGACTTCGAGCAGCGCGCTCTGCACTTTCGCCGGCGCGCGGTTGATCTCATCCGCAAGGAGCAGGTTGGTGAACACCGGGCCGAGCGAGGTCTGGAACTCGCCGTTCCTCTGGTTGTAGATGCGCGTGCCAACGAGGTCCGCGGGTACGAGGTCCGGCGTGAACTGGATGCGCTTGAATTCGCCGCTGATCGCCTGCGCGACCGTCTTGACGGCGAGGGTCTTCGCCAGACCGGGGACTCCCTCGACCAGGAGATGGCCGCGCGCGAGCAGCGCGACGATCATGCGCTCGAGCAGGTGATCCTGACCAACGATGACCTTCTTGATCTCGAAGAGCAGGCGCTCCATCTGGCTGCCGGGGCGGACGCTGGTCGTCATCTGCGTTCCTTCCTCACTAGTCCGGTGGGGTGCCGAGGCCGGCCGATGCCGCGTCGATGGTGACCGCGAAGCCCACCCCGCTGAACACCTTACCCGCTGGGTTCACCAGCCCGGTGACGATACCCACCACGTCTCCCTTTTGGTCCACCAGCGGTCCACCCGAGCTGCCCGGGTTCACCGCCGCGTCGAACTGGATGAGCCCGGTCATGGGCTGCGGCCGGCTGGGCACGGTTATCGAGCGATCGAGTCCCGAGATGACGCCGGTCGAGTACGAGCCGGTCAGGCCAAAGGGGTGGCCGATGACGAACGCGTGATCGCCGATGGAGAGACCGCCAGGATTCCCCAGCGTCGCGGGCTGGAACTGATCCGGCGGCGCGAGAGCCCGAAGCACGGCGATGTCGCGATCGGGGAGACGGGCAACGATCTCGACCTCCGAGATCGTTCCGTCGCTGAACATCACCCTGATGTCGCTCGCCCCGTCGATGATGTGCAGGCTCGTGAGGATGTCGGCCATGTCGTCGACGATCACGCCGGCGCCGGTCTGTGGCTCACCGTTCGCGCTCGTCGCGGTGACCTGCACGACCGACGGCGCGACGTGCTGGTAGATCGCCACCGAGAGCAGCGGCGTCGGCCGGGGAGTCGGCTGCTCCTGCTCCGCGCGGAGCGCGACAAGACCGCCCGTCTGTACGGCCGAAACGAGGAACCAGCTGAGCGCCACGAGCGAAACGAACGCGATCGGCGCTCGAACCTCCTGGAGGATGCGCTCGCGCAACGGAGGACGCCGCTCAGGCTCGGGCGCGGGAGCGGGCTCCGGCGCGTCGCCTCGCGGGAACTGACCGTAGGGTCGATCGGACCTCGACGGCGTCATACGGTCGACCCAGTCTAGGACCGGGTGCCGGCAGCGACCTTAGGAGTTGGTTAAGGAACGAGTCCCGGATCAGTCGGTGATCGGCACCATGTAGCCCTGGCCGCGCATGGTGGCGAGGACGTTGGGGCGGCGCCAGTCGTCCTGGAGCTTGCGACGCAGGTCACGGATGTGGCGGTCTACCAGGTTGCTGTTGGGCTCCGCGTCGGTGCCCCAGACGCAGTCGATGATGTCCTCGCGCGACACGACGCGACCGGCGTTCGCGATCAGCACGTAGAGGAGCCCGCGTTCGAGCGGCGTCAGATGCGGTGCGGAGCCGTTGAGCGCGATGCGACCGCTGGCGATGTCGACGTGCAGCTTGCCCGCCCGCACGCTCGGGTCGAGCTCGGGCAGTTGGCCGGTCGCGCGATGGATCATCTGGCTCACGCGGATGACCAGCTCGGCGGGATCGAAGGGAACGCGCACGATCTCGGTGGCGCCCAGGGCGATCGCGTTCAGCGCACCGTTCATCCCGTGATTGCGAACGAGCACCAACACCGG
>DATKCP010000165.1:0-7581 GCA_035513115.1 Candidatus Limnocylindria bacterium | reverse complement strand
GTAGGCGACGGGGACCGTTGGACACGGAGTCGCGCGATCCGCCGACCTTCCGTCCGCATCACCTGAAGGTGCATCCCCTCAGCATCGACGCTGTCGCCGAACCGAGGTTCGCGTCCAAGGTGGCCGAAAACGAAGCCTCCCTACAGTGTCGTACGGCTCCCCGGTGAGCTCGAGCTCCAGCCGCTCCAGGAGCTCCCCGAGCGGCAGCAGTCCCTCAACCGAGAAGATTCAGGCGGTCGACGTGCGGGCGATACCGGCGAGCTCCTGCAGAAGCCGCCAGTTCTGGAGACGATCCTCCTGTGTATCGCGGATCTCGGCGCTCGGGGAGCCATCGGCCGCGAAGTGCGGTGCGAAACGACCCTCCGTCCGCGCGAATGTGAGGAAGTCCACGATCGCACCGTCCGGTAGCCTGGTCCAATCCGCCGCCGGATGGGGATTGCCCTGCAGCGACAGCCGCTCCTTCAGGGTCGCCCCCTTGCGCGGGTCGTAGGTGAAGAGCGGGAACGCGCGCGAGTCGACCGCGAGCCGTGACTGACGGTTCGACGCGTCGTCTGCGATCCCGTGCTCCGGCTGGCACGGCGCGTAGGAGATCACGACCGCGGGGCCGGGATAGCTGTTCGCGTCGAGGATCGCCCTGTAGAAGTGGTTCACGTGCGCCGGCGTGGTCTGCGCCACGAAGACGTCGCCGTGCGCCATGAGGATGCGGCCGAGCTCCTTGCGGCGCTCGGAGCGGCCGTGCAGCGACTTGCCGTAGGCGGAGAGCTTCGTCACCTGGCCGCCGAACGACGCGGTCGACGCCTGGCCGCCGGTGTTCGAATAGACCTGCGTGTCGAGCACGAGCACCTTGATGTCGGCGCCGGAGGCGATCATGCGCGATAGCGACTGGAACCCGATGTCGTACATCGCGCCGTCGCCGCCGATCACCCAGATCCGGCGCTCGCTCTTTCCGTCCTGATCCCACCGCGCCCGGATCCCGAGCGCATCGGCCGGGCCGTTCTCGAACAGCGAGTTCGTCCACGGCACGAGGTACGGGTTGTAGGGGTAGGTGCTGCCGAACACGGTGTTGCAGCCGGTGGAGGCGACGATGCCCATTCCCTCTGCGCCGTAGGTCTGCCGCGTCGCCGCCACGAGCATGCGGATCGCGGTGGCCTCGCCGCAGCCCGAGCACGAGCCGGCACCGCCGACGTAGCCGAGGGCGTGCTCGCCGAGCATCAGGTCGGCGAGCGCCTTCTCATTGCGGTACTCCGGCGGGGTCAGCGGGAGCGAGCGGAAGAAGCGCATGTCGCGTGCGTAGCTCTCCAGCGTCGCCTCCCCGCTGGGGCCTTCGGGCGTCTTGTCGATCATGCGCAGCGCGTCGTACCCGAGCGCGGCACAGACCTCGACGCACTCCGCACAGCCCTTGCAGTGCACGGGATCGACGAAGATGCCGAACAGCGCCGGCTCGAGGCCACGCTTGGCGGGCACCTCCGCGTACTTCCTGGTCTCCACGAAGTGGGAGCGCGCCGACTCGCCCGCGAGCGCCGCGTTCGATTCGCTCGTGGCGAAGGACTCGACGCGCTCTTCGACGGCGGACTTCTGGAGCGCGATGCCAAGGATCGCCGTGTCCGGGCAGGCGTTCACGCAGCTCATGCAGCCGACACAGCGGTCGGCGATGAACTCGGGGATGCGCGGCGCGAGGTGACTGAAGTCCCGCGTGGCGGCGGTGCCCGGCGGGATGATGCTCCGAGCGACGCCGCGGTCCGCGGGCAGATCCGTGTCCGCGACGTTGGCGCGGTACGCGGTCATGACGGCGCTGTTGAAGTCATCGACGTAAGCGTGGATGTCGAAGAGGTGCGCCGCCTCGGCCACCGCGTGGGTCTCCTTCGGGGCGCCGGGTTCCTTCGTGAGCGTCATCGCCTGGCCATCTCGTGGATGAGGTCGGAGACCGACAGCACGCCGATCGGCGTGCGCCCGTCGTCGGAGACCACCACGAGCCGGTGGATCTGGCGTTCCTCCATGAGGGACGCGGCTTCATCGAGCGGCATCTTCTCGGTGGCGGTGACGGCCGGCGCGGTCATGAGGTGCCGCACGGCGAGACCGGGCAGGACGTTCCAGAGATGATCGATGACCCGCGCTCGGAGCAGATCGGTCTGCGAGAGAACGCCGACGAGGTCACCATCTCGATCGACCACCGGCAAGCCGCTGACGTGATACGTGTCCAGCAGACTCGCGGCCTCGCTGAGCGGCGCGTCCGCGTGGACATTGATGGTCGCCTTCGTCATGGCATCGCGCACCGTGCGTGCGGTCATCGCGTCACCTCCTGGAGCTGATCGGACCTGACAGCACCGCTGATCGCCGCGGTCACGTCGATGACACGGTCGTACGCGGCGCGGACCACGGCCATGTTCGCGTCGACCACCGCCCCACCGCGCTTCCCGAAGAACCGCGCAAGCCGCTCTCGGGCCGCGGTCATGAGCTCCTCCTGGTCCATGCCCGCACGCTGCGCGAACGGCGCGACGCGGAGGAACACGCCCACCAGCGCGATGCCCTGCATGCGCACCAGCAGGTCCGGCCGCGGCGCGTGCGCGAGTGCCAGAGCGGCGGTGTCGAGCGCGACCAGACGGATGCGTCGCTGCAGGATCTCCGTGCGCGCACGTACGGGCAGCGAGGCCCAGATCCGCTCCGGGTCGGTGAGCGGTGTCTGGACGAAGACGGAGCCCCCGTCGACGAGGCCGCGCAGCGGGGCGCCCTGCGAGAACGCCGCCACGTCGTGCAGCGGCACGAAGTCGACCTCGTCGAGCTCCGCATGCGTGCGGATTGGACCAGCGGCGATCGTCAGGAAATACGCGGTCGGCAGCCCCTTCTTCTCGGATCCGTAACGCGGATACGCCTGCACGCGAAGGCCGAAGAGATCCCCGACGAGCACGGCGAGCAGCTTGTTCGTCGTTACGGAGCCGAAGCCGCCGATCGAGTGGCCGCGCATGCTGTACGCGCCCTTCGGTCGAACGTCGAGTTCCATGCGCGCGAGAGCGAGCGGATGACGGATGCCGAGGACCGCGAAGCGCCGCTCGCTCGAGAGCGGCTCCTGCAGCCAGCGGAAGACGGCGGCGATATCGCCGGCGGCGACGTCTCGCGAGCCGAGGCCGGCGGAGACCGAGCCCACCAGCGGGATGTGCGCGCCGGCGGCGGCGACGTCCGCGAGCGCGGCCTTGACCTCGCGCGTCAGCGGGTTGTCGGCGGCGGCTGGCTCATCGGTGCGCTCGATCACGGCCACCGCGCGCGCGTTCTTCAGCGCGGCGGCGATCCGCGCCGCGGGGAACGGACGGTAGCTCGTCACCGCGACGCAGCCCACGCGACGCCCGGCGCGACGCAGCTCGTCGACGACGGCGAGCGCTGTGTCGGCGATGGTGCCCATCGCGACGACGATCGTCTCGGCATCCTCGCACCGGTACGCGTCGATGAGCTTGTACGGACGACCCGTGAGCTCTGTCCAGGCGTGCATCGCGAGCCGCGTCTCTTCGGCCAGCCGGTGGTAGAAGGCGCGCTGACCGATCCGCCCCTTCATGTACGCGTCCTGGTTCTGCACGACGCCGGTCATGAGCGCCTCCCGCGGTTCGAAGTACGAACGCACGTGCTCGCGCGGATCGCCAACGAACTCGCGCAGCAGGTCGTCCTCGGGAAGCAGCACGTTCTCGAGCGTGTGCGTCGTGAGGAAGCCGTCCTGCGCGACCATGAACGGGATCTCCGTCGCCTCGGCCGCGCGCCGCGCGATCGCGGTGAGGTCGGCGGCCTCCTGCGCGTTGCGCGCGAAGAGGATCCCCCACCCGGTATCGGCGACGCCCATGACGTCGTCGTGTCCGGCGTGGATGTTGAGCGCCTGGCTCGTGAGCGCCCGCGCGCCGATGTGGAACACGGCCGGGAGACGCTTGCCGGCGATGACGTACAGGACTTCCTTCATCAGGATGAGGCCCTGCCCCGCCGTGAAGTTCGTTACGCGTCCGCCCGCGAGCGCGAAGCCCTCAGCGGCGGAGGCCGAGGAGTGCTCCGACTCGGGCTCGATGAAGCGCAGCGGCGTGCCCCAGAGGTTCGTGGCGCCATCGGCGACCGCGGCCTGGTACAGGGCGGCCATCGTCGTGGAGGGCGTGATCGGGTACGCGCACGACGCTTCGGAGATCCGCGTCTCGACGTGCGCGATGGCCTCGGAGCCATCGGCCACGACGGGGATGCCCGGGTAACGCGGAGCGGTCATGGATGAAGGGTGCTCGATGGGCCGTGTGGCGCCCATTGCCGAACGGCCCAAGCTCTGGGGCCGACAGTCCTGTAGGGGGCAGACCCCTCAGCACCGGCTAGGTCGAAGCGGCGAGCACCTTCTCGCGTTCGCCTCCGGGCACCTTCGTCCCGCGCACGATCAGCACCGAGCATGGCGCGTTGAACAGCACGGTGCGCGCGACGCTCCCGATGAGCATCCGTGCAACACCGGTACGCCCATGGCTGCCGATGACGATGCAGTCCGACCCATCGGCGTCCGCCGCGGCGATCAGCTGCGCGGCGGCGTCACCTTCACGGACCTCGGAGGTCGCCTTCATCCCGGCCGCTGCGAGCGCTTCGGCGCGGTCGTGTGCGATCTTCGCGGTCGCGTCTCGCAGCCCGGGGAGCGAGTCGTAGTACGCCTGGATCGCGGCATAGGTCGCCATCGCCGCGTCGTTCCCGGCGAGCGTCGACGGGAACGGGGCATCGACGACGCTCACGACGCGGACCGCGAGGTCGCTGAGCGCGGGAACCGTCGCCAGGAGCCGCGCGCCGGCGGCCGCCGTCACGGAGCCGTCCTCCGCGAGGACCAGGCGCCGGAGCGCCGGGCCACGCGCGACGAGCACCGGGCACGGTGCGCGATCGACGACCTCCGCGGAGACCGAACCGAGCAGAGCCGACTTGATCGCACGCCGGCCACGACTCCCGATCACGATGAGATCGGCCTCCGAACGCTCGGCCTCCTCGATGATGACGTCAGCCGTGCGGCCGATGGCGAGCGCCGTCTCGACGGTCCGTCCCGGAGCGCGAAGCCTCGCGGCGAAGCTCTCGAGCTCGCCGCGAACGTGCTCCTCGGCGGCGGCAGTCAACTCGCTGATGCCCGCGGGCGCGAACGCGGTGACCTCGGGGAACGGTTCGATGACGTGGACCATCCGGATCGTCGAGCCGGAGGGAAGTGGAAGCGAACCGACGATCTTCGCGGCGTCGTCAGCGTGCGGGGAGAAGTCGGTGGCGAGAAGGACACGCATGCCGTACCTCCGGTAGCCGGTATCGACGACAGACTCTCCCGCCGACGCCGCGGGCGCGTGAGGCGAAGGGCACCGTCAGGGCCGCCGAACGTCCCGCCGACGGCCCCTTCGGCGTGATCGACTCCGCGTCAGGGTCGCCGCGCCGCAGCGAGTGCCGCGCGAGACGCCGCGCGCCGCGGACGCAGGCTCGAGGCCATGACGAGGAGGAAGACGAGGATGGAAATGCCACTCAGCAGCCCACCCCAGTCGCGCCAATCAGCGCGCGCGGTGACATCGCCCACCACGCGCAGGACAAGCGACGCATGGAGCAGCGCGAGCGGGACGTAGAGGATCGTGCGGAACCGCACCACGCCGCCGACGATCCCGGGCACGATGATGGGAGCATGGGCGAAGATCATCGAGATCACGAAGCCGACGAGGGCCGCGTGCACCATCGCGTCGTAGCGCCAGCCCGCGACGATCCCATCGAATGTCGCCATGAGCGCACCGGCAGCGAAGAGCCACGCATACGCGAGCGCGGTGGCGGCGGCGATGTACCGCGGCAGCTCGAGCGCACGCGAAGCCGCGGGCGCGCGGTCGCGAAGGCCGAGCCACAGGGCGAGCACGAGGAGACCCGCGCCGGCGAGGCGTAGCCCCGCGCCAAAGTCGACGAGCGACGCCAGAACACCCAGGACGAACGTGCCGCACGCCGCGGCGAAGAGCACGGTCGCCCGCGGGGACGGCCGGAGCGCGCGCGACAGCTCGAATCGCTCGCCGGCGATCGTGAGCACGAGAAACGCGAGCCACCACGGCATCGAGCGGTGTGCGTCGGCGCCACCGGCCCACAGCATCGCGCCGACGGCCCACGCCGCGGCACCGATCGCCATCAGGAGCAGCGCCATGCCGGCGCTCCCCTGACCGGCGCGGACGTTCACGGCCACGAGAATGAGCGCCGCGAGCACGACGGCCAGCGCCGGCAGCGGCGCGGACACGCCTGCGATCAACCCGATCGCGCCGAGAGCGGAGAGCACGGGCGCCAGATCTGCCCACCAGCGTCGGACCACGACCGCACGCTCGAGAGCCACGAGCGTTCCGACGAAGCCGGACACCATGAGCGCACCGTGACCGGTCCCAGCGTCCCCGAACGGTATGGGCGGAACCACGCCGACGCGCGCGAGGCCGGCCCACCCGGCGACGGCGAGCGCCAGCACTCCCGCCACGAGGACCGCGAGGCGGCCGCGCCTCACGCCGCGGCCCCGATCCTCGCCGCCGCGCTCAGGAGGCCTCGCCCTCCTTGAGCGGTACCTCCATGACCGTGACGCCGCGCTCGTTCTTCACGATGACGCGGCGGACATTACCCTCGTGGATGAGCTCTTCGATCTTCGCGATGACCTTGTCGACGTTCTCGCGATCGAGCTTGAGCGTGTCGATGATGGTGTCCTTGATCCGAGTCGCCACGGCGTTCTCCTCCTCGGGCGCGGCTACGGCGTATCGCGGCCCGCGACGGCGAACGCCTTGGGGTCGGCCAGGAACGTCGACCGGCACGGGGCTGCGCAGAAAATGTACTCGCGGTCCGCGAAGATGATCGCGAGGTCGTGCTCGCGCGCCTGCGCGCGATCGACGCTCATGCCGCAGACCGGGTCGACATCCAGCCTGGTCTCCTGGGTCATGACTTCCGTCATCGTCGTCATCTCACACCTCCGCGCTCGCTTGGCGTGTCGATGACCGTATAACGTGGCGACCGGAGCGAGCAGGGCCGAATGTCCCGGCACCCGAGGTCGAGCGGCCCTACACAGCGACCGATCCGCGCGGTCATGCTCGCCGCGTGATCGCTCTCGACGCCAAGGCCCTTCTCGAGCTGGAGCGCGCGGGGATAGTCGAACGGATCGCGGCCGAGGATGCCGCCCTGGCGACTCCTCCGGAAGACCGCGGTGAGGACCTCACCGCATCGCAGCATCCCGCCGACGTCGCCTCCGATCTCACTGCGCGCGAGACGCTCCTCGCCACCGAAAGAGCGCTGCGCGAACAGCTCTTCGAGGTCGATGATGCTCTTGGACGCCTGGCACGTGGGGCCTACGGCACGTGCGTCGACTGCGGAGCGATGATCCCCGCGGCTCGTCTGGCCGTCAGGCCGCAGGCGGCGCGCTGCATCGCCTGCCAGCGCCTTGAGGAGCGCGGCGCCTAGATCAGGTCCGCGCCTCACACCTTCCGGATCACGAAGCGAAAGACGCTACCGAACTTGCTGGACTCGAGCAGGTCGTTGCCGGTCGAGCGGGCCCAGGAAGCGAACTCCCGGACAGTGCATGGATCCGTGGCGAGCACTTCGATGAGCTCGCCCGAAGCCATC
>DATKCP010000164.1:0-4357 GCA_035513115.1 Candidatus Limnocylindria bacterium | reverse complement strand
CTGTTCATGCCAGCGAAGTAGCGAGGTGCAGTGCGCCCGCGAGCCTCGCGCCGTTGGTGGACTCGGAGGATCGAAGGCGAGGTTGATACGGGACCCATACCGTCGCCTACGTCGTGGTTTGGAATCTGCGCCAGTTCAACTGCGCAATCTGTGCAAGGTTTCGCTCGTGGCGTCTTCGTGCGCAGCGCCGTCGCGCATTTCGATGCGCGGTGTCCTACCTCATCGCGCACCCGATGGCCGAGCCGCGGGTCGAGCCCTGGCGTGTCGCCTGGGCAGCCGATACGACGCTCGTCGATCGACCACCGGTCACGGTGTCCCAGACCACGGCGCAAAGCCAGCAGCGTCGCCAGGTCCTGGTCGCGGAGGATGACCTGGCGCTGCTCGAGCTCATGAAGGGAGTGCTCGAGAAAGCCGGCTGCGACGTGCTGGTGGCTCGTAACGGGGCGGAGGCGCTGATGCTGCTCGAGCGCCACGAGCCGGTCCTGGCGCTCATCGACGTGCACCTCCCGGTCGTTGACGGGCGGGGTGTTGTGAGTGCGATGAAGAAGCGAGACCGTGCCGTGCGCACGATCGTGATGTCCGCCGGACCGCTCGCGGAACGCATCGCTGCCGAGCTGGGCGCGAGCGGGTTCTTGGCAAAGCCATTCGGCGTCGATGCGCTTCTGGGTGCCATCGAGCCCAAAGAGCAGATCGGCTAGCCGACCTCAGGTCATCTACGCTTTCCGGGCATCCCCGGAAGTCCGGGCATCCCAGGTAACCGCCCACCCTTCATCATTGGACCGAGCTGTTTCATCTGCTTCTGTAGCGCCACGAACTGCTTCAGCAGCTGGTTCACGTCGGAGACCTTCGTCCCCGAGCCCGCCGCGATGCGCTTGCGCCGCGACCCGTTGATCAGCGTCGGCTCGGCGCGCTCCGCCCTGGTCATCGACGAGATGATGGCTTCGATCCGCTTGAGCTCGGCCTCGGCCTCCGGGCCCTCGGGCAGCTGCTTCGCGAGCCCGCCCATACCCGGGATCATCTTCAAGAGATCTGCGAGCGGTCCCATCTTCTTCAGCTGCTGGAGCTGCGTGTAGAAGTCGTCGAACGTGAAGCGCGCCTCCATGATCTTCTTCGCCTGCTCCTCGGCCGTCTTGCGGTCGACGGTCTCCTGCGCGCGCTCGACGAGCGTGAGGATGTCCCCCATCCCGAGGATCCGCTGCGCGAGACGGTCGGGGTGGAACACCTCGAGCGCATCGAGCTTCTCCCCCACGCCGAGGAACTTCACCGGCACGCCCGTGGCGGCGCGGATCGACAGGCTCGCGCCACCCCGCGCGTCGCTGTCCACCTTCGTGAGCACGAGACCGCTCACCGGGAGGCGCGACCTGAACGCGGTGGCCGCCTCGACCGCATCCTGCCCGGTCATCGCATCTACGACGAGGAGGACCTCGTGCGGCCTGGCGGTCGCGACGATCGACTCGACCTCGCGCATCATCTCGTCGTCGATGTGCAGCCGCCCGGCGCTGTCGACGATCACCGTGTCGGCACCGTCCCGCTGCGCGGTGAGGACCGCGGCGGCGACATCGTCCGCGACGCGTTCGGCTTCGACCGCGACCACCGAGATGCCGAGCTGCTTTCCCAGCGTCCGCAGCTGCTCGATCGCGGCGGGCCGGTACACGTCGGCGGCGACGAGCAGCGGCCGGCGGCCCTGCTTGCGCAGCAGGTTCGCGAGCTTGGCCGCGGTCGTGGTCTTTCCGGATCCCTGGAGGCCGACCAACAGGAGCACGGTCGGCGGTCGCTCGGCGCGGGCCAGCGGGACCGCCTCCCCGCCGAGCATCTCCACGAGCGCGCCATGAACGATCTTCACGACCTGCTGCGCGCCGGTGATCGACTCGAGGACCCTCTCGCCCAGCGCGCGCTCGCGTACCGTCGCGACGAGCTGGCGAACGACCTTGAAGTTCACGTCCGCCTCGAGCAGCGCGACCCGCACGTCGCGCAGCGCTTCCTCGAGATCGGATTCGCTGACTCGCGCGCGGCCCCGGAGACGCTCGAAGGTCGTGTTCAGCTTGTCGGAGAGCTGCTCGAACATCAGGCCTGCGCCCGAACCGAACCGCTGAGCAGCGTCTTCAGCTCGTCCGCGGCGACCTCGGGCCCGTACAGGCGGCCCTGCACGATCTCGCAGCCGAACTGCACGAGCAGATCCTCCTGGTCCTTCGTCTCGACACTGTCCGCGACGACACGCGCACCCGTCGCGCGAGCCGCCGCGACGATCGCCTGGACCGCCTCGAGGCTCTCGGTGCCAAGGACCGGCAGGTCGCGGGCGAGCGGGTAGCCGATCTTCAGCGTATCGAAGCCGGAGGCGGCATCCGCGATCGCCGGGTCTTCGAACTCCTCGGACGCGATCCGCACGCCGAGCGCGCGGATCGCCTGCACCGGCTCGGCGAGCAGGGGGTCGCGCACGCTGCCGCGCGGGCACTCGATCTCCACCTCGCCCGGAGCGACACCGCTGGACGCGATCGCGTCGCGGACCATCTCGACCACGTCCGGCTGCTGGAGCGTGTGCGTCCAGAGGTTGGCCGCGACGAGCGGGACGTGGACGCCTTCGTTTCGCCACGTCAGCATCTGCGCGGAGATCGCGCGCAGCACCCAGCGATCGAAGTCGACGTGCAGCGAGCCCTGGTCGAGGAGGGGCACGATGTCGCTGGGTCCGATCATCCCGTGTGCGGGATGCGGCCAGCGCGCGAACGCCTCGATGCCGACGAGCTTGCCCGTCGGCACGTGCACCTGGGGCTGGAACTGGAGCGAGAGCGCGCCCTCGTCGAGCGCCTTCTTCAGCTCATCGGGACGGAGTCGAACGATGGCCATGGCCCGCTAAGGCTAAGCCGCGCGCGGCAGCAGCGCCTCCACGAACGCGCGCGGGTCCATCGGGACCAGGTCGTCCGCCTTTTCTCCCACGCCGAGGAACTTCACCGGGAGCCCAAGCTCGTGCACGATCGCGAAGACCGCACCGCCCTTCGCGGTCCCATCCAGCTTCGTGACGACGAGCCCCGTCACGCTCGCGTCTTTCGTGAACTGGCGTGCCTGCTGGATCGCGTTCTGGCCGGCGGTCCCATCCAGAACGAGCAGGACCTCATCCGGTGCGCCGTCGCGCGCGCGGCCCGCGACACGCACGATCTTGCCGAGCTCGTCCATCAGGTGACCTTTCGTGTGAAGGCGTCCGGCCGTATCGGCGATCACGATGCTGTGACCACGTGAAGTGGCCGCGGTGATGGCGTCGAAGACGACCGCGGCGGGGTCGCCGTTGGGCTTCCCGGACACGATGGGCACGTCCACGCGCGACGCCCAGGTCTCGAGCTGCAGGATCGCGGCGGCGCGGAACGTGTCCGCCGCCGCGAGGAGCGGCGTCTCGCCCGCGTCCTTGAGACGTTTCGCGAGCTTCGCGGCCGTGGTCGTTTTCCCGCTGCCGTTCACACCGACGACGAGCACGACGCGCGGCCGCCGCTCCGAGGCGCGCAGCGCGCTGTCCTTTCCCGACAGCTCGGCCACGAGCACGTCCCGCACCGCGTCGAGCGCCTTCGGGACGGTCTTCAGCTCTCCGGTCGCCGTGAGGTCGCGGATCTGCGCCATCAGCGGATCGACGAGCGAGACCGAGAGATCCGCGCGCAGGAGTCCTTCCTCCAGCTCGTCGACGAACTCAGGTGTGAGCGGCTCCTCCTGCTTGCGGCCGAACAGGCGGGCGAGGAATCCGCCGCGCGTCTTCGCGAGGCCCTGCTCGAGGCTCACCGCGCCACGCTAGCCGGCGCGCTCGCGCTGCTCGTCCAGCTCCGACAGCTTGAGCGAGATCACCTTTGACACGCCCCCGTCGTCCATCGACACGCCGTACAGCATGTCGGCGGCCTCGATGGTGCCGCGGTTGTGCGTGATCACCACGAACTGCGTGCGGTCGGTGAGCTCGCGCAGCGCCTGCGTGAAGCGGCCGACGTTCCGCTCGTCGAGCGCGGCGTCGACCTCGTCGAGGACACAGAACGGCGCCGGCTTCACGCGGAGGATCGCGAGCAGCAGCGCGGTCGCGGTGAGGGCGCGCTCGCCGCCCGAGAGCTGCGCCAGGCTGCCGATCCGTTTGCCCGGCGGCCGCGCGTAGATCTCGATTCCGGGATCCTCGGGGTCGTCCGACGTTCGGAGCGACGCCTGCCCGCCGTTGAAGAGGCGCTGGAAGAAGAGGCCGAACTCGCGGTCGACCGCCATGAGGGTCGTGCTGAACTGTTCGGCGATGGTGGAGGCGAGATCGTCCGCGAGAGCGCGCAGGTCGGCCATCGCCTTCTCCAGATCGGCGCGCTGCGTGGACAGGAACTCGAAGCGCTGGCCGATATCGGCGAGCTCG
>DATKCP010000163.1:0-16729 GCA_035513115.1 Candidatus Limnocylindria bacterium | reverse complement strand
TCTTGCCGATCTGCTCGTAGAACTCCGGACCGTGACGCTGCGCTGTGGTCGCTCCGCCTCGGCGGCCAGCCTCCGCGACGGTCATGGCGCCTTTGCTGCGCGTCATCCGATGTCTCCCTTCGATGCTTCCGGGGGCACTGTGTCTCCCCCGCTGAGTAGGAGGCAGGGCTGCAAGTCCCATGCCATCGCTCGCCCGGCTGGACGACGACCGACCCATCAGGCGCTCCACGAAATTCGACCCGGCCGGACGGCGAGCGGACGTTTGCTAGTTGACCTGCATCACGACCGTGCAGAGGTCGCTGCAGCCCAGTGCCGCCTTCACCCGCGGCGACAGATCGAACTCGCGGCCGGCGATGTAGGGGCCGCGATCGACGACGGGGACCGTCACGCTGTTCGGCCCGTGCGTCAACGTCACCATCGTTCCGCAGGGAAGCGACTTGTGCGCCACGCCCCAGGTGTCCGGAAGGAACTGAATGGGCAGTCCCTGCGCTTTCAGCCACGGCCAGCAAGGCAGCCGGTTCTCGTAGAAACCGGGCCCGTACCAGGAGGCGACCACGACGCTGCCGTTCGGCGCCGCCGGCACGGCGGTTATCGGGATCGGGACGGCCGCGACCCGCACCGGCGGCGGCTGCTGCGTCGGCCGTGGCGTGGGCCGCACCGGCGTGACCACAATGGGGCGCGCTATCGGATCTGGTAGCGGCGGGAGCTCGTAGAACGGCGTGGCCGTCGATAGGAGAACGGCGTTCGGCTCGAGCTGGGTCGTCGCCGCGACGATGACCTGTGCGCTCGGCCGCGGGATCAGCGACGACACGAACATCGGCAGGAGGAGCGACAGACCGAAGACCGCCACGCCGGTGCGAGCGATGAATGGCGCCCGCTGCGGCGAGAGCAGCCCGAGCAGCGCGCCCACGAGTCTGAAGAGCCACTCGTCGCGTCCGGGCACCGCGCGTGCGCGCACGGCGACGTTCGGACCGGCGACCTCGCCCATCGTGCGCGCCCCATAGGCGGAACAGCCGAGGCAGAAGCGGCGACCGTAGAGCGAGCGCATCTTTCCATCGACGAGCTGTCGAGCTGAAAAGAGCTGCGAGCACCTCGAACAGGTCTGTAGTCTGACCGGCCGCCCCACGGGCTGCGCCTGTGTGCACGTCCGATTCCAGCCCGTGTCCCTGCCGTTGACACGCCGTTACGCGCGCGACACCTGGTGCGTGACGAGCGCTCGCTTGCCTGGCGTGATTTCTCGTCAGGCGCAGTGATTCAGGCCGGTAATGCGACGACGACGAAGCGCGGATCGCCAGGGTTCGGACCGGTCGAGGTCTGAAGCGTCAGGCGTTCGCTGGCTGTCGGCGCGGCCCACGAGACGTCGGCCGGGTCCACCCGCGGATGCACCTCGCTCACGACGTAGCGGAGCTCGCGCGCGTCGGGTGTGACGATCACGACCTCGTCGCCCACCCGCGCGTTCCACAGGTTCAGGAACATCCCACGCCGCGCGTGCGCGTAGATGTACGAGTTGCCGCGGTCGCCGGGTATCGCGGTGCCGGGAAGGTGGAGGGCGATGTCGTCCGGGGTCTCCTGACGCACGGTGTCGCGCTCGAGGTCACCCTCGGCGATGGGCAGGTCGATGCCGAGACGCCCGATCGTGATCCGGTAGCCCGGCGGGATCGCCGGCGTTGGTGAGGCGGTGGGCGTTGGTGAGGCGGTGGGCTCCGCGGTCGCAGCGACGGTCGGACTCGGCAGCGGCGCCGGCGTCACCGCCGCGACCGTCGGTGGCGGTGGCGCCGGCGGTCGGGCCGGCCTCACCCCGACGACGAGCACCAGTCCGATGCAGAGCGCGAGGACGCTCAGTCCCGGCGTCCAGCGATTCACGGGCATACTCCGAGCACACTCGATGCCTGCCGAACACCTGACGTACAAGTCGCGCCGCGAGCGGGCAACCGAAGCGCTCCGCGCGCGCGGCTTCGCCGCGCTGCTTCTCTCACCGGGGTCGGACCTAGCGTACCTCGCGGGCTACCGGATCTCCGCCAGCGAGCGCCTGACCTGCCTGGTCATCGGGGCGGACGGCGCAGCGACGCTGCTCGTACCGGAGCTCGAGTCGCCCCGGGCGAAGGTGGCGGCACCCGACCTGACACAGCGGATCTGGTCCGAGACGGAGGATCCGTACGCCGCCGTCGCCGCCCTGGTGACCGCAAAGGGCGACATCGCCGTCGCGGACCAGATGTGGTCGTCGTTCGTGCTGCGCCTGCAGGCGGCACTCCACGGGCGCGGCTTTCAGCTCGCATCGTTCGTCACGCGCGGACTGCGCATGCGCAAGGACGCGAGCGAGCGCGAGGCGCTGCGAGCGGTATCGGCCGCGGCCGATCGCGCCTTCCCGCGGCTCATCCAGCGCGAGTTCGCCGGCCGGACCGAGCGCGAGGTCGGCGCCGAGCTCGCGACGCTTCTCCGTGAAGAGGGACACGACGACGTCAGCTTCACCATCGTCGCCTCGGGACCGAACGGCGCGTCGCCCCACCACGAGACCGGCGAGCGCCGCATCGCGCGCGGCGACACGGTCGTGCTCGACTTCGGCGGCACGCGCGAGTGGTATTGCTCCGACATCACGCGCACCGTCCATGTCGGCGCCGATATCGAGGACGAGGTGCGCCGCGTCCACGACGTCGTGCGGCGATCGCAGGAGGCGGGCTACTCGGCCGCGCGCGCGGGGGCCACGGCGGCATCGGTCGACGCCGCCGCGCGTCGCGTCATCGACGACGCCGGCTACGGCGAGCGGTTCATCCACCGCACGGGCCACGGGATCGGCCTCGACGGGCACGAGCATCCGTATCTCGTCCGCGGCAACCTGGAGCCGCTCGAGCCAGGCATGGCCTTCTCGATCGAGCCTGGCGTCTACATCCCGGGGCGATTCGGCGTGCGCATCGAAGACATCGCGATCCTCGGCGACGACGGCCGCGCCGAGCCACTGAACCGAGCGGACCACGGGCTCGCGATCGTCCGCTAAGGCGCTGCGCTTCTGGCTCGCGGTGCTCGCGGCGGCCGTCGCGGACCTCGTCGCGTTCCTCTCCGTCCCGAACTGGATCGGCGTCGCGGCGATCGGCGCGATCGGCTACCTCCTCTTCTCCGCGTTCGGCGCCGGCTGGTTCGCGATGCACCGATCCGCGCTCGCCGGGTTCCTTTCGGTCATCGTCGGGGCGCTTCTGTACGGCGCGTACTCGCTCTGGGGTCAGGGCGCCGGCGTCGGCGCGGGCGCCGCCGATCTCGTGGCCTGGGAGGCGCGCCTGCTCCTCGCCGTGCTCCCCTACGCGGTGGGTGGCGCGTTCACCGGCGCGGCGGGCGGCTGGCTGCGCCGCCGTGCGCTGCGGCGCGCCTGATGCGGACGCGGCTGGTCGCGGCCGTGGTCGCGACCTCCATCGGTCTTGCGTTCTGGTGGGGACTGACCGAGCCGCTGCCGGTCCCGCCGGCGATCCTCCTCGGCGTGCCCGCGGCGATCCTGTTCTGCGCGGGCGTCATCGCGGGGCGCCTGGGCGCGGTCGCCTCGCCCGTCGCGCTGCTGTTCTCGCTCTTCATCGGCAGCATCATCGCGACGCAGCTGCATCAGTACTTCCTTCCGAGCTCCCCACCGGTCTCTTCGTTCGGCGGGCTCATGGTGCTCGGGCTCCCGGACCTACTGGTACCACTCGCTGCGGCGTTCGTGCTCGGCGGCGTCGGCGGTCTGCTGGGCGAGCGGCTCCTGCCGTCGGCGCCGGACCGCCGTCGCTAGCGGACCGCCCCGGGCAGCAGCGGACCCGCGGCCTGCAGCGCCCACTCATATAAGGAGTTGGGCACGACGCCGAGGACGATCGTGGCCAGCGCCGAGACACCCAGCGCGGTCGATAGCAACCGCGTGTTCCCGACCATCGGCGCGCCCATTTCCGGGTCGTACATGTACATGCGGACGACGACCCGCAGGTAGTAGAAGGCCGCGAGCACCGCGTTCAGGGCAAGCACGACCGCGAGCCAGGCGTAGCCGGCGTCGAGCACGGGCAGGATCACGAACACCTTCGCGACGAACCCGACGGTCGGTGGAATTCCGGTCAGGGAGATGAGGAAGACGAAGAAGGCGAAAGCGCCGAGCGGGTGGCGCCGCCCAAAGCCGTTGAGCTCGTCGAGCGTCGCTCCGCGCGACCCCTCCAGGTCGAAGTAGAGGAGGCACGCGAACGCGCCGAGGTTCATGACGCCGTAGGCGAACAGGTAGAAGAGGACGGCCGCCGTCGCCGAGGGGCCCGCGGCCGAAGCCGCGACCGCGGCCAGGATGTAGCCGGTATGGGCGATGCTCGAGTACGCCAGCATCCGCTTCGTGTTCGCCTGGACCAGGGCGACGATGTTGCCACCGGTCATCGTCACCGCGGCGAGGACCGCGAACACCGCGGTCCAGTCGACCTCCAGCGGCGCGAGCGCGACGACCATCACCCGCAGGATCGCGGCGAACGCGGCGGCCTTTGGGCCCACCGACATGAACGCCGTGGCCGGCGTCGGCGCGCCGTCGTAGGCGTCGGGCGTCCACTGGTGGAACGGGACCACCGCGGCCTTGAAACCGAGGCCGACCGTGACCAGGGCCAGGGCGACGATGGTGGGGCCGTTCGCGAGGCCGATGCGCGCCAGCTCGCCGGCGATCTCCACGTACTTGGTCGCTCCCGTCACGCCGTAGAGCCACGCGAAGCCGTAGACGAGCAGCGCCGAGCTGAACGAGCCGAGGAGGAAGTACTTGAGCGCGGCCTCGTTCGCGAAGCGGTCCCGACGCTGCATGCCGGCGAGCACGTAGATCGGGATCGTCATGAGCTCGAGACCGACGAAGAGCGTGATGAGGTCCGTCGACAGCGCGATCGTCATCGCGCCGACCGTCGAGAAGCAGATCGTGGCGTAGTACTCGCCCGCCGGGATGCCGCGCCGCTCGAGGTAGGACGGGGCGACGACCGTCGCGAACGCCGCGAGGAGGATGAACACGGCGCGGAAGAACGCCGTAAACGTATCGACCTGGACGTAGCCGCCGAAGTACTGGCCCGGCGGCGGTGCCAGCGGTCCGCCGAGGAAGGCGAGCGCGAGGCCGACAACGGTCAGGGCCGGCAGCACCTGTCGCGTCTGCGCCCGCGGGAGCAGCACGTCCGCGATGAGGACCACGCAGGCGGTGATCGTCACGATGATCTCGGGAAGGATCGGGCTGACCGTGTTGACGAATTCGGTCACTTGAAGGCCAGCTGGAAGCCTGGCTCGGTCGCGAGGCGCAGCACCTGTTCCAGCGAGGGCTGGATGATCGCGATCGCCGGCTGCGGGAACACGCCGAGCAGGACGGTCAGCACGAGTAGCGGAACGGCACAGGCCACTTCGAGCGGCGACAGGTCGGGAAGCGCGCGAAACGCCTCACGCACCGGTCCGTACATGACGCGCTGGAACATCCACAGCATGTAGACGGCCGCGAGGATCACGCCGATCGCGGCGACCGGCCCCCAGAAGAGCCCGCCGAGCGGCACGCCGCTGAACTTGAACGTCCCGAGCAGCACGAGGAACTCCCCGACGAACCCGCTCAGTCCCGGCAGACCCAGCGACGCGAGCACGAACACGGCGAAGAACGTGGTGTAGAGCGGCCAAAGGTTCGCGAGGCCGCCGAGATCGGCGATGAGGCGGCGGTGGGTCCGCTCGTACTGGATGCCGACGAAGAGGAACAGCGCGCCGGTGATGAATCCGTGATTCAGCATCTGCAGCACCGCGCCCACCGCGCCCTGGATGTTCAGAACGAAGATGCCCAGCGTGACGAAACCCATGTGAGCGACGGATGAATACGCGACGAGCTTCTTGAGATCCTTCTGCACCGTCGACACGGCAGCGCCGTACAGGATCGCGACCACCGAGAGCACGATGATCACCGGCAGCCACAGCTGCGTCCCCACCGGGAAGAGGGGCAGCGCGAAGCGAAGGAAGCCGTAGCCGCCCGCTTTCAGCAGGACGCCGGCGAGGATGATCGAGCCCGCGGTCGGCGCCTCCACATGGGCGTCCGGCAGCCAGGTGTGGAACGGGACCATGGGCAGCTTGATGGCGAACGCGAGACCGAACGCGAGGAAGACCCAGAACTGGAACTCCGCCGAAAAGCGGCCACGGGCCGAGATCAGCTCGGGCAGCGACAGCGTGCGCGCGCCCTCGTCGCCCGATGCCAGCCAGACCGCGACGATGGCCACGAGCATCACCAGCGAGCCCGCAAGCGTGAAGATGACGAACTTGAGTGTCGAGTAGATGCGCCGCGGGCCGCCCCAGATGCCGATGATCAGATACATCGGCACGAGCATCAGCTCGAACATCACGTAGAAGAGGAAGAGGTCGAGCGACACGAACACTCCGACCATGCCGATCTCGAGCACGAGGAACGACGCCATGAACGACGCGAGGCGGTCCTTGATCGCGCCGCCCGACGAGTACAGCACCGAGATGAACGTGAGCAGCGTCGTCATCGGGACCAGCAGGACCGAGATGCCGTCGACGCCCACGAGGTAGCGGATGCCCAGGCTCGGCAGCCACGCCGCTTCCTCGACCATCTGGAAGCCGGCCTCGCCGACGCGGAACTGCGCCAGCATGACGAGCGAGAGCGCGAGCTCCACCAGCGTCGTCACCACCGCGACCTGCTTGACGGCGCGCGGATCGCTGCGGAACAGGTACAGGGGCAGCAACCCGACGGCGGGCACCGCGAGGAGCAGGGTCAGGATGTGGTCGATCGTCATCGGGTGAAGATCCCCGCCGAGTAGCCGCCGTAGGCCACGAGGATCACGAACAGGCCCATGACGATCGTCAGCGCGTAGTTGCCAACGATGCCGGTCTGCGCGCGTCGCAGCGCGCCACCGCCGATGCCCGCGAGCCAGCCCAGCCGGTTCGCCAGGCCGTCGATGATGTGCACGTCGAAGGCCCACATCGCGCCGAACGCGGCGCGCAGAGCCTCGACGATGCGCCGGTCGTAGAGCTCGTCGACGAAGTACTTGTTGACGAACAGCCGGTGGAACGGACCGAAGGCCCGCGATACCGCGGCCGGATCAGGCCGATGGCGGACGTACATCGACAGGCCGATGAGGATCCCGACGACGCCGGCCGCGACGGAGACCGCCGCGAGGCCGAGGATCGTCGCGGCCTCGGGCGCGTGCACCTCGCTCCCGTGCGCGAAGACCGGACCGAGGAAGTGATGGATGAACCCGTTCTCCGGCGGGAAGCCGATCGCGAGCCCGAGAACGACCGTGCCGACGGCCAGCGCCATCAGCGGCAGCGTCATCACCGCCGGCGACTCGTGCGCGTGGTCGTACAGGTGGTGATCGCGCGGCTCGCCGTGGAAGGTCATCCACATCGCGCGCGTCACGTAGAACGCGGTGAGGATCGCGGTCAGGATGCCGATCGCCCACAGGACCGGATAGCCGCCCAGGAACGCCGCCGCGACGATCTCGTCCTTCGACCAGAAGCCGGCGAGCGGGGGCAGCGCCGCGAGCGCGCCGCCGGCGAGGAGCATCGTCCAGTACGTGACGGGGAGCTTGCGCCGCAGACCGCCCATCCTCCGCATGTCCTGCTCTCCGCCCAGGCCGTGGATCACGGATCCGGAGCCGAGGAACAGGAGCGCCTTGAAGAAGGCGTGCGTCGCGAGGTGGAAGATCGCCGCGACGGGCGCTCCGACGCCGAGCGCGAGGAACATGTAGCCGAGCTGGCTCACCGTCGAGTAGGCCATGACGCGCTTGATGTCGAACTGCACGAGCGCGATCGTCGCCGCGAAAATGGCGGTGACCGCGCCGACGGCGCCCACCACGGCGAGCGAGGGACCGGCGGCCTCGAAGAGCGGCATCGAGCGCGCGACCAGGTAGACGCCGGCGGTGACCATCGTGGCGGCGTGGATCAGGGCGGACACGGGCGTGGGCCCTTCCATCGCGTCGGGCAGCCACGAGTGCAGCGGCAGCTGCGCCGACTTACCCGTCGCGCCGACGAACAGCGCGAGGCAGATCAGCACCAGATTCGCCTCCGTCGCGATGTCGACGCGCTCGAAGACCTCGCTGAACTGCATCGAGCCGAAGACGAGAAAGATCGTGATCATGCCGATCGTGTAGCCCCAGTCGCCGATGCGATTCATGACGAACGCTTTCTTCGCGGCGACGTAGGGCTCGGGCCGTTCGAACCAGAATCCGATGAGCAGGTAGCTGCACAGGCCGACTCCCTCCCACCCCACGAACATCAGGAGGTAGTTGTCGGCCATGACCAGGATGAGCATCGCGAAGACGAAGAGCGACAGCCACGTGAAGAAGCGGTGGACTCCGTGATCGTGCGCCATGTATCCGTTCGAGTAGACGAAGATGAGGAAGCTCACGACGGTCACGACGAGGAGCATCACCGACGACAGCGGATCGATCAGGGCCGCCACGTTGATGTGAAAGTCCCCGACGCCGATCCACTCGTACAGCGTCACGGTCGTGTGCTCTTGGCCACCCAGCACTTCGAGGAAGACGCCGATGGCGAGCAGCGCCGACAGGCCGACCGCGGCGGAGGCGATGACCCCGGTCCAGCGGCGAAGCCACCGTCGACCGAACAGGCCGTTGATGAGGAACGCCGCGAGTGGCAGGGCCGGGATCAGCCAGACGCTCTGGATCACCCGCTATCCCCGCATCTGTTTGATCTCATCGACGTCGACGGTCGGACGGTTGCGATAGAGGGAGAGGATGATCGCGAGACCGACCGCGACCTCGGCCGCGGCGACGACGAAGATGAACACGACGAAGACGCTGCCCCGCTCGTCGATCGAGGCGTAGCGTCGCGAGAACGCGACCAGCGCCAGGTTCGTCGCATTGAGCATCAGCTCGACGCACATGAGGATCACGACTGCGTTGCGCCGCACCAGAACGCCGGCGGCCCCGATGAAGAACAGGACCGCCGAGACCGCGATGAACGCGCCGAGCGGAACGGCCACGCTACTCCTCGTCCCGCTTCACGAGAACGATCGCGCCGACCATGGCGGCGAGGAGCAGGACCGACGCGACCTCGAACGCGAAGGCGAAGTCGCCGAAGATGCTCGTCGCGAGCGGGACGAGATCGCCGCCCTTCTCCCCCATCACCGCCGGATCAGCGAACGAGAAGGCCGTCAGCGCCACGAAGATCGCGATGGGCACGACGAACAGCGCGGCCCAGTACTTCTGCGTCTGGAAGAAGAGTCCGTACGGTCGCGGCGACTGCGGCGTGAACATGACCCCGTACAGGATCAGGACGGTGATGGCGCCGACGTAGATGAGCACCTGGAACATCGCCACCGTCTCCGCGCCGAGCAGCACGAACATCCCCGCGACGTTGAGGAAGGTGAAGGCCATGAGCAGCGCCGAGGTCGTGATCCGGTTGGCGAGGACGACGCCCGCGCCGGCCGCGATGCTGCCGATCGTCAGGATCGCGAACAGCGCCGGCTCGATGAGGTCGAACACTAGGCCGTGGCCGTCCGCAGCCGCTCACGCAGCGTCGCGAGGCGGCGGCGCTGGAAGTAGGGCAGCGCCAGCACGAAGCCGGCGAGGAGGATCCAGTTCGCGATCGCGACCGGCACGAGCGTCGTGGGGAAGGCCAGCAGCAGGATCGACGTGATCAGGATGTTCGCGAGGGTCAGCGGGATGAGGACCTTCCAGCACAGCGACATGAGCTGGTCGATGCGCAGCCGCGGCAGCGTGGCGCGGATCCACATGAAGACGAGGACGAAGAAGTACGCCTTCAGCGTGAACCAGAGCACACCGAGCAGCGGGAAGACCTCGACGAACGGGCCGTGCCACGCTCCGAACCAGAGCGTGGTCACGATCGCCGACACGACCGTTATCTCGCCGTACTCCGCGAGGAAGAAGATCGCCCAGCGCATCCCGGAGTACTCGGTGAGGAATCCCGCGACAAGCTCCGATTCGGCCTCCGGCAGGTCGAAGGGGTTGCGGTTCGTTTCGGCGAGCCCGGCGATGAAATACGTGACGAAGGCGAGCGGCAGCACGAAGACGTGCATCTGCCAGCCCGGCTGGCTCTCGGCGATGCCGACCATCGAGAGCGTCCCGACGACGAGCACGACGGTGATGAGCGACAGGATCTGCGGGACCTCGTAGGAGATGAGCTGGCCCGCCGACCGCAGGCCGCCGATGAGCGAGTACTTGTTGTTGGACGCCCAGCCGGCGATCACGATCCCCAGCACGGTCATCGAGCCAAGCGTCGTGAGATACAGGAGGCCCACGCTCAGATCCACTCCGACGATGCCGGGCGCGAACGGGATCACGACGTAGCTCGCGACCATCGGGCTGAACACGATCGACGGCGCGGCCAGGAAGAACCACTTGTCGGTCAGCCGCGCGCGGATGTCTTCTTTTCCGAGCAGCTTGATCGCATCGGCGAACGTCTGAAGCAGACCCCACGGTCCGGTGTGCAGCGGTCCGACGCGGTCCTGGATGATCGCCTGGATCTTGCGCTCGAGGTAGATCTGCGCGAGCGCGCCGTTGAAGACGAGCCCGATGACGAGCAGCACGGCGATCACCAGACGGAGCGGAGCCCAGATCGCGGGATCGAGCCCGAATGGACCTACCGGCACGGCGTCATCAGCCCCCGCGCGCGTCGCTTCGTGGAGGCAGGAAGGCCTTCCGCAGCGGATGACCCGGGAACGACTCCTCGAGGAAGATCCGCCGCAGGTCCGGATGGCCGTCGAACACGATGCCGAACATGTCGTAGGTCTCCCGCTCGCACCAGTTCGCGCCGATCCACACCGAGGACAGCGAGGGTACGTGCGGCTCGTGCACATCGCAGGGAGTACGGAGCATGACGAACACATGTGTGTCGGTGCCGCGAACGAACGTGACACTTCGAAGCTCGGTCCCGGTGTCGACACCGGCGTTCACTGAGTAGAGATCGCAGCGCGTCGCGGGGTCGTCGCGCACGACCGTCGCGACCTCCACGAGCTGAGCGGCGTCGACATCGACCACGACCATGTCGTGAAGCGTCGACACGCGCGCCAGATCGCCCAGATGGCTCGCGAGCGCGTTGCGCGCGGCGGTCAGGTCGATGGTCGGGCGCGGAGCGCTCAGTACCAACTGAGCGCCTTCTTCCTCCAGGCGTAGAAGAGGCCGACCAGGAGGATGCCGATGAAGATCGTTACCTCAATGAGACCGTACCAGCCGAGGTCGCGGAACAGCACCGCCCACGGGAACAGAAAGATCACTTCGACGTCGAAGACGACGAACAGGAGCGCGAACACGTAGAAGTGCGATGGGTAACGACCCCACGCTTGACCCACCGGCTCCTCGCCGGACTCATATGTCTTGAGCTTTTCTCGCGTCGGCTTCCATGGGGCGAGGACGCGGCTGAGAAGTGTCATCACCGTGACGACCAGTGCGCCCGCTATGAAAAAGGCGAAGACATACACATAGGACAGGTTGTAATCGGGCACGGGCTAAGCGTACGGACGTACTACGGGGTCGGCAAACGCGTGACGGCCGGGCGATTGACAGCGTTTGACACCGTGGCTACGGTAACCCGGCTCAGGACAGAGCAGTACGCAATGCGTACATGAGCTCGCAGCGTTGGGGAAGGGACGACCGTATTGGCGACGAACGCTAAAAAGGCGCATGCCACACCTTCGCTGTCGCTCGGCGCGCGAAGGACCGTCCGGCGGAGCGCCGCGTCGCTGATCACCGCGAGTCAACGAGCCACGGATCGGTTCGTCGACGTTACGACGCGCCGTGTGCCGTGCGCGCTGGGCGCGTACTTCGGTGCGAAGGGTCTTCGTCTTGTCCTCAACATTGCGACGGCCGCGTTGGTCGTCGTGCTTCCGTACACGGCGGCGACGTCGGTGCGCGCCGATGCCTCACCCGCTGACGTCGCGAGTCCGTCGTTCGCCGCGGTCCCGACCGAAGTTGTGGCTCGTGCGCAGACCGCCGCGCGCAGTGTGGTCGCCGGTGCGCGGAGTCCGATGACCGTCGCCGCTGAGGAGACGCGCCCCGTGATCGTCCGCAAGATCGCGAAGGACGACACGCTCTCCACGATGGCGAACTACTACGCGATCTCCCTCGAGGCCCTCGCCTACGCCAACGCGATCGCCGAAGAGGACCAGAGCCTGGCGCTCGGCGGCGAGCTCGTGATCCCGCCGGGCGAGGGCGCGCTCTACAAGGTCAGGGAAGGCGATTCGGTTGAAGCCGTTGCGTCGCGCTTCAAGGTCGACCCCGCGGTGGTGATGTCCTACAACCGGATGTACTTCGAGCCGGAGCGTTTCGCACCGGGCCAGCTGATCTTCGTCCCCGGGGCGGTGCTGCCCGCGCTCAAGCGGACCGAGCGTCCGCGGGCCATCGCGATGCCGGCAAGCGCAAGGATTCCGGCTCGTACGGGTCGCCTCGGCCTGCCAGTCAACGGGATCTTCACGCAGTACTTCTGGTGGGGTCACAGCGGTGTGGACATCGCGGCGCCTTACGGCACCGGGATCGGCGCCTCCGATGACGGCATCGTCGTCGCGACAGGTCCGGTGCCGGTGGGCGGACTGCGCGTCTGCGTCCAGCACGCCGGCGGCCTGGAGACCTGCTACTACCACACGAGCGCGGTGTACGTGAGCCCCGGCCAGACCGTGGTGCGCGGACAGCTCATCGCGGCGATCGGCCTCACCGGCGTCACGACGGGCCCTCACGTGCACTGGGAGCTCAAGGTAAACGGAGTGCCGCAGAACCCGCTCGCGTACTAGCGGTTCTTCCGCGGCTCGCCCAGCCGCCCCACAACCGCCAGTCAATCTTCGCTGGCTCCTCCGCATACTCCTTTGTGTGTACCGGGCAGTTCACGCGGATCGCGCGGGGCGGGTCATCGTGTCGGATCACGTGGCGGCGGCGTTTGATGGTGTCGCGACCGTGCCGTTCTCCGACGCGGTCAAGCTGCCGTCCGGCGCGGCCGTCATGCACCTCGAGCGCGAAGCCGAGACACTCGACCGATCCGCGCGCGCGCGGCGCGTCGGCCCGGGTCGTCTGGCCGTCGCGGCCATCCTGCCGCCGGGATATCTCCGTACGCAGCTGCCCGCGTACGCGGACGCTCCCGACAAACCGGATCTGACGCCTCGCGCCTATGCGGCCGTCGCGGCCGACGACGCCGGCGACCTCGCGGTCGCCGCGATGCTGATGGACCGCGATCCCACGCACGACGTCGAGTCCTATCCGAAGGCCGAGATCGCCGCCAGGGTCAACGACGCGCTCCGCTCGCGCCCGGCGGACCGTCTGGTGAGGCAGCTCGCGCGCTGCGCGCGCGAGTACGGGTGCCGCGCGGCCGCGAACGCGTTCTATGGGCGCTGGGAATGTGCCCTTCCCATCGCCGCGCCGAACAACGAACGTCCGCCCGCCTCCATCGCGCCTCGTCTCGACGGCGAAGCGGAGCCGCGCGAGCCTGCGGTGTTCCATCCGACGGCGGAGGAGGTCGCCACGCTCGCGGTGGAGCACATCTCCGCCGGCGGAACGCTCGTGTCCTTCGGGCGTGCCTGCGAGGGAGAGCCGCTTCTGGCCGCACGTCTGGTCGAGGACGCGGTACGGGGCATCCGCGCCGCGACGCGCTCGGGGACGATCCACCTCGAAACGAACGGCTCGTCGCCCGCGGCGCTGCGACGCCTCGCAGCGACCGGGATCGACGCGGTCACGATCCGCCTCGTGTCGGCGCGCGCGGACACGTACGAGGCGCTGCACCGGCCGGATGGCTATCGGTTCGGCGACGTTCGCGCATCCATTCGCGTCGCCGCCGAGCAGCGACTCGCCGCCGGTCTTCTGATACCGGTGCTCCCGGGGATCTTCGATCGCACCGACGAGCTCGCGGCACTGATCGCTCTTGCGAGCGAGCTCCCCGAGGGCAGCGCGGTCCTGGTCCGCGACCTCGCTGCCGATCCACTTCGCGCGCTCGCGGCACTGAAGACCCGGGACGCGCACACCGGGATCGCCCGCGCTCTCGAACGACTGCGCGAGGAGCTGCCGCACCTTCGCGTCGGCTCCTTCGTGCGGCCCCTGGCGCGGATCTAAGTGTTCCTCGATCGCGCGCGCGCGCCGATCAAGGCGGGCGACGGCGGCAACGGGGTCATCTCCTTCCGGCGCGAGGCCCACGTTCCACGCGGCGGACCTGATGGCGGCGACGGCGGACGGGGCGGGGATGTCGTCCTCCGCGTCGACGACCAGCTCGCATCGCTGGGCGACTACCGGAACCAGCGCACGCACGCGGCGACGAGCGGGAGCGCCGGTGGTGGCTCGAACAAATCGGGCAAGGCCGGCGGCGACCTCGTCCTTCGCGTGCCGCCCGGGACGACGGTGAAGGACGTCGCAACCGGCGAGGTGGTCGCGGATCTCGTGACCCCCGGCCAGGAGATCGTCGTCGCGCGGGGCGGCAAGGGCGGACGCGGTAACGCGCGCTTCGCCTCGAGTACGCGGCGCGTCCCGCGCATCGCGGAGGATGGGCAGCCGGGCGAAGCACGCGAGCTGGAGCTCGAGCTGCGCCTCATCGCCGACGTCGGTCTGGCCGGCCTGCCGAACGCGGGTAAGTCGAGCCTTCTTGCCGCGCTCACGCGCGCCCGGCCCAAGATCGCGGACTATCCGTTCACGACGCTCACGCCGAACCTCGGCGTGGCGCGGCTCGACGATCGCGAGCTTGTGATCGCCGACATACCCGGGCTTATCGAAGGCGCGAGCAAGGGCGCCGGACTCGGCGAGGAGTTCCTGCGGCACATCGAGCGCACGCGACTCATCGTCCACGTCGTCGACGCATCGCTTCCCGATCCGCTCGCCGCGATCGCGACGATCGACGCGGAGATCCGTGCCTACGGGCACTCGCTCGAGGAGCTGCCCGAGCTGTTCGCGCTCAACAAGATCGATCTTGCCGAGGCCCGCGACGCGGTGCCCGGGATCGTGGAGGCGCTCGAGGCCGAGGGGCGCGAGGCCGTGGCCGTTTCGGCCGCCGCCGGCGAGGGCGTCGACCGCCTGAACAAGCGCATCTTCGCGCTCTGCGCCGCGCGCCCGAAGGCCGAGGCGCAAGGACCGACGGAGCGGCGGATCGTCTTCGCCGGCGGCGCGAAGGATGTGAAGGTGACGCGTGAAGGTGACGCGTACCGCGTTCGTGGCGACCGCCTCGAGCGGCTCGCGACCGGGATCGACTGGGACAGTCCCGAGGCGTCCGCCTACTTCCACCGCCTTCTGTTGAGGTCGGGCGTCGAGGCAAAGCTGCGCGCGCTTGGCGTCAAGGACGGCGACACCGTGCACATCGGGAAGCTCGACCTGGAGTGGACCGATGCGCCGCAGCAGCTGGCGGCGCCGCACGCGACGAAGAAGCGTTGAAGGCGCGCGTCGGCGTTTTCGGCGGCACGTTCGATCCGGTGCACGTCGGTCATCTCTCGATCGCGCTGGCCGCGCTCGAGTCGGTCCCGCTCGACCGGGTGCTGTTCGTTCCCGCGCGCCGCTCGCCGCTCAAAGACCGTGACCCGTTCGCGAGCGCCGCCGATCGCGTCGCGATGCTGGAGGCCGCCATTGCCGGCGAGCCGCGCTTCGCTATCTCGCGGATCGAGATCGAGCGCGAAGGCGTCTCCTACACCATCGACACGCTCGAGGCACTCCGTTCGCAGGGCGAGCTGTTCCTGATCCTGGGGAGCGACGCGCTGGCCTCGCTCGCGCGGTGGCGTACACCGGACCGCATTCGCGAGCTCGCGACCATCCTCGTCGCGGCGCGCCCTGGTCCTCCCGAGCCCGGCCCCACGCACCAGGCGCGCGCGTTCGACGCGCCGCGTCTCGACATCAGCTCGCACGAGCTCCGCGCGCGTGCCGCTCGCGGTCTGTCGCTGCGGTACCTTGTTCCTGACGCAGTGTGGGAGCACATAAAAGAGCGCGGCCTCTATCGGTGACCGCCTCCATACGCCCCGACCTTCCGCCGCGAGCGCTTGCCGACCTGGTCGTCGAAGCCGCGAGCGACAAGAAGGCCGAAGACATCCTCGTGCTCAACATCTCCGAGGTATCGACGATCGCGGACCTGTTCGTCATCTGCAGCGGCCGCGGGGAGCGCCAGGCGCAGGGGATCGCGGACGGCATCGTGGAGAAGGCGAAGGCCGCGGGGCTGCAGCCATTCGGCGTCGAGGGCTACGGCGGCGGTCGGTGGATCCTCATCGACCTGAGCGACGTGGTCGTTCACGTGTTCGTGCCGGAGGAGCGTGAGCTGTACCGGCTGGAACGGCTGTGGGGCGACGCGCCGGTCGTGCTGCGGATCGCCTGAACCTGACGTGGCCCTTCGCGATCAGCGCCGGAGGTAATCGTCGGTCTTCTCGATCCAGTCCTGCCGCGGCGGGCTGAACACGTCGACGTCGAGCGTGTCCTCGAGCGCCTCCGCCCGGTGCGGGACGTTGGACGGGATCGTGAGTATCTCCCCCGCCCGCACGGTAACCTCTTGCTCGTCGTTGTCGCCGAGCCACAGGCGCAGCGCGCCCTCGAGGATGTACGTGATCTGCTCGCTCTCGTGCGTGTGTGACTGGACGACCGCGCCTTTTTTCAGGAAGACCTGCGCCACCATCGCGCGCTCGCCATGCACGAAACGGCGCTCGATCTGCGCGGTCATGCGCTCCTTCGGGATATCGTCCCAGCGCTGATGCGTTCCCGGCTTCATAGCGACCCTCCCACGGACCGGCAGACTCTATCGAGGCCGCATCCGCTACGCTTAGACACCTGAAGCGGCTCCGCCGCTTGGGGCTGTGTCTGCACCACTC
>DATKCP010000162.1:0-2873 GCA_035513115.1 Candidatus Limnocylindria bacterium | reverse complement strand
CGCGGGCACGCCTACGTAGCGGCCGGCCTCCGCCTCGAGCCGCTGCGCGAAGCTCGAGAAGTTCGACAGCATCCGGCTGGCCCAGATCTCCTCAAGGAGCCGCGTGTACTCGGGAAGTGGCGGAAGCATGGGCCGGGTGATCGGGATCACGAGCCCCAGGCCTCCACGATGAGCGCGCTCTCTGGACGCGTCTCCAGCCCGCGCAGCCGCGGATGCTCGCTCTCGCCGATCGCCTTCCGGACGATCTCGCTGAAGCCGGCTTCGCGCAGGCGACGTGAGAGCTCCGGCATGTCGTAGAGATAGCGGTGGTCCCAGTCACGCATCGCGACGTTCAGCATCCGGGCGCCGGTATCCACCCACGTGTACTCCGGCTTCTGTACCCAGGCGTGGCGGCGCCAATCGCTCTGGTAATCGCGGGCGAGATCCTCAAGATCGGGACAGGCGATGCGCATGACGCCCTCGGGCATGAGCATGCGACGGCATTCTCGCAGCGCCCGGAGGCCGTCCTCGAGATCGAGGTGCTCGATGAAGTGCTCGGAGTAGATGAAGCGGACGCTGCGATCCGGAAGCGGGATCCCGAAGCGCAGATCGAGCAGCACGTCCGCAGGTCCTTGGAGATCGACATTCACCCAGCCCGGCAGCGGCGCCTCGCCGCTTCCCAGGCACAAGTCGAGCGGCAGCGAGCGCTGCCGGAGGACCGCGCGAGCCCTCCGACGGAGCCACGCCGCTCGTACCCACGCCGGCGCTCGGCGAAGCCTCACGAGCTCGGGGGGACCGCGGTGCGCTCGCGCAGTGGCGTGATCGCGCCTCGGCTCACAGTCGCAAGTAGCTTCCCTGCCCCGGCTCCCATCGCCGCCCGCGCGAGCACCGGGTCGTCAGTAAGGCGACGCGCGCCGGCGAGCGCGAGCGTGAGACCGAGATCGGCCCGCAGGATGAGGGCCCGATCCCCCGGCGGGAGCGGCATGCCGCGCTCGGTCGCGGCGCGTGCGAGGTCGCGTGCGTTCCGCCACACCCGCACGCACTCGCGCGCGAACGCCGGCGTTCCCCGCACTCCGGGCGGCGCGGCGAGGAGCCCTCGATAGGGCGCGACCCCCGTGTCCTGCGCCCCGTGCACCCGGTACGAGACGAGCGGGCGCGCGACGGGGTGCACCCCGCCGTGACATGCGGCCGCGAGCGCGAACCACCGGTCGTGAAGCCGCGCTTCCGGCGGAACCTCGGGGTAGCGCTTGGCAAGCTCGGCATCGAGCATCATCGAGCAGCCCGTCACGACGTTGCGCACGAGGAGCTGCCATGGCGCGACGTGGTCGATCCGCCGCCGCTCGATCTGCCACGCGGTCCCGGGCAACGGGCCTCGATCGTCGAAGAGGTCGAGATCGCTGTGCACGACCGAGAGCGGTCCCGCGGCGCCAAGCGCATCCGCCAGGATGGCCAGCTTCTCAGGATGCCATCGGTCGTCCTGATCGCAGCAGGCGATCGCGTCGATACCCTCGGCCACGAGCACGCGGATGGCCCGCTCGAAATTCTTCGCCGCGCCGAGCCGCCGGTCATTCTCCCGCCATAGGAACCGCGGATCCGCAAGGTGTGCCGCCACATCGGGATGGCTCACGACCGGCGCGGCGGGCGAGTCGAACGGTATGACGCAGATCCAGTCGGTAAGCGTCTGCTGTGTGAGCGACCGAAGCTGCTCGACCAAGTGGTCGATCCTCGGCTGATGGGCCGCTAGCGCGATGCCGATGCGACGGATCTGCAACCGGGCGATGCTAGCCTCGCCGCCGTGACCCCAGGTCTCAGCGTGGTGATCATCACGCACAACTCACGCGAGCGGATCCTCGCGCTGCTCGAGTCGCTCGCGTCCGACCCGGCCTCCGAGGGCTGGGAGACGGTCGTCCTCGACAACGGGTCCGTGGACGGCACCGCGGCGGCGGTCCGGGAGCGGTGCCCAGAGGTGCGAGTCACCGAGAACCGGCCGCAGCGAGGCTTCGCCGGCGCGCTGAACCAGGGCGTCGCGATGACGAGCGCACCGGCGATCGTCACCGTGAATCCCGATGCGATCGTCCCCACCGGCTCGATGGGACGGCTGCTCCGGGTGCTCGAGCAGGAGCCCCGGATCGCCGCCGTCGGCCCGCTCATCCGCTTCCCCGACGGGCGTGTCCAGCGCCACGGCATGTACGACCCGCGGCCGCTCACAGCGGCGGTCGTCCTCCTGGGCCTCGCGCGCCTGCCGATGTTCCGGGCCGAGGCCGAGCGCTACTACGGGCGCCACGAGCCGGGTCCACCCGCTGACGTCGATTCACTGACCGGCGCGTGCCTCATGTTCCGGCGCGTGGCCTACCGCGAGGTCGGGCCGTTCGACGAGCGCTTCTTCCTCTACTGCGAGGACGTGGACTGGTCCCTGCGGGCGCGGTCGGCCGGGTGGCGGCTGGTCTTCGTGCCCGACGTGCACGTCGTGCACGAGAAGGCGACCGCGTCTCGGCAGCAGAGCTCGTTCGTGATCCGGCACTACTACCGGAGCCTGCGCGCGTTCTACGGGAAGCACCACGCTCCGCGCCAGCTCGCACCGCTCCGTGCGGCGTGGTACGCGGCCTCGTATCTCCTCGAGGGCACCACCCTGGTGACCGACGCCATCCGCGCCGACAAGGGCCTGCGGTACTGATGGCGGTCGCCTCGCCCCGCGTAAGCGTGGTCCTGCCCTGCCTGAACGAAGTGGATGCGGTAGGCGCGGTCGTGGCGGAGGCACGAGACGCGCTCCGAGCGGCACGTGTGGACGGCGAGGTGATCGTCGTGGACAACGCATCCTCCGACGGGAGCGGCGAGGCGGCACGCGCCGCGGGCGCACATGTCGTCGACGCGCCTCGGCGGGGCTACGGCGCGGC
>DATKCP010000161.1:0-2175 GCA_035513115.1 Candidatus Limnocylindria bacterium | reverse complement strand
CCGACCTGGACCAGGGTGCGCGTCGCCGAGTCGAGGAGCCAGATGAAGCGCTGGCTGTCGATCGCCTGGAGCGATGTCGCCTTCGGTGTCGCGCCGGTCCAGCGCGGTTCGAACGGGAGACGCGTGAGCACTAGATCGATGCCCTGGCGGCGGTAGCGCTGGACCGTCCCGTCGTTCGTGAGGATCCAGATGTCCCCATCCACGGCGACGGCCCTGGCAGTATCCGCCGGCAGCGGCTCCGGCAGGAACGCGACCGGACCCTGCAGCACCTCTTGGGAGTCCGGCTCGTACCGCCATAGCTGTCCGCTCGGGCCATCCAGGACGTACAGGTTCCCGACGAAGGTGGCTATGTCGGTGACGCCCTTCCACGTCTCGGTGCCCGGTAGCTCGATGAGCTCGATCGTGGGGCCCTCGGCGCGCCAGACGGCCCGCTGGTCGTCGATGGTGAACAGCGCTTCCTCCTGCGCGACGACGCTGAGCGGCGTGCCGACCCCGTCGCGACCGCGCTGGTGGACCGCGGCGGCAGTGACGGGCTCGCCGAATATCCGCCACATCCGACCGGCGCCCGGGTCCGCCGCATAGAGGCCGTGAGGTGTCTGAGTGAGCCGGACCGGAGCGGCGTTCGGCGCAACAGTGGCCAGGTCGAAGATGACGTTGTTCAGCCGGTCCGACACGGACGAGACCTCCGCTCGCAGCTCCGCGACCCGTTCCTCGTCCACGGCGGGCGACTTCGCCGCCTCTTCGAGTCGCGCCGACGCCGCGTCGAGGCGCTCGAAGGCCCGCGTGATGTCCTCCCGCTGGGAGAAGCTGCGCGCCGACGCGATGTCGATCTCGATCGCGACGACGGCGATCCTGAATTCGTTGATGACCTGGTTCTCCTGATAGTCGTTGACCACGGCCGCTCCGATGCCCGCGGTGACGAGGAGCAGCGCGACCGCGAGCAGGCTCGTGATGCGCTGGAGCCGTCGCGAGCGCGTGCGCGCGCTCTCCGGGTGGCGCGGCAGCTCCGGGCGGCTCCGGGGCATGAGCTCGAGCGCTACGGCGATCGCGCGTCCGAGGGCGTTCGAGATGGGGATCGTGATCGCCGACAGCACCGCACCGATGCGTGGACGCCGGCGCCATATCGGATCGAGCTTCGCTCGGATGTTCTCCGCGATGGCGACCTCGTCCGCACGCGCCTCGGGCGCCGAGCCGAGGCGCGAAGCCGCACCGGACGACGCGGCTATCTCGAGGAAGATCGTGGCGTGGCTCCCGGTCACCTCCTCCGCCACGGCGCGGTCGCGCACGCTCTCGGCCGCGGCGCGTGGATGCAGCGTGATGGCCGCGCTCTTGAGGGCGTCCGCTCCGAGCCTCTCGATGACGGTGCCGCTCGCCAGGATGATCGTGTCGCCGGCCTCGATCCGCTGCCGCCACACCGGGGGAAGCAGATCCGGCTCGGCGCCGAGCGAGCTCGCGTGACGCGTGGTCGTGCGGTGAACGAAGTCGGCGAGCTCGTTGGGCTCGTCGCCGGGCAGGAAGAGGCGCGCGTGACGTACGAGGAAGACCTGGGCGGCGCCGATGCGTGCCGCGTAGAGCTCGTTGTTGACGATCACGGCGCACGCGGCATGGAGCGCGACGCGGCCGCGCAGCTCGCGTAGCTGCTGCGCCGCGTGCCGGTTCGCCTTGCGCAGCGCACGCCGCAGTCCGACCTCGACCCCCGCGGAGAGGTCGTAGTAGTACTCGTGACGCGCGATCTCGAGGACATCCGCGGCGATGTCGCGCCCTCGCTGTGACGGAGGGTCGACCTCACACAGGAGATAGGCGCGGCCGCGCGTCCGGAGCGTCGCTCCGACCTCGGGCTCGTAGGTGACGACGACGTCGCGCCCCTCGCGGCCCGCCCCGGTCGAGCCGACGGTCGTCGTGAAGCTCGCCGGACGCATTCTTCGTGAGTCTAGGTGCGCTCTAAGGCTCGGTCGGTAGGACGATGCGCGGGTCGATGGGGTCTTCGCCGCGGCTGACGATGAAGTGCAGATGCGTCCCAGTGGTCATGCCCCGGTGACGCCTCGGCCGAACGGTGGGTCCGAGGGAGGCTCAGGGCCCGCTCGTCCTCCGGACGCCCGACGTGGCGCTGGGTACCGGGCGAAGCGCCGTGATGCCGCTCTTCGGCGAGGCCTTGGCCAGGCCGTCGAGCAGCTG
>DATKCP010000160.1:0-38833 GCA_035513115.1 Candidatus Limnocylindria bacterium | reverse complement strand
AGCGACATGAGCGAGCGCGAGACCCTCCTCCGCATCGCGCCGCACCTCGTCTCTCCTCTGCCGTTCCTCCTGCCGCTGTATCGGCCCAGCCTCTGGTACCGGTTCAAGCTGCGGATCGGCATGCAGCTCTACGACGCGCTGTCGCTCGACAAGAGCCTGCCCAAGCGGGAGTGGCTCGATCGCGGCGAGACGCTCGCCGCCGAGCCGGCGCTGGATCCGGACGGGCTTCAGGGCGCGTGGCGCTTCTACGACGCCCAGGTGCCGCTGGTGGAGCGGCTGGTCATCGAGAACATCGTCGACGCGGCGGCTCACGGCGCCCTCGTCCTCAACCATGCTCGAGCGACGTCGTATCTGCGCGAAGGTGACCGTGTCGACGGCGCGGTCGTACAGGACCGGATCGCCGGAGCCGACCTCGAGGTGCGCGCTCGACTGACGATCAACGCCACCGGCCCGTGGCTCGATCGGACGATCGCGCCGCTACGCCGGACCCCGAAGCCGCTGCTCCGTCTGACGAAGGGCATCCACATCGTCACGCCACGCGCGACCCGACAGGCGCATGTCCTGTTCGCCAAGCGCGACGGCCGGCTCTTCTTCGTCGTGCCGTGGCTCGATGCGACGATCGTGGGCACGACCGACACCGACTACAAGGGAGACCCCGCCGACGCCGCCGCGACCGAGGAGGACGTGCGCTACCTGCAGGCCGAGGCGCGGCGAGCGTTCCCGGACGCGCCGTTCGACGAGATCTACTTCACCTGGGCGGGCGTGCGCGCGCTGGTCCGCGAGGAAGGCGTCAGCGAGGGCCAGGTGTCGCGCAAGCACGCGCTCTTCGACCATCAGCGCCGCGACGGCGTCGCGGGCGTGCTGTCCGTCGTCGGCGGGAAGATCACCGCGTACCGCGCCATCGCCGAGGAGGTGACGGACCTCGCGGCCGAACGACTCGGGGGTCCACAGAGCTCACCAGGACGCCAGTCGCTCACCGCGTCGATGCTCCTGCCGGGTGCGGGTGGCTCGCGGGCGCGCGAGATCGCCGGCCTCGCCGCCGGCGACGCGTCGCTGGCCGCGCCGCTCTGCGCCCACCAGCACGGCATCGCCGCCGAGATCGCGCACGCGGTGCGCCGCGAGTGGGCGATGACGATCGGAGACGCGCTGCTGCGACGAACGACGCTCGGCCTCGCGCCGTGCCAGGGCCTCGACTGCCTCGACGCGGTCGCGGAGCTGATGGGCCGGCTCCTCGGCTGGGACCCCGAGCGCCGGAGAGGCGAGATCGCCGCCTACCGGCGCGAGATAGAGCCCATGCGCCGCTTCAGCATCGAGTGAGCTTCGTCCTCGCGCTCGATCAGGGCACGACCGGGTCGGCCGCGCTCGTGTTCGACGCGGCCGGCGCCGTCCGGGGCAGCGCCGACCGCGAGATCGCGCAGAGCTACCCGGCATCGGGGCACGTCGAGCACGACCCCGACGAGATCTTCGCGACGACCGTCGCCGTCGGACGCGATGCGCTCGCCGCGGCCGGCATCGGCGCGAAGGACGTCGCGGCCATCGGGATCACCAACCAGCGCGAGACGACCGTCGTCTGGGAGCGCGCGACCGGCCGGCCCATCCACCCTGCGGTGGTGTGGCAGAGCCGTGCCAGCGCACAGATCTGCGAAGCGCTGCGCACGCGCGGCCTCGAACCGCTCGTGCGCGAGCGCACCGGGCTGGTGATCGACGCGTACTTCTCCGCGACGAAGGTGCGATGGATCCTCGATCAGGTCCCGGGCGCGCAAGCGCGCGCCGAAGCGGGCGAGCTGCTCGGCGGGACGATCGACACGTGGCTGGTGTGGAAGCTCACCGGCGGACGCGTGCACGTGACCGACGTCTCGAACGCCTCGCGGACGATGGTCTTCGACATCCACCGGCAGCGCTGGGACGACGAGCTGCTGGCCGCGCTCGACCTGCCGCGCGCGATGTTCGCGAAGCCGGTGCGCTCGAAGGGCGTCGTCGGCGAGACCGATCCGGCGCACTTCGGCGCGGCGCTCCCGATCGCCGGGATCGCGGGCGATCAGCAGGCCGCCCTCTTCGGCCAGACGTGCTTCGCTCCGGGCGAGGCGAAGAACACTTACGGCACGGGCTGTTTCCTCCTCGCGAGCACCGGCGCGACCGCGGCGGAGGCCCGCGGCGGCCTGCTGACGACGATCGCCTGGGACATCGGCGACGGCGTGCGATACGCGATCGAGGGGAGCGCGTTCGTCACCGGGGCCGCGGTGCAGTGGCTGCGCGACGGCCTCGGTCTGATCTCGAGCGCGGAGGAGACCGAAGCGCTCGCGGCGGGCCTGGCCGGCAACGAGGGCGTGTACTTCGTTCCCGCATTCACCGGCCTCGGCGCGCCGCACTGGGACATGTACGCGCGCGGACTGCTCATCGGGATCGAGCGTGGGACCACCCGCGCGCACATCGCGCGCGCGACGCTCGAGAGCATCGCCTATCAGTCCCGCGACCTCGTCGAGGCGATGCGCGCGGCCGGACAGCCGATCGAAGTGTTGCGGGCCGACGGCGGCGGCACGGCCAACCGGTTCCTGATGCAGTTCCAGTCGGATCTGCTCGGGGTGCCCGTCGAGGTCGCGGCGATCCGCGAGACGACGGCGCTTGGCGCCGCGTTCCTGGCGGGACTGGCCGCCGGTATCTGGAAGACACCCGAGGAGCTGCGGCGGCGGCGCGCTACCGCGGCCCGCTACGAGCCGAAGATGGCGCGCGACCAGAGGGAGCAGCTGTACGCCTCATGGCAGCGCGCGGTTGAGCGCTCGCGAGGCTGGGCCACGCCCGCCTAACGTCTACTCCTTGGGGACCCGCTCCGGGTAGTCAGACATGATCCCGTCGACTGACCAGTTGCGGAAGGTCGTGATCTCCTTCGCGTCGTTCACGGTCCACGTGTTCACCCGAAGGGACGCCGCGTGCGCCGCGCGGATCAGGTCCGGTGTCAGGTACGCGCGGTTCGGGTGCAGCGCCCAGAGCTCGAGGGCGCGTGCACTGCCCAGTAGGGCCGCGCGGTCGGGCGAGTCCGAGAAGACGAACGCGCGACGCACCGCGGGCGCGGCCGCGCGCGCTCCCTCCAATGCCGACCACCAGAAGCTGGAGACGTATACGTCTCCACCTCTCCGCGCGGCGAGGTGGGCGGCGACTCGAGCCCCGGTCTCTCGCGCGCGGTCCTCGTCCTTCTCCGACTTGACCTCCACGTTCACGGCCATGCGGCCACGGCAGAAGTCGAGCACCTCGTCGAGCGAGAGCTTCGTCTTCGTCGTCGGCCGGTCGTGAGACACGAGCAGCCGGCCGTCCTGCGTCAGCCAGACGTCGGTCTCCACCTCGTCGCAGGCGAGATCCAGCGCTTTCTGGAACGAGGCGATGGTGTTCTCGGGCGCATGACCCATCGCTCCGCGGTGTCCGATACGGCGCACACCGCGATTCTGCCTCGCGGCTCGGCAGCACCGTATCTTGGCTACGTGAGGCTTCGGGGAGCGCTGCTCGTGGTCGCGATCGCCTGCACGCCGCAGGCGCCCGCGCCGAGCGCTTCGCCCGCACCGGTCGTGCGCGCGGCGCCACAGGCCGTGATCCTCCAGGCCGCCGACATGCCCGCGGATTACACCATCGAGACGGATGGGGAGATGACCCAGGACGATCTGGCGAGCGGACTTGGCACGACACCGGCGGAGCTCAAACAACGACTTGCGACCGGCTACGTGCGCTCCTTCACGAAAGGCGGCACGCCGTTCGTCTGCTGCGTGATCGACTCGATCCTCATCATGACCGCCGATGAGGCCGCGGCACGCGTGACGGCCACGCAGTTCCGCGCGAGGGCGCTCGACCTTGGCTCGGTCGAGACCGACCTCGGGGAGACCATCGGAGACGAATCGGGGGGATTCGCGTTCGAGCACACGTCCATGGACGGCGTGCTGATCACGCTCACCGTCCTGTTCCGCTACGCCAACGTCGTCGACGCCGTCGAGGTCACCGGGCGGCCGGGTTCGTTCGAGCGCCCGTACGTGCTCGAGATCGCGAAGAAGCAGCTGCAACGCCTCCGTGCGGACGCGGAGAAGCGCTGATGCCAGACTGGACCGCCGAGCGATGAAGTTCCCGGCGTTCGACATGGAGCGCATGCAGTCCACCTGGGAGCACCGGGTGAAGTACGACCTGTCCGAGTCCGGGGTCGAGGCCCTGACGCTCGAAGAAGCCACACGAGATCAGAAGGAGCTCATGCGCTCGAAGCTCGGATACGCGGAGGGCGTGGGACGCGAGGCGACGCGCACGCTCGTGGCCGCCTTCCATCCCGGAAGCGACGCGAGGAACGTTCTCGTCACGACCGGCACCAGCGAGGCGAACTTCCTCGCGCTCATGACGCTCGTGTCAGCCGGAGACGAGGTCGTGGTGCTGATGCCGAACTACATGCAGGTACACGGCGTCGCGCAGGGACTCGGCGCGCGCGTGCGCGAGGTGTGGCTGCGCGAGGAGCGCGGGTGGCGCCTCGACCTCGACGTGCTCGCCGCCGCCGTGAACGAGAGGACGAAGCTCATCTGCGTTTGCACGCCGAACAATCCGACCGGCCAGGTGCTGTCGCGCGGCGAGATCGACCGCGTCATCGCGATCGCCGCGACGCACGGATCGTGGATCCTGTCGGACGAGGTCTACCGCGGCGCGGAGCTCGACAGCGTCGAGAGCGCGTCGTTCTCCGGCCGCGGCGAGCGCATCGTCGTCACCGGAGGGCTCTCGAAGGTGTACGGGCTGCCGGGCCTGCGCATCGGCTGGCTCGTCGCACCGGAGGCCGAGGCCCAGGCCGCGCTGCGCCTCAAGGACTACACGACGATCGCGCCCGCGACGCTCTCCGAGACGCTGGCCGAGGTCGCGCTGGAGCGGCGCGACGAGCTGCTCAAGCGCGCGCGGTTCATCCTGGGCGAGCGGTGGCCGAGGCTCGAGGACTGGGCGGCGACGCACTCGCGGGAGCTCCACTGGACGCCGCCCCAGGCCGGCGGCATCTGCTTCTTCAGCTACCGCTTTCCGATGGAATCGATGGCCCTCGTGGACCGCCTGATCCGCGAGTACTCGACGATGGTGGTCCCCGGGATCCACTTCCGCGCCGAGCGGCACCTGCGCATCGGCTACGGGATGGAGCCGCGCATCCTGCACGCCGGCCTGGCGGCGATCGACCGGCTCCTGGCCTCGCTCGGAGACTAGCCGGGCTCGGTGGCGGCATACTCTTGCTCGCCCAGCAGGGCAGCGCACGGAGGTATCACATGACGATCACGGTCAGCCTTCTGCTCACGCTCATAGCACTCGTCTGCGGCATCCTCATGCTCATCTCGGGACGCTGGTCCAAGTTCCCGCTCGCGGCCATCGCGATCATCTGCCTGGCACTGGTCCAAAGCGGTCTCATAAACATGTAGAAGCGCCTCCAGCGCGCTCGGGAGGGTTCCAGACAGCCGAACGAGCGCACTAAGATGCGCCCACTGATGGCGGCTCGTCCGCTGCATCTCTTCGAGGCCGGTGTGGTCACGGAGACACGCTTCGCGGGGATGGCGGCCGCACCCGGCGCGCTCTCCGAGCATTTCGTTCGACGACTCGGGCCGGAGAAACACGTCCGCGTCCCGTTCAACCCGCGCGACCGCTGGGTGAGCGCGGCACGCGAGGCTTGCCGCACGCTGGCCGACGCGATCGGCTCGTCGCTGCGCGCGGGCGCAACCTGCGCGGTGCTCGGTGGAGAGTGCACGCTCGTGGCCGGAAGCCTGGCGGGCGCGCTCCCCGTCGAGCCCGATCTCGCGCTCGTGTACTTCGACGCGCACGGCGACTTCAACACGCTCGCGACGACGCCGTCCCACTACGTCGGCGGCATGTGCCTCGCGCATGTCTGCGGAAGGTCGGTCGCGCCGCTCCTGTGGCCGGGCGCGCGGAAGATCGCCGAGGAGCGTGTCGCGCTCGTCGGCGGCCGGTCCCTCGACCCGGGCGAGCGCGGCAACCTCGACCGCTCGAAGCTCACGCGCATCCGCTTCGACGCGGAGCAGGCGGATACGGCGAGCGTCATCGCGTTCGCGCGCAAGCGGAAGATCTGGCTGCACGTCGACATCGACGTCGTCGATCCGGCGGAGGTCGGCGCCGTCGTGTTCCCCGCCCCGGGAGGCGTATCGCTCGCGCTGCTGGGTGAGGCCATCACGTCGCTCGCGTCTGTCGCCGACGTCCGCGGTTTCGAGCTCTGCGGCTACGACGCGCGGCAGGATCCCGCGGCGAAGCTCCCGAGTGCGATCGCCGATCTCTTTTCGATCTTCCGCTCGAAGGTCCTCGCCTAGCGGCAGCGCATCACGCGAAGCGCGACGACCGGACCGATGAGTGGACCCACGACCAGCAGCGGCCAAGCGGGCTACCATCGAGGTATGGAACGGATCCGACTGATCGCGGCGTCGGTCGCGCTGGCGATCCCCGCTGCGGTCTTTCTGCTCAACGCCGTCATCTCGTACCGAGAACGCGGCATCGTCGAGCCCCTTGACCTGCCCGCGGCCCTGGCGTTCGCCGTTCTGTCGGTCATGGTGAACCGGGGCTCCCGGCCCGCGCTGTACGGCGCGATCGCGCTCGTCGCGGTCTACCTCGTGACCGCTCTCGCCGGCGGCGTCCTCCAGTTCGTCGCGTACTGGCTCGCGACGCTGGCGCTTCTCGCCCTGCCCGTCATCCGCGAAGCGAGGGCGCGCGGCGCCGCCTAGGGCTCAGTCCGCGTCGTGAGTGCTCGCCACCGTGAGGTCGTCCAGCCATTCCTCGAGGTCGCGGCCGATCTTGTCGCTCGGGACCGCGGCGGTCTTCGACGTGCGGCGGTGCCGCGGCGGCTCGGGGAGCGCGCGCTGCGCCCAGTGCTTGCCGCTCCCCGCCTCACGCCACTGGATCACCGCTGTCATCTGACCCTCCTTATACGTCGCTGCAAACAAGCTTCGCGCACCAGAGCATCCCGCCGCCGCCCGCCGCGGTGAACCGGCCCTGGGTTTCGCTTGGGTTGTGGAACGGTGTCGCCCGAGCCGCGCCCGAACGCGGTGGTCATATCCGTAAGTTGACACTTCCGTAAGTGTGTGCTTACATCCTGGCGTGGAAGCCGCGATCCGGGCCATCGCCGAGCCGCGCCGCCGCGAGATCCTGCGATTGGTGTGGGCCTCGGAGCTCGCCGCGGGTGAGATCGCCCGTCACTTCGACGTCACCCGTCCGGCGATCTCGCAGCACCTGCGCGTGTTGAAGGAGGCGGGCCTGGTGAGCGAGAGACGGAACGGCACGCGGCGCCTGTACCGCGCGCGGCCGGAGAGCATCGCGCAGCTGCGCGCCTACCTCGAGTCCTATTGGGACGAGAACCTGCGCCTCCTGAAACAGGCGGCGGAGCAGGAAGAACAAAGGAGGGCACGCCGTGACCATCGACACGAAAGCCATTGAGAAGGTCATCCGCATCGCGGCTCGGCCGGAGACCGTCTTCCGGCTGCTGATCGACCCGAAGGAGTACGTCCGCTGGAAGGGCAAGGTCGCAGAGCTCGAGCCTCGACCGGGCGGCACCTACCGCGTCGACTTCATCGAGAAGGGCCTGGTGGTCGGCAAGTACGTGGAGGTCGTGCCGGGCCGCCGCGTCGTGTTCACCTGGGGCTGGGACGGTAACGAGGTCGTGCCGCCCGGGAGCAGCACCGTTGAGATCGACCTCGAGCCTGACGGAGAGGGCACGCGTCTGCGTCTGGTGCATCGTGGCCTGCCGGAAGGCGCGATCGCCACGCACCGGGAGGGCTGGGACTTCTTCCTGCCGCGCCTGACGAACGTCGCCGAAGGCCGCGACGCCGATGCCGGCCATGAAGCCACCGAGAAGAAATAGGGTTCAGCACGGGAATGTGATTCCCACCACCACCGAACCGAAACCGTAGGCTCCCGATGCGCTACTGACCGGGGCACGGGCGCTGCGCACGCTACCGGCATGGAGAACATCAACTCCGGGGACACCGCCTGGATCCTGGCGTCCGCGGCGCTGGTCATGCTCATGACACCCGCGCTCGGCTTCTTCTACGGCGGTCTGGTGCGCAGGAAGAACGTCCTCGCGACGATCATGCACAGCTTCTTCATCCTGTGCCTGATCAGCGTGCAGTGGGTGCTGTGGGGGTACACGCTGGCCTTCGGCCCGGACATCGGCGGTCTCATCGGCGGGCTGGATTGGCTCGCGCTCCGCGGCGTCGGACTGGAACCGAACGCGGACTACGCCGCCACCGTGCCGCACCAGGCGTTCATGGTGTTCCAGATGATGTTCGCGGTGATCACGCCGGCGCTCATCACCGGCGCGTTCGCCGAACGCAAGCGCTTCAAGGCGTTCGTCGTCTTCACGCTGCTCTGGGCGACGCTCGTCTATGACCCGGTCGCGCACTGGGTCTGGGGCACGGGCGGCTGGCTGCGGAGCCTCGGCGCGCTCGACTTCGCCGGCGGCACGGTCGTGCACATCACCAGTGGCGTCTCGGCGCTCGTCGCGGCGCTCGTGCTCGGACGGCGCAAGGGTCTCGGCAGCGAGGCCATCGAGCCGCACGACGCGACCATGACGGTGCTCGGCGCGTCCCTGCTGTGGTTCGGGTGGTTCGGATTCAATGCCGGAAGCGCCCTTGGCTCCGGTGGTCTTGCGGCGAGCGCGTTCGTCGCGACCAACACGGCGGCGGCGATGGCGGCCCTCACCTGGATGACGGTGTCGTGGCTTCACAAGGGAGCGCCGAGCGTGCTCGGCGCGTCGGCCGGCGCGGTGGCCGGCCTCGTGGCGATCACCCCTGCCGCGGGCTACGTCGACGTCTCGGCGGCGATCGTCATCGGCCTCGGCGCCGGCACGATCTGCTACCTGGGCATCCAGCTCACCAAGCGGCTGCGTGTGGACGACGCGCTCGACGTCTTCGGGGTCCACGGCGTGGGCGGCGCGTGGGGGGCGCTCGCGACCGGCCTCTTCGCCAGCAGCGCGGTGAACAGCGCCGCGGCGAACGGTCTCATCTACGGCAACCCGGCGCAGCTGGGGATCCAGGCGGTCGCCGTCGCCGCGGTCATCGCCTACGCCGCCGTCATGACGTTCGTGATCCTGAAGGTCATCAACCTCTTCGTCGCGCTGCGCGTGCCGGAGCAGGACGAGGTCCTCGGTCTCGACGCGACGCAGCATCGCGAAGCCGCGTACACGATCTAGGTCGAAGGAGGAGACAGATGGAGTTCATCGCGTTCGGTTCCTTCGCGGTTCTGGTGGTCGCCTGGCTCGTCGCCCCGTCGGACAAGGGCGAGATCGTGGCGATCGAAGAGGTCAAGAAGGCGGCCTGACCTTTCAGGTACGCGGTAGACTTGAAGCGACAACTGAATACGACGGGGGAGCGCCCGCGGGGCGCTGAGAGTGCGGTGAGCCGCAGACCCCAGAACCTGATCTGAGTAATGTCAGCGTAGGGAGTCGGAACGCGTGAGACCTCGCTGCGGCGCTCGGATGCGCCGCGTTTTTGTGCCCGGCGGGTGAGGGCCGTGGTGATCGCACACGGCGATGTCGACCCGCGCGACCGCGCGCACCTCGAGGGCGCCGACCTCATCGTGGCCGCGGACGGCGGCACGCTGGCGCTCGAGCGATGGGGGGTCGTTCCGCATGCCATCGTCGGCGACATGGACTCGCTCGGCATGGAGCGCGCTCTCGAATACGCCGCGCGCGGCGTCACGGTCGTCCCATTCTCACCAGAGAAGGACGAGTCCGACCTCGAGCTCGCGATCGACCACGCGATGGACGCGAAGGCCGACGAGCTCGTGCTTCTCGGAATCCTCGGCGGCGCGCGCTTCGATCACGAGCTCGCGAACACGCTGCTCATCGCGGCCCACGTCTACCGTGGACGCCGGATGCGCGCCGTGCGCGGCGACGTGACGGTGCGCGCGCTGCACGGCGGAGATCGGCTGGAGCTCGCCGGCGCGCCCGGGGATCTCGTGACGCTGCTTGCGGTGCACGGCGACGCCGAAGGCGTCCGAACGCATCGTCTCCGCTATCCACTGGCCGGCGAGGGGCTGCCCTTCGGCGCCGCCCGCGGGCTGTCGAACGTCGTCACGTCGGCGGGCGCTTCGGTCTCGTGCGATCGCGGCGTGCTGCTCGTCATCGAAATACGCGCTGGAGGTGTCTCGTGAAGGAGTCAAGGTCCTGGCGAACGGTCGACATCGTCGTCACCGCGGCGATCGCGGTCGCATTCGGCGTGGTCTTCTGGGCGTGGAACGCGCTGTGGGCGGCGGCCAGTCCGGTATTCGTTGCCGTCCCTCCGGCGCAGAACATTCTGTACGGCACCTGGCTGGCCGCCGCCGTCGTCGCCGGGCTCGTCGTGCAGAAGCCCGGCGCCGCGCTGTTTGCTGAGCTCGTCGCCGCGAGCGTGTCGCTCATCCTCGGATCCCAGTGGGGTCTCGACGCGGCGATCTCGGGCCTGTTCCAGGGTGCGGGCGCGGAGCTCGCCTTCGCGCTGCTCCGCTACCGGCGCTGGGACCTCATCGCGGCGCTGCTCGCCGCGGCCCTCTCGGCGGTGGGCGCGTGGCTCCACGACACCCCGCTCTACTACGCGGCGCTGCCGCTGGCCGACCAGCTGCTGATCGGCGCTTTCATGCTGATCTCCGCGCTGGTCATCGCGGGCTACGGCTCGTGGTGGCTGACGCGCGCGCTCGTGCAGACCGGCGTCCTGGCGCAGTTCCCCTCCGGTCGGAGCCAGGAGCGCGTTTAGATTCCTCCCTTGTGACCGGCAGCGAGGGAGCCGCGATCGAGGCAGCGGGCTGGGGCTGGCGCCACGCCGGACGGCAGGCCTGGGCCGTGCGCGGGCTCGACCTCCGCATCGGATCGGGGGAGCGCGTGCTCCTGCTCGGGGCATCGGGCGCCGGCAAGAGCACGGTCCTGGCGGCGCTCGCCGGCCTTCTCGATCCCTCCGGCGGCGGCGAGTCGGAGGGCGAGCTCCGGGTCGACGGGCGGCCGCCCCACGACGCGCGCGATGCCACCGGCATCGTGTTCCAGGACCCCGAGACGCAGCTGGTCATGGCGCGCGCCGGCGACGACGTCGCGTTCGGCCTCGAGAACCACTGCGTGCCGACCGAAGCGATCTGGCCACGCGTCCACCGCGCGCTCGCTCAGGTGCACTTCCCCTATCCGGAGGACCGATCCACCGCGGCGCTGTCCGGCGGCGAGAAACAGCGCCTCGCGATCGCCGGCGCGCTGGCGCTGCGGCCGCGCCTGCTGCTCCTCGACGAGCCGACGGCGAACCTCGATCCGGCCGGCGCGGCGGCGATACGCCAGACGCTCGCCGACCTGTCCGGGCTGACGATGATCCTCGTCGAGCATCGTGTCGCGGAGGCGGTGGGGCTCGTGGACCGCGTGGTCGTGATCGAAGCCGGCGGCGGCGTCGTCGCCGACGGCGCTCCGGGGGACGTGTTCGCGCGGCACGGCGCGCGCCTCGCCGAGCTCGGCGTATGGGTGCCCGGTCCGCCACCCGCGTCCCCGCCACGGCGCACGACCTTCGGAGCCGAGCTCGCTCGCGCGGACGATGTCGCGTTCCGGTATCCCGGCGCGGAGGCGTGGGCGCTGGGCGGCGTCGACCTGTCGGTACGCGCGGGCGAAGCCCTGGCCCTCACGGGACCGAACGGCTCGGGGAAGTCGACGCTCGCGCTTGTCGTCGCGGGGCTGCTACGGCCGGCGCGGGGGCGGGTCGCGCTCGAGGACGCGGAGCCGTGGTCCCTCCCGGCACGCCGGCTGGTCGCCCGCGTCGGCACCGTTTTCCAGGATCCGGAGCACCAGTTCGTGACCGGTCGTGTCGACGAGGAGCTGATGGTCGGTCCTCTGCGCATGGGACGCTACGCGCCGGACGCGCGGCGGATCGCGATGGACCTGCTCGAGCGCCTCGGCCTCACCCACCTCGCGGCGGCGAATCCGTTCACCCTCTCCGGCGGCGAGAAGCGCCGGCTCTCCGTCGCGACCGCGCTCGCGACGGCACCCCCACTCCTCGTGCTCGACGAGCCCACATTCGGACAGGACCGCCGGACGTACGGCGAGCTCGTCGCGCTCCTCGCCGCGCACTGCGACGGCGGCGGCGCGACGCTCTTCGCGACGCACCACGAGGATCTCGTCGCGTCGCTCGCGGACCGAACACTGCGCCTCGCCGGCGGTCGTGCCGCGTGAGGCTGCTCGAGCCGCTCGTCGCCGACCCGACCGCGCCGCTCGCTCGCCCGCATCCGATCGCGAAGATCGTCGCGGCGCTGATCCTCATGCTCGCGCTGTTCGTCACCGTGGACCTCGTCACCTCGGGCGTCGTCGTCGCCGCGGTGCTCCTCGCCGCGCGCTTCAGCGGACTCCCGCCCCGCTCGCTCGCGGCCCGCGCCGCGCCGCTGCTGATCGGCGCGGCCGGCTTCGGTCTCTTCAACGCCGTTCTATCCGGAAGCGCGGCCGCCGGTGCCGCGATCGCGCTGCGCATCATCGGCGTCTCGCTGGCCGGCATGCTCGCGGTCGCCACGATCGACCCGACCGATCTCGCGGACGCGCTCGTCGAGCACGCGCGCGCGCCGTCGCGCTTCGTCGTCGGCGCGCTCGCCGCGTTCAGGCTGTTCCCGCTGTTCTCGCGCGAGTGGGACGTGCTCGGCCTCGCGCGCCGCGCGCGCGGCATCGAAGCCGACCGCACCTTTGTCGACCGCGCGGTCGCCTTCCCGGGCCGCGCGCTCGGTCTGCTCGTCTCCGCCATCCGACGGTCGACGCGGCTCGCCCTGGCCATGGACGCGCGCGGCTTCGGCTCGCGCGACTGCCGCACGCTCGCGCGCCCACGGGCGCTGACGGCGCGCGACGGCGCGCTCGTTGCCGGTGCGCTGGTGCTCGCGATCGCCGCAACGTCGCTCAGCATGGCCCTCGGGACGTGGCGGCCGCTCATCGCGTTCTGAATCGACCTACGCGTCGTGCTACTACGTTCGCGTGATCCGCATGCTCGACCACGTGGTCTTCGTGGCGCACGACCTCGACGCGACCGTCGCGGAGTACAGAGGTCGCGGCTTCACCGTGACGCCGGGCGGGGAGCACGTCGAGGGCATCACCCACAACGCGCTCGTCGCGTTCTCCGATGGCGCGTACCTCGAGCTCGTCGGCTTCCGGAAGGCGGCGCCGCAGCACCGCTGGTGGCGCCACTCCGGCCGGGGTGGGTATGCCGACTTCGCGGTCCTGTCCGACGACCTCGCCGCCGACGTCGCGGCGCTCGGCGCGCTGGTGTCTCGTGAGCCCGCGGATGGCGGACGCGTCCGTCCCGATGGCATCAGCCTGCGCTGGCGCACGGCCCTCCTCGCGCCACCGCTCCCCTTCCTCATCGAGGACCTCACGCCGCGCGATCGCCGCGTACCAGGCGGCGACGCCGCGCGGCACGCGAATGGGACGACCGGGATCGCCAGCGTCGTCGTCGGCTGCCGCGACCTCGGGAGCGCCGATCGGGCCCACGCGCGCCTGCGCGAGCTGGGCGCACCGGACGTGACGCTGCGCGGTGGCGCGAACGATGGGATCGAAGAGGTGCGCTTCGCGCGCGGCGCCCGCTAGAGCAGCTCCCGCTCGATCCGCTCGCGGATCGCGTCACGCACGGCGCGGAACGCCGTGAACCGCGTCTGGTCATCACCGCGCACGGCGGACGGGTCGGGGAAGGACCAGTGCCGGCGCTCCTTCGCGTTCGCGAAGTAGGGGCACGCATCGTTCGCCTCGTCGCACACGGTGATCACGAGATCGAAGGGCTCCTGCAGGTACCGGTCGAGCGTCTTCGACCCCTGGAGCGAGATGTCGATCCCCTGCTCCGCCATCGCCCGGACCGCGAGCGGGTTCAGGCCGCGCGCCTCGGTGCCCGCGCTCGCGACGTCGAACATGTCCGCACCGAGCGCGCGCAGGTATCCCTCGGCCATCTGGGAGCGCGCCGAGTTGTGCGTGCACAGGAAGAGGACACGCCGCGGGGTCACTCCTCCGGCGGTCGCGGGTTGTGCGAGGTGAACTCGCGCATGACGCCGGTGACCTCGTACACCGTGCGCTCGCAGATGTTCTGGATCCGGTCGCCCATGCGCTCCAGGTTGTGCGCGACCCAGAGAAGCCACGTCGCGCGATCGATGGTGCTCGGGTCTTCGGTCATGTAGTGGAGCAGCTCGCGGTAGACGATGTCGTACAGCCGGTCGACCTCGTCGTCCTGGAGCGCAACGCGCTCGGCGGTGTGCTCGTTGCGCTGCAGAAAGGCGTCCACCGCCTCACGCAGCATCGCGCGCACGAGTCGGGCCATCTCCGGTACATCGACGAGGGGTTTGAGGAGCTGCCGGCCCTCGTGGAGCTGCGTGACCTTCGCGATCCCCGCCGCGTAGTCGCCCATGCGCTCGATCTCCGAGACGACCATGAGCACGGCCACGATGAAGCGCAGGTCGCCCGCGATCGGTTGCTGGGTGGCGATGAGCTGGATGGCGCGGTCCTCGATCTGGAACCGCACGCGGTTGATGTGCTCGTCGCCGGCGATCACGAGTCCCGCAATGCGCTGGTCGAGCGTCTGCAGCGACAGCACGCTGCGCTCGATCGCGACGTCGAGGAGGCTGGTCATGGCCCGAAGGTCGGCCTCGAGCTGCGCCAGCCCGTCTTCGAGTGCGGCACGATGGTGTATCGAGCGTGCGCTCATCCGAACCGCCCTGTGATGTACGCCTCGGTGCGCTTGTCTCGTGGCGTCGTGAAGATCGTGTCGGTGACATCGTACTCGACCAACTCGCCGACACGCTCCTCCCCGGAGAGGAGGAAGGCCGTGCGATCGGAGATCCGTGACGCCTGCTGCATGTTGTGTGTGACGATCACGATCGTGTAGTCCTTCGCCAGGTCACGGATCAATTCCTCGATCCGATAGGTCGCGATGGGGTCGAGCGCCGAGCATGGCTCGTCCATGAGGAGCACGTCTGGCGAGACGGCGAGGGCGCGGGCGATGCAGAGACGCTGCTGCTGGCCACCGGACAGCGCGAGCCCGCTGGCATGCAGCTTGTCCTTCACCTCGTCCCAGAGATACGCGCGCCGGAGCGTGTGCTCGACCAGCGCACCGAGGTCCTTGCGATACCCGTTGATGCGCGGGCCGAATGCGACGTTCTCGAAGATCGACTTCGGGAATGGATTCGCCTTCTGAAAGACCATTCCGATCTGCCGGCGCAGCATTACGGGGTCGGCCTTGTCCGAGTTGATGTCGTCGCCGTGATAGAAGATCTCTCCCGTCGCGCGGAAGGACGGCACGAGATCGTTCATCCGGTTCAGGCAGCGCAGCAGCGTGCTCTTGCCACAGCCCGAGGGCCCGATGATCGCCGTGACCCGGTTCTTCGGGAGGTCCAGGGTCAGGTCGCGAAGCGCCTGCGCCTTGCCGTACCACGTGCTGAGTCCACTGATGCGGAACGCGGGATCCGGCGCGGTCTCGGTAGGCACGTCCCTCCGGACGGGGGGCTCGAGGACCATGTCGAGATTCTGCACGAGTGGTGTGGCGGTGCCAGGGCTCATCCGCGCAACCTCCGTTGCGCCCGATCGCGGACGACGACGGCGAGCGCGTTCATGAAGAGCAGCGTGACGATCAGCACGACGATCGCGCTTGCCGCGATGTCGTGGAACCCGGACTGCGGCCGGGAGATCCAGTTGAAGATCTGGATCGGCAGCACGGTGAACGGGCTGAGAAGGCCGTCGGGATCGAACGCGATGAATGTCAGCGCACCGATCGTGATCAGCGGCGCGGTCTCTCCGATGGCACGCGACAGCGCCAGGATCACGCCGGTGAGCGTGCCGCCGTAGGCAGCCGGGAGGACGATGCGCGAGACCACCTGCGAACGTGTCGCGCCCATCGCGTACGCGGCGTCGCGTTGCGACCGCGGCACCGCGCGCAGGGCCTCGCGCCCGCTGATGACGATGATGGGCAGCACGAGGAGGGACATCGTGAGCGCGCCCGCGATGACCGACCGCTCGAGCTGCAGGATCCGAACGAACAGGCCGAGGCCGAGCAGACCGTAGATGATCGACGGAACGCCGGCGAGGTTCGCGATGTTGGTCTCGATCAGGCGGGCCAGGAAGTTGTTCCGTGGCGCGTACTCCTCCAGCCACACCGCGGCCGCGATCCCGGTCGGGACCGCGATCGCCGCCGTGAGGCCGATGAGCCACAGCGTCCCGAGGATCGCCGCGCGGATACCTGCCTCCGCCGGGAACCGCGACGGGTAGCTCGTGAGGAAGCTCAGCGTCAGCGTCGGAACGCCATCGGCGAAGATCTTCACCAGCAGCAACGCGAGTATCCCGATCGCCAGGGCCGTCGCGCCAAGACAAAGCCCCGCGAAGAGGCGATCGTAGACACGCGCCCGTCCGAGCGAACCGAGGATCATTGGTACTCCTCGCGGAAGCGCCGCACGAACAGCTGGCTGAGCAGGTTCATGCCGAGCGTCATCAGGAACAGGACCATTCCGACCGCGAAGATCGTCTTGTACTCGAGGGTGCCGTGCGGTGTGTCGCCGAGGCTCACCTGGACGATGTAGGCCGTCATCGTTTCGATCGGCACGAACGGGTTGAGCGTCAGGGTCGGGTTCAGTCCCGCGGCGATGGCGACGATCATCGTCTCCCCGACCGCGCGCGATGCGGCAAGGATGAACGCGGCGCTGATGCCGGAGAGCGCCGCGGGAACGACCACTCGAAGCGCGACCTGATGGCGGAGGGCGCCCAGCCCGAATGCCGCCTCGCGCAGTGACTGGGGCACGGCGCTCATGGCATCCTCGCTGAGCGACGTGACCATCGGCATGATCATCACGCCCATCACGATCGCGGCCGACGCGCCGTTGAATACCGCCGTGCCGGGCACCAGCGCCTGGATGATCGGCGTGACGAAGAGCAGCGCGAAATACCCATAGACCACCGTCGGGATCCCCGCCAGGACCTCGAGGACCGGCTTCACCGCGCGGCGAACGTTCGGCGACGCGTACTCGGACAGATAGATCGCGACCAGCAGACCCAGCGGGAGCGCGAGCAGCATCGCTCCGACCGACGTGAGCACCGTGGCCGAGATGAGCACGATGATGCCGAACTGCTTGGTGCTGAACAGCGGCGTCCACTCGGTCTCGGTAAGGAAGCGGACGAGGGGAACGACCTGGAAGAACTCGAGCGTTTCGAACAGCAGCACTCCGACGATGCCCACGGTCGTGACGATCGTCACGAGGGCCGCAAGGAACAGGGGCAGCTCGACCAGCCGCTCGCGGATGGCCGCGGCGTTGTCGCGGCGGATCGAGCGCCGGGCGGCGCCTTCGGCGACCGTCATCATGCCCAGCGCTCAGCCACCGCCGGGGCGCGCCCGGCGCCGACGGTCATCGCATGCGCCGCAGAGCGGGCCGGCGGCCCGCTCTGCGCTCGACACACACTGGGGACGTGATCCCCCGGGACTCGGACTCAAGGTATCGCAGGGGTCCTCGAGAACAGGTCCTCGATCTTCACGCCCGTCTGCGTGACACCGGTGAAGACGGTACCCGCCTGCTTCTTCGCGACGCGGTCGGACAGCGTTGGGTAGTGCTGCTGGGGCAGCGGTACGTATCCGACGCTGGTGATGAGCTGGTTGTTCGCCGTGGCGAGGTAGAAGTCGAGGAACGCCTTCACTTCGGGGCGCTCGAGCTCGCTCACCTTGGCGTAGATGAAGATGGGCCGCGACAGAGGCTGGTAGGTCCCGCTCAGGATCGTCTCCGGCGATGGCGCCACACAGCCCGCGCCCTTCTCGTTGTCGATCCCAACGAGCTTCAGCTTGTCCTTGTTCTCGGAGTAGTAGGCGTAGCCGAAGTATCCGAGAGCGTTGGGGTCCGACGAGATCCCCTGGACGAGCACGTTGTCATCCTCGCTCGCGGTGAAGTCGCCGCGGCTCGCCTTCTCCTTCTTGTTGATCGCCTCGGTGAAGTAGTCGAAGGTCCCGGAGTCCGCACCCGCGCCGTACAGGGTCATTCGCTGGTCCGGGAAGGACAGGCGGACCTGATTCCAGTTGGTTATCTTGCCCTGGGCTTCCGGCTCCCAGATCTTCTTCAGCTCGCTGACCGTCAGGCAGCTGATGAAGGAGTTTTTGGGGCTGACCATGACGGACAGCCCGTCGAACGCGATCGGCAGCTCGACGAACTGGATACCGGCCGCCTTGCAGACGTCCATCTCAGCCTTGGTGATCGGTCGCGACGCGTCGGAGATGTCGGTCTCGCCGGCGCAGAACTTCTTGAAGCCGCCGCCGGTGCCGGAGATGCCGACGGTCACCCGCACGCCGGGGTTCTTCTTCTGGAACTCTTCCGCGAAGGCCTCCGAGACCGGGAAGACCGTGCTGGAGCCATCGAGCTTGACCGACCCGGTCAGGTTCGTGCCGCCTTGCGATTGTGCCGGTGCGCCACCACCGCCGCACGCGCCCGCCAGGACAGCCACCGCGACGAAGGACCCGAGCAACTTCCTGTTCATGAGCTCTCCTCTCCCACGTATGGGTCCCAGCGTCGAGCCGTGCGGTGACAGCGTCGTGTTGCGGCATGTGCGGGCGGTGAGCGCGCGGTGAACGCTCGGTGAACAGGCTCGCTGCGCCCGTCACCGCTACGAGGCGGACGCCTCGCGGAAGCGGTACCCGACGCCGCGTACGGTCTCGATCCAGCGCGGACGCTCGGCGGCGTCGTCGAGCTTCTCCCGCAGCGTCTTGACGTGGGTGTCGACCGTCCGCGAATCACCCGCGAAGTCGTAGCCCCACACGCTCGCGAGCAGCTGTTCGCGGCCGAATACCTGACCGGGGTGTGCCATGAAGAACGCAAGGAGGTCGAACTCCTTCGGCTTCAGCGCGACCTCCTGCCCCTCCAGCACGACGCGGTGTCGGCCCGCATCGAGCATCAGACCCGCGGTTTCGAGGCGCTCGCCGGCGGAAGGCCTCACCGCGCGGGTCCGACGAAGGAGCGCTCGCATGCGTGCGACGAGCTCGCGCGTCGAAAAGGGCTTGGCGAGATAGTCGTCCGCCCCCAGCTCGAGCCCCACGACCTTGTCGAGCTCCGTATCGCGTGCCGTGAGCATGATGATCGGGACGTCGCTCTCCTTCCGGATCCGACGACACACTTCGAAGCCGTCCATGCGCGGCAGCATGACGTCAAGGAGGACCACGTCGGGACGACTCTGATGGAACGCCTCGAGGCCTCGTTCGCCATCCTCCGCGACGAGCACTTCGAAGCCCTCCTGGCGGAGCGCGTAGCCGAGCGTATGTCGCAGATTCGCGTCGTCGTCTACCAGGACGATGCGTGCCACCGGCAGCCGAGCCTACCATCCGCTTCGAACGTTCACCGCGCGTTCACGTCGGGATGACAACGAGCAGCGACGCTGTACGGGTCGGCGTCGTGATCTTCAAAGACGACTCGATGGGCATGATCGCCGTCACTCGGCGAGTGGCAACGTGAAGCGGAACGTCGCCCCGCGGCTGGGCCCATCGCTCCGCGCCTCTATCCGACCGCCGTGCGCTTGGACGATGTGCTTTGCGATCGCGAGACCGAGCCCGGTGCCGCCGCCGGACCGCGATCGATCGGCCTTGTAGAAGCGCTCGAACACGCGCTCGAGATCGCCACGCTCGAGGCCCACGCCGGTGTCGGCGATGCTGAACGCGACGCGTCCGCCCTCGCGCGCAGCCGCGAGTCGGACGGTGCCGCCCGGGGCCGTGAACTTGACCGCGTTGTGCACCAGGTTCGCCAGCACCTGACCCACGCGCTCGGCGTCCGCGCGTACCGGAGGCGCGTCGCCTGGCTCGACGAGAAGCGCGACGCGAGCGCGCGACGCGAGCGGGCCCATTCGGCGCGCGCACTCGCCCAGCAGCTCGTCCGGCGACTGGCTCCGGAGCATCAGCGTCTCCGCGCCGGATTCGATGCGCGTGAGCGTCAGGAGCTCATTGGTGAGCTGCGCGAGACCATCGATCTCCTGCTGCATCCGCTGCACGAAGTCGCGTGCGGCAACAGGATCGTCGATGGCGCCCTCATCGAGCGCCTCCGCCATCGCCTTCAGCGAGCCGATCGGCCGCCGAAGCTCGTGCGACACGTTCGCGACGAAGTCGGAACGGACGGTTTCGAGCCGACGAAGCGGCGTCAGATCCTGAAGCACCAGAAGCAGCTGGCCCCCTTCGAAGGGGCGCGCCACCGCTCGCATGAACCGGCGAGGATCGGCGCGGTCGATCGTCGCGCTCGCCTCGCGACCTGCCCGCGCTGACCCGATCGCCTCGAGGATCTCGTGGTCGCGGATCACCTCGGGCAACCGGCGGCCGACCACATCGGCGCCCATGTTCGCGCGCGCCACCTTGTTCGCGAGCAGCACGTGGCCGCCCTCGTCGGCGATCACGATCGCATCACCGAGCTCATCGATCAGCGTGCCGAGGCGATCACGCTCCGCACCAGCCGTTGCACGCTCGTCGCGGATCAGCGCCATCGCCCGACGTACGGAGGCCGCGAGGTCCTCGATCTCGCGCGGTCCGCGCACATCCATGCTGGTGGCCTGCGCGTCCGTGCGCCGCGTGAGCAGCACGATCGGCCGCGAGATCCCGCGTTCGACGGCCCACGCGACGAGGACACCGATGACCACGGCGACGACCGCCGCGGCGAACAGGCGAGAGATGCCGTCAGGCGGCGCCAGGAGATCGACGAGCGCGAGGGCCGCCACGACCGCCGCCGTGGCACCGACCAGGACTCGCATGGCGATCGTGCGCGGCACCGGAATCACTCTAGGTGCGCACGTCCACGCCCAGGCCCCGAAGCCGCGCGAACAGGGCCGCCGCGTCGACCTGCGTGTCGGCCGGCACGACGCCGGCTGGGATGTCCGCGCCGCGCGCGAGCGACTCCGCGGCCAGCACCGCGGGCTCCGCGGCAATGAGATAGCTGCCACGCGCCGCCGCGAGGCGCGTCACGTGCTCGCGGCCAGCACCCGCGACCGCGATCAGGAACAGCCCGTCCCGCCGCCCCAGCAGGTGCGCCGACAGTGGCGCGACCGCCTCGGCCAATCGCGCCAGGCCGAGGCGTGACGCCAGGGCGAGCGACGTCGCCGCGAACGGCGCGTTCGGATCGACCCAGAGCTCCACGCGGCGAAGGCTCGGCCAGGAGCGCGGGAGCAGCACGGTCGCGGCGCTCTCCACCCGGTGACCGCGGCGGCCGCCGCCCGGGAAGCCGCGCGCACGAGACCAATCGACCGACGCGAGGAACGCGCGCACGGTCGCGGGATTGCCCGTTTCGGCCGAGGCCGGCGCCAGGAAGAGATCGCACGCCTCCGGCGAGGCGAGGCCACTCGCGCGGATAGCCGACGCGGCGACCGTCGCGATCGCGCTGCATGAGGTCAGGATCCGCACACCGTGCGCTGCCGCGCGATCGTGGAGCGCGAGCACCGCTTCGGCATAAGCGCGGGCATCGGAGAGATCGACGACGTCACAGCCACGGTCGATCGCCGCCTCCACCAACGTCGTCGAGCGCGCCTGGAACGGCCCAGCGGTGTCGACGACCACGTCGTGCGCCTGGAGGGCGCGAGCAAGCGAGCCGCGGTCCTCGACGTCGATGCGCATGTCGCCACGCGTACGCGATGCGACGACCAGTGGGATGCCGACGTCCGCGAGACGGCGCGCGATGACGCCACCGAAGAAGCCGGCGCCGATGACGACGACGCGCCTCAGCGGAGCTTCACCGCGAGGTAGACGCACCACGGGCAGAAGAGCGCGAAGAGGACCGCCGTCGCGACGGCCGCGGTCAGGTAGAGACCGGTCAGAGTGGCGACGCTCAAGGTGATGCCGGCGGCCCACATCACACCGGACCAGATGCGCTCGGCGGTGCCCAGGCGTGTCGCGAGCGTCAGCCAGATCCCGCCGATGGTGTACAGGCCGTTCGCGACGACGCCGGTCAGCCAGAATGCGACGAAGGCCGTCGCCTCGAGGTAGACGATCAGCGCCGTCTCGGCGGCGGCATCGGCGAGAAAGCCAAAGACCGCGATGACGACGGGCGCGTGCGACGCGCCGACACGGGCGCGCCACCACGAGTAGAACCAGAGAAGCGAGAGCGCGGCCGCGATCCACACCGACCAGCCGAGTCGCCACGCCCACAGATTGGTCTGCACGTACTCCGAGCGCGAGGACGCGTCGGCCAGCAGCGGCGTCGCCGGAGCGAGCACGAACGCCATGACGACCGCGGCGGCGAAGTTCACCGCGCCGCAGACCAGCGGCGCCGTGGGTAGTCCCCTAGCCGAGGCGATAGCCGACGCCACGCACGTTCGAGAGCGCGGGCGCTCCCGCGCCGTCGAGCTTCGATCGCAGACGCGCGAGGTGTGCCTTCAACCACTCGGGATCGGGGTCGCGTTCCTCCGGCCAGCCCGCGCGGAGCAGCGCGCGGCGGTCCACGACGTCGCCCGGATGCACCGCCAGCGCCGCGAGCAGCCGGAACTCGGTCGGCGTCAGGTCGAGCGCCTTTCCCGCGACGCTCGCCTGATGCGCGCGCGTGTCCACCGTGAGCCTGCCGATCGACGCCGCGGGCCGCGCGCGGGACGCCGGAGCGGCGCGGCGAAGCAGCGCGCGCACGCGCGCGGAGAGCTCCTTCTTCGAGAAGGGCTTCTCCAGGTAATCGTCCGCGCCGAGGTCCAGAAGGCGCGCGCGCTCGTCGCTGCCTTTCTCGCCGGTGAGCATGAGGATCGGCGTGGACGACGCGGCGCGGATGCGCCGGCAGACCTCGTCGCCCGACAGCTTGGGCAGCCCGCGATCGAGGATGACCAGGTCCGGCGTTTCTTCGGCGTGGCGCCTCAGCGCGGCCTCGCCGTCGTAGGCGGTGACGACCTCGTAGCCGTCCTCGCCGAGGAGGGCGGCCACCATCCCCACCATCGCGCGCTCGTCGTCGACGACCAGCACGCTCGTCAACCGCGCCCCTCGCTCGCCAGCGGCACGCTGAAGGCGAACACGCCACCGCCCCCGGGACTCTCCTCGTACCAGATGTCGCCACCCTGCGCCTCGACGACGCGCCGCGAGGCGAACAGGCCGATGCCCGAGCCGGGCAGCTCGGCGTGCGCCGCGGCACGCACGTAGGGCTCGAAGATCCGCGCGCGATCCCGGGGGGCGACGCCCTGACCTTCGTCGACGACCCGCACGACGCCGCGGTCGCGGCGCCGTTCGACCTTGACGCTGATCCGCGTCCCCTCGGGTGCGTACTTCGTCGCGTTGTGCACGAGGCCGGAGAGCACCTCGGCGGTGCGCCTCCGGTCGCCGCGCACCCAGATGGCCGCGCCCTCGCGCGGACCGCCGAGGCGATGCCGGCGCGCGATCGGCGCGAGCTCCCTGAGCGTCGCGATCGCGGTCGCGCGCAGATCGAATCTGGCGCGGCGGAGGGTCAGATCGGGGTGGTCCACGCGGACGCCGGTGAGGATGCGGTCGACGAGCTGGTCGAGGCGGACCACCTGCGCGACGGCCTCGTCGATCGGGATCCTGCGGTTCCCGTTCTTCTCCGCGAGCAGATCGAGATAGCCGCGGATCACCGACAGCGGCGTGCGCAGATCGTGCGTGACCACGGCCACGAACTCGCTCCGTGCGCGTTCGAGCTCGCGCAGGCTCTCGGTCGTCTGGCGCTCGAGGGCGTACAGCGCCGCCTTGTCGATGGCCAGGGCGGCCTGGTTCGCGAGCGCGCCGACGAACGCGACCTCCTCGTCGGCGAGCTCGATGCCGGCCGGCACGCGCAGCGCGACCGCGCCGAGGAGCCGGTCGCCCGCGAGGAGCGGGAGCGCGACGTGGTCACCCTCGACGATCGGCCGCGTCTCCGCCATCGCCTGCCGCGCCGCCGGTGGCAGCGACTTTCCGATGTCGCCCGAGCGAGCGCGTTCGCGCACGTCGTCGCGGTCGCGCAGGTAGATGGCGCCCGCGGAACCCGGATATACGCGCACGAGGCGGTCGACGATCAGCGAAAGCACCTCGTCGAGGTCGAGGGTCGACGTCAGGACGTTCGAGACCTCGAAGAGTGCCGACACCTCGCGCAGCTTGCGTTCCGACTCGCGCTGCAGGCGGCCCTTCTCGATGATGCCCGCCACCTGGTTCGCGATCGTCTGAAGGAAGTCGATCTCGGTGCGGTCGAAGTCGCGCGGCTCGACCGTCTGCACGTTCATCACGCCGATGACCTCGTCGCGCGATACGAGCGGCACGGAGAGCATCGACGTGAAGCGGTCGACGTCGACGGTCGGGACCACCTTCCAGCGCGGCTCGTTGCGCACGTCGCGAACCGCCAGCGGGACGCGAGCGTTCGCGACCCAGCCGGTGATGCCCTCGCCGTAGCGCAGCGTGGCGCGGCCGACCGCGCGCGGGTTCAGGCCGTTCGTGGCGACCAGGCGCAGCAGCCCTTCGCGCCGTTCGAGGAGATACAGACTCGACACCTCGGCGCGCATGGCGTCGGTGGTCCGGTCGATGACGATGTGGAGCATCTCGTCCCAGTCGCGCGCCGACGACGCGAGCCGCGCGACCTCGTGGAGGAAGGACAGCTCACGCAGCTTCCGTTCGGCATCGGTGGGGGTCACGGCGTCAAGGATAGGGACGCACCGCCAATAGACTCGCTCGCGTGCAGACCGTGATCCGCACCGAGAGCCTGACGAAGCGCTTCGGCACGCTCGTCGCCGTCGACGGCCTCGATCTCGAGGTGCAGGAGGGCGAGGTCTTCGGGTTCCTCGGCCCGAACGGTGCCGGCAAGACGACCACGCTGCGCCTCCTGTGCGCGCTGATCGGACCGACGTCCGGAACCGCGGAGGTCGCCGGATACCGCCTCGGACGGCAGGATCCCGAGATCCGCGCGGCCGTGGGCATCCTGACCGAGCAGCCCGGCCTCTACGAGAGGCAGTCCGCGTGGGACAACCTCGTGTTCTTCGCGACGCTGTACGGCCTGGACCGCACGGCCGCGGCGCGGCAGGCCGAGCACTTCCTGCGGCTGATGGGGCTGTGGGATCGGCGTCTGGAGGCCGTCGCGACGTTCTCGCGCGGCATGAAGCAGAAGATGGCGATCGCGCGCGCCGCGCTTCACGAGCCGCGCGTGCTCTTCCTCGACGAGCCGACCACCGGACTGGACCCCGATGCCGCGAAGACCGTGCGCGAGTTCATCGTCGCGCTGCGCGGCCAGGGACGCACCGTATTCCTCTGCACGCACAACCTCGACGAGGCGGATCGGCTGTGCGACCGCATCGCGTTCTTCCGGCAGTCGGTCATCCGCATCGACACGCCGGATCGCCTTCGCGCCGAGCTCTACGGCCGCGCCACCGAGATCCGCCTCGTGCCCGCGCCCCGCCCCGAGGATCTCGTCCGCGTGCAGGGCACCCCGGGCGTGCGCGAAGCGCACCTCGAGAACGGCTCGATCGTCGTGTCCGCGGCGGACCCGCTGCGGACGAATCCCCTGCTCGTACGCGCGCTGGTCGAGGGCGGCGCGCAGATCGCGTACGTCGTCGAGCGGAGGGTCCATCTCGAGGACGTGTATCTCAGCATCGTCGAAGGTCAGACAGCCACCGGGGGGCTGCGCCCCCCGAGAACCCCCCGATCGTGACGACGATCGCGCTCGCGCGAACGCCGGAGCGTGGCGCGCTGGTGCGCGCGGTGTGCATCCGCGAGTGGCGCGAGGCCCTCGGCAACAAGCTGCTGGTGGCCATGACGCTGCTCCCGCCGGTCGTCATCCTCGCCGCCGGGATCGGCGCGGTCGCGGCGGCCGCGGCAAACCCGCCGAGCGACCGTGACATGCAGGCGCTGTACGCCGCGGCGCCCGCGGCCGCGGGACTCGATCCCAAGGAGGCCATTCAGGGCTTCATCGCGACCTACTTCCTGATCCTGTTCATGCTCATCCCGACCGTCGTCCCGCTCACCATGGCCATCTTCTCGGTCATCGGCGAGAAGGCGGCCCGGACCCTCGAGCCGCTCCTCGCGACGCCGGTGGGCGTCGGAGAGCTCCTGCTCGCGAAGAGCCTCGCCTCGACGATCCCGTCGGTGATCGTCACGTGGCTCGCCTACGCCATCTACCTGCTGTCGGTGTCCGCGCTCGGAAGCCAGGCCGCCGTGAACGCGGTGACCGCGCCGCGTTGGGTGCTGGCGATCATCGTGCTGGTGCCGCTCATCACGATGCTCTCGGTCAACCTCGGCATCCTCATCTCGACGCGCGTGAACGACGTGCGCGTGGCGCAGCAGATCGGCGGTCTCGTCGTCGTGCCGGTCGTCGGCCTCGGGATCGCTCACGTGACCGGACGTGTCGTCCTCGACAACGAGGCCTTCGTGCAGTTCACCGCGATCCTCGTCGTGGTGGACGTCGCGGTGTTCCTCTTCGCGCGGCTCGCGTTCCAGCGCGAGAACATCCTCGCAAGATGGCGCTAACGCGCCCAAAAGTCGCCTGATACCCGGCTGCCTCCCCCATGCACCGGGCCGATTCCTATGATGCCGAGGTGGGCATGCAGCTCTCGATCGTGGTCCCCGCGTACAACGAGTACGAGCGCCTGTCACGGTCGCTGGAGCTCGTGTCCGCGCACCTCGCCCGCGCCGGGCATCGCGACGCCGAGGTCATCGTCGTGGACGACGGGAGCACCGACGGCACCGCGGGCCTCGTGCGCGAGTGGAGCGTCCGGTGGCCGGCGCTTCGGCTCATCCAGCTCCCGGCGAATCAGGGCAAAGGCGCGGCGGTGCGCGCCGGGATACTCGCCAGCCGTGGCGAGATCGTCGGCTTCGCCGACGCGGACCTTTCCGCTCCGATCGAGCAGCTCGAGCTTCTGCTCGGCGACCTGGAGGACGCGGAGATCGCGATCCTGTCCCGCGCTCTGCCCGGCACGCGGCTCGAGCGCCGCCAGTCGCGGCCGCGCGAAACGATGGGAAAGCTCTACGGCTTCCTCGCGCAGCTGCTCGTCCTGCGCGGCGTGCCCGACCCGCAGTGCGGTCTGAAGCTCTATCGCGGTGCGCTTGGCCGCGAGCTCTTCGCCGGATCGACGGAGTCGGGCGTGCTGTTCGACACCGAGGTGCTCGCGATGGCCACGCAGCGGGGCGCCCGCATCAGCCAGCGGCCCGCCCTGTGGCGGCACGATCCGGACAGCCGGCTCCACTTCGGCCTCGGGGGATCGATCGGCGTCGCGCTCTCGCTCCTGGGCCTGAAGATGCGGCATCGCATCGTTCTCGCCCTACGCGCGACCGGCCCGGTCAGGTCGTACGAGCGATCACGTACGTACCCCGGAGCCATGCCGGTACCCGGCACCCAGCGCTGACCGGGGGCGCGACGCCCCGCCAGAGGCAGCCGCTCACGACTTCAGCGCTTCGCGCCCCAGCCGCAGCATCTCGCGGTACCCGGCGCCCGTCTCGTCCTCGAAGCCGAGGAGGTGGAGTGCCCCGTGCGCGGCCAGGAAGGCGACCTCCATCGCGAGCGGCCGGCGCCGCCGTTTCGCCTGCCGCGCCGCCTGCGCACCGCTGATGACGATGTCGCCGAGCTCGAGCGTGCCGTCGGCCTCGCGCCGCAGCGACGACGCGGCCGTCGTTCCCTTCGTGCCGCGACGCAGCGACTGACCGAACGACAGCACGTCGGTGGTGCGGTCCTTCCGCCGGTACCGGCGATTGAGCTCGCGCATGGCCGCGTCGTCGACGAACGCGATGACGAGCTCCGCATCCTTCGCGACGCCGTACGGTCGGAGCGCGGCACGCACGGCGCGGCGCGCGGCCAGGAGGTCACATGGCGCATCGCCCCGGACCGCGATCCTCAGCGGTCGGACGCCGCCTTGTCGGCCGCCGGGGGGATCCGCGCGATCCGATCCTCCGGATACGGGATCCGCTCGTGGTACACGCCCAGGAGGAGCTCGCAGAACGCGTCCTTGATCCGCTGGATGTCGCGCAGCGTGAGGTCACACTCGTCCAGCTGACCTTCGCTCACACGATCGGCGACGATCCTTTCGACCATCGCGCGGATCGTCTCGGGCTTCTTCTCCGCGAGCGAGCGCACCGATGCCTCGGTGCCGTCCGCGAGCATCACGATGCCGGCTTCCTTGGTGCGCGGCCGGGGGCCGGGGTAATGGAAGGACGCTTCATCGGGATTCTGGCCACGCTGCTGCGCGAGCTGATAGAAGTACTTCACGACACTGGTGCCGTGATGCGCCGGGATCATCTCGCGGATCATCGGCGGCAGGTGATAGCGCTCCGCGAGCGACAGCCCGTCGCGGACGTGGGCGGCCACGATACCCGCGGACACGACCGGATCGAGCTCGTCATGGGGGTTGGTGCCGGTCTGATTCTCGATGAAGCCGGTGGGGTTCCGCATCTTGCCGATGTCGTGGTAGTAGGCACCGACGCGCGCGACGAGCGGGTCGGCGCCGATCACCTCGGCCGCGCGCTCCGCGAGGTTCGCCACGAGCAGCGAGTGGTGATACGTGCCGGGGGTGCGGAGCAGGAGCTGCCGCAGCAGCGGATGGTTCGGATCAGCGAGCTCGCGCAGCTCGAACACGGTCGTGATCCCGAACAGGTGGCCGAAGATCGCCATCCCCGCGAACGCGAGAAGTCCGGAGCCCGCTCCGCTCGTCAGCGCCGCGACCGCGAGCTGCGCCGCGCCGACCGGATCGATGGACTCGCCGACGAGCGTGAACGAGAGGACGACACCGAGGTTGCCCACGGCCACCGCGCCCGCACCCGCGGCGAACTCGCGCGCGGTGGTGGCCCGCTGCACCGCGGCCATGCCGAGGAGCGCGGGGACGAGGACATACGCGACGAGCTCGACCTGGCCGGACAGGATCCCGACGTGCAGCGCGCCCGCGATCTGCGTCGCGAGCGCCGTGCGCCCGCCGACGAGGACGGTGATGATCATCGCGACCGCGGCGAACGGGACGAAGTAGACGAGGAGCGTGTGACCTGGGACCAACGCTCGCGCGGTCACGGTGACAGCGAGCAGCGACAGCATGACGAGGATCATCTTGGGGTCGTCGTTCCAGGCCTCGGTCGCGTAGCGCGCGACGAACAACGCGAGCACCGCGGCGATGAGGACCGCCCAGATCGTGAGACCGACAGCACCCGGCCAGTCGATCCCCGTATCGACCAGACCCAGCGCGCGCAGCTTCTCGACGTCGAGCTCGCTCACGACGGTGCCCTCGCGCACGACGACCTCGCCCGAAACGACCTGCACCTGCACCGCGGGGACGCCGCTGCGCGCCGCCTCCTGCGCGGTCGTCGTGGCGATCTGGTCGAGGGCCACATCCGAGTCGACGAACTGCCTCACCAGCCAGGCCCCGACGGTCTTCTGACGATCGGTCCACGCCGGCGGCAGCGCGGTCGCCGACGCATCCCTGGCGGTCTCGAGCTGCTCCGGCCGGATGCCCGGCTGGTAGAGCGTGCGCAGCGCGTTATCCACTTCTCTCGCCACCGCGTCCCACTCGGGAGCGGGCATGTCGACGATCAGCGGCGCGATCTGTGGGCTGATCGCGACCTCGGTGAGGCGCGTGAGTGAGGTGATCCGCTGCTCGCGGTTCTGCGCCGTGTCGGCGCGCACCCGGCCGGTGGCGGCGACCGCCTGCGCCAGCCGGTCGCGGGAGCTGGCCACCACGGCCGGGTTGCGCGCGTAGACCCTGGGCACCGCCGCGGCGGCCCGCTCGCGTTCGGCCTGGGTGAGCGTCTCGGAGACGTACGCCACGGAGCGCGGCGCCCTCACCTGGCGGTCGGCGAGCGACCCGACGTCGTAGCCGACCGTCGCCGGTGGCGAGAGCAGCATCGCGATCGACGTGAGGATGCCCGTCACGATGACGAACACATACATCCGCGCCGTCGTCGCGCCCAGCATCCTGCGAAGCGCCACGGGCGGCGGGTCGAACCGCGGGCCAGCCGGCAGCTTGATCACTTCTTCTCGTGCCGATCGTACGCCCGGACTATCCGGGCAACGAGCTCGTGGCGGACGACGTCCCGCTCGTCGAAATCGACGAACGCGATCCCCTCGACCCCCCGCAGGATCTCGCGCGCGACCACCAGGCCCGAGCGCTGGTCCTTCTCGAGGTCGACCTGCGTGATGTCGCCGTTCACCACGGCCTGCGAGCCGTAGCCGAGACGTGTGAGGAACATCTTCATCTGCGCGGGTGTGGCGTTCTGGGCCTCGTCGAGGATGATGAACGCCTCGTTCAGCGTGTTGTGCGTGACCATGAAGTCATCGGTGATGTATAGGGAGTCGGCGGCAGCGACCTTGATGCAGACGGTCTCGTGCTCGCCGGCTTTCTCAACACTGTCGATGAACCGCATCGGGCGGCCGCCCCCGTGCGCGTCGTACAGATCGAGCTTACGCGCGAGCCTGAACGGCGCGACACCGGCTGGCAAACGAATCTCGACGACGTACTCGTCGGAGCGGTTGTGGACATCGCGACCGCGCGCCCGACCGGGCTTGCGTCCTTCGGCGCGGCGCTTCCGCCAGTACGCAACTCCACCAAAGGATCGAACGAGGAAGACCATGCCCTCGCGCAGACGGGGAGATGTGGTCGTGTATTGGATCCGGCACGTTCGGGCTTCCTGTGTGACCGGTCCGCCGTCGGCATCCAGCAAGCCCTGCATCACCGCGAGCCTTACGTCGGGAGTGTTGTACAGGTACTCCGTCGGGACGAACTTGTCCGCCGATCGCCCGCCTCGGCCACCGCCTTTTCGTCGCAAGACGTGATCGAGCGCCCTCTTGCGAACGATCGCGGTGCCCGGCAGGCGCGACCCCGGCGCGGGAACGAGCTCCCCGTCCGCCGTCGTGAACGTCGGGGTCGTAGACGCGGTGACGTATCCGTCGCCGAGGAGCAGACCGAGGGCGTACGGGTCCATGGGAATGGTGTGGAGGCGCTCGAACTCGACTGGCCGCGACAGGAGCGGCAGCTCGTATCGGTGCTGATGCGCCGAACGGGGCCGTCCCACCAGGTCACGCGTCCGCAGGATCCGCGGAGGCTTGCCGCGACGCCGATCGCTCGCAGTGGCCACTGCCCATAGGTGCTCGCCGCAGGCGAGCGTCGATGCGCCGTCCTGCGTCCGCACGCGATACACCGGCCTGCGGCCCTGCGGATAGATCCCGAGCACCGCCGTTGGCCGTCCGTCGGAGCCGACAACGAGGTCTCCGACCGAGAGCGCGCCGATGGCCGTGAAGCCGGTCGGTGTCAGTACCCTGCTGAAGACCGGCTGTGCGCGGCCACGCATGAACGCCAGCGGCGCGACCTCGATCTCTCCGCGCTCCATCGCGCGGGTGAAGCGTTCGGGGGGCATGAGCTCGTACAGCGCGTCGTACAGCGGACGGAGATATGGATCGATCTTCTCGGTGAGGTCGCCCGGCAGGAATCCGAGCCGCTCCCCCGCCTCGACCGCGGGCCGGGTGAGGATGAGGCGCGCGGCCTTGCGATCGCGTAGCGCGGCGACACCCAGCGCGACCGCCAGGTAGGACTTACCCGTACCGGCCGGCCCGGTGGCGAAGACCAGGTCGTGAGTCCGGATCGCGTCGACGTAGCGTCGCTGATTCGCGGACTGCGGTGTGATGCGCTTTCCGCGGACGGTCGTCGCGACGACTTCGCGCAGCTGCTCCGGCGCGCCAACAGGTGCTTCCTTGGCCTCGTCGATCAACCGCTCCAGCGCGGGTTTGCGCAGGTTGTCGTCGCGGTCGGAGAGCGTGCGCATGGCGCCGACGAGCTCGCCAACGCGCGCGACGTTCGCCGGGTCACCGGTGATGCGCAGCTCCGCGCCCCGCGAGACGATCTTCACCGAGAACTCGCGCTCGATGCGATCGATGTTCGTGTCGTTGTTCCCGGTGACGAACATCATCTCCTCGGGATCGGGGATGAGGATGGTGATCTGCGCCGACGCGCTCAAGAGGGCGCCGCCTTCTCCTTGAGCATCGCGGCGACGAGGCCGGCGACCTTCTTGCCGTCGGCGCGGTCCTTCGTCTCGGCCAGCGCCCTGGGCATGACCTTTCCCATATCCCGCGGACCGGCCGCGCCCGCCTCGGCGACGACGCGTTCGAGGATCGCGCGCAGGTCGGAGTCGGACATCGGCGCGGGTAGATAGCCCTGGATCAGCGCGAGTTCCTGTTCTTCCTTGGCGGCGAGCTCGGGCCGCTCGCCTTTCTTGAATGCCTCGATCGAGTCACGGCGCATCTTCGCCTGCCTTTGAAGGACCTCCAGGACCGCGACATCGTCGAGGTCCGATGGGCGGTGCTCGGCGACATGCGCTTGTCGCGCCGTCTCGTCCTTGCCTTCGGCGCTGAGACGCTCGATCGTCGCCTGGAGGCGGTCGACCCCCTCGCGCTGGATCGCGGCCAACAGGAAGCGCAGGGTGTCACGGCGCGACGTGTCGCCCGACTTCATGGCGGCCCGAAGATCGCTCTCGAGCCTCTGCTTCATAGGGGATGCGACGGCGGGGCTCTCCGAACTAGCGCTTGCGCCGCTTTGCTTCCTTGCGCTTGCGACGTGCGGCGGGGCGCTCGTAGAACTCGCGACGGCGGGCTTCCGCGAGGATCCCGGCCTGCTGGATCTTCTTGTTGAAACGGCGAAGGGCGGCCTCGAATGACTCGCCATCACCGACGATCACTTCAGACAACGGTCCTTGGATCACCCGCCCTTCGGTCATATGAGACTGGCTGTCAGAGACAGAACGACGGCCCCCCGAGGAGGCCGACAGGCGTGATGATACCCGCCGCGAGGCCGGGACGGGGCGGTAAAGATACGCGCTTTTGTTGCCGGTTCAGCCTGGAGGCCAGGAGAACTCCCGGCCACCGAGCACGTGGAGGTGAAGATGCCACACGCTCTGGCCGGCCTGGTCGCCGTTGTTCACCACCAGCCGGAAGCTGTCGCCGACGCCGCCCCCACGCGCGACGCGCCGGACCGCCTGGAGCAGCCGCCCCCCAAGCGGCTCGTCGTCGAGGTCCGAGAGCATCGCGACGTGCGTGCGCGGAACGACCAGGACGTGGAAGGGCGCGCGCGGGAAGACGTCTTTGATCGCGACGACGTCGTCGTCCTCGTAGACGACCGTTGCGGGCAGCTTCCCCGCCACGATGCGACAGAACAGGCAGTCCTCCACGCAACCAAGAGAATACCGGCGTGATGGCGGCCGCCGTGATCGTGACCTACCTCTTGTGCTCGATCTCGTTCCCCTACTGGATCGCGCGCGCCTACGGCGTCGATCTGCGGGCGGTCGGCGAGCGCAAGCTCGGCGGCGGCAATCTCGCGAAGAGCATCGGCCTCGCCCAGGGCATCGCCGGCGGGACGCTCGACGGGGCGAAGGGCTTCCTCGCGGTGGTCGTGGCGCGCTCGCTCGATCTGCCTCTCGAGACGCAGCTCGCGTGCGGCATCGCGGCGCTCGTCGGACAGATGTGGCCGGTGTTCCATCAGTTCGACGGCGGGCGCGCGAACGCGACGGGCTGGGGCTTCGCGCTCGCGGCGGATCCGATCGCCGCGCTCATCATGGGAGTGCCGCTCTACGTCGGCCTGCTCGCCGTCCGGTGGATCCGTCCACGGCCGAATCGGTTGCTCCCTCTCGCGAGCCTCCTCTCCTTCGCGATCTTTCCGGCGGTCATCTGGGAGCAGGAGGGGGCGACGCCGACGGTCATCGCCGGCCTCGTCGTGCTGGGGCTGATCCTCGTGCGGCGGCTGACGGCTGGGCTGCGGCACGATCTCGCCACCGGCGCCCCGCTCGCGCGGGTGCTCGCCAACCGAGCGATATACGACCGGAGCGAGCTCCAGGAGCGGGGCATCGTGGCGATCTAGCGTGAAGGGGCGCTCGGCAGCGACCGCGCGGCATCCGGTGTGCTCTGCCGCGAGGTATGCCGCCGATCGATGGTTACTACCCGCTGGTGTCGCTGGCGGCGTTCCTCTCGGGCGGTTGCTTCGGCTTTTACGCGGCGTGGCGCGGATACGCCAGGCGCAGGGGCGAGCTGCGTGGTCTGCCGCGCAAGCAGCGCAAGTGGAACGAGGTGGACAGTTGGGCGGCCTAGTTCATTTCCCGCGCCTTGGCACGCGACGCGGCGAGGCTGAGTGGCGCGGTCCCGAGAGCGCTCATCCGTCGACGCGAACAGCGTCAGACGCGACGATGATCACGTGGCTCGCTGTGACGGCGCCGCACGACAGCGATGACGGCGGCGACGGGGGTGGCGGCCGCGCGGCTTAGCTCCGCAGGCGATCCATCACCAGCGCGACCGCCGCGATAGCCGCGGTCTCACTACGAAGGTTCCGGGCTCCGAGCGAAACGGTGACCGCCGCGCGCTCGCGCGCCAGCGCGATCTCGTCGTCGGAGATCCCGCCCTCGGGTCCGATCACCAAAGACAGCACGGGCGCGCTCCGAGGCAGCGCGTCGCGTAGCTGCGCGCGCCGCTCGCCCTCCCACGCGACGAAGACCGGCGACGGCAAGACGGCGAACAGCTCCGCCCACGAGCGCGCCGGCTCGATCGACGGCACCCGACCGCGCCGCGCGGTCTCCGCCGCCTCGCGCGCGATGCGCTCCCAGCGCGCGCGCTTGGCCTCGCCCAGGCTCCGGACCACGGAGCGGGCGCTGGTGAACGGGACGATCCGCGACGCACCGAGCTGCGTGACGGCCTCGATGACTTCCTCGTCGCGGTCGCCACGCAGGACGGGCAGCGCCAGCGTCAGCGCGACCGTCGGTTCGGCCGCGTTGAAGCCGCGCTCGCTGACGACGGCGGTGACCGACGTCGCCCGCACGGCCTCGAGCGTGACGACCGCTTCGGCGCCCTCGGCCACGAGGACGATCGCGTCTCCCGCGCGCAGGCGCAGCACGGTGGCGATCTGACGGGCCTGCGATCCCGTGAGCGTCACGCGATCCGAGCGCAGGGTCTGGGGGGCGACGAAGAACCGATGCATCAGCGGCGCAGGGCCAGCGCCACCCAGTCATCGCGCTCGGTGCGATCGACGACCTCCAGGCGCACCTGCGCGAACGCCTCGCGGGTCGCGGCCTCCGCGGGCGCGCTGATCCCCGCGGCCAGGAGCGTGCCACCACCGGAGAGCCGCGCCGCGAGATGCGGCGCGATCCGCTGCAGCACCGGCGAGACGATGTTCGCGATGACCACGTCGAAGCGACCCGGCACATCCGCAGCGCTGCCCTCGCCCACCGGGATCGCGACGCCGTTGTGCACCGCGTTCTCACGCGCCGCATCGACGGCGATCCGATCCGTATCGACAGCGACGACGGGCGAGGCGCCGCGTTTCGCGGCGGCGATCGCGAGGATGCCGGAGCCGGTCCCGACATCGAGAGCGCTCTTCCCCTCCAGCGGCAGCGTCGAGAGAGCCTCGAGGCACTGCTGCGTGGTCGGATGCAGACCCGTGCCGAAGGCCATGCCCGGATCGAGCACGAGCTCGATCGCGTCACCGGCGACGGCTTCGGACCAGGTCGGTCGCACCACGAAGGTCCCGATCCGGAGGGGCACGAACTCGGCCTTCCAGCTCTCCAGCCAGTCCTGGTCTTCCACGCGTCGCGCGACGAGCTCGCCGATCGGCCCGAGTCCGAACGCTTGAAGATGCCCCAGCGCGTCGCGCACGTCCGAGACCTTGGCGAAGGCGTCGGCGTCGTCGAAGACGTACGCCTTCACGGTGTGGTCGGCCCCGCGTCCACGTTCCAGTGGGACCTCGACGGCGATGCCGTTGTACCCCACGCGCGAGAGGATCTCGCTCACCGCTTCGACGGCTTCCGCCTGCGCGGGGACGGCGATCTCGAGCCAGCGAGTGGGCGGCGGCGTCATTCGCCGCCGATGGCGTCCTTGATGCGATCGAAGACGCCCCGCGCGTCGCCCTCGTCGCGCTGCTCGGGCGCACCCTCGATATCGTGCAGCTGCCGGTAGAGCGCTTTCTGCTCCTTCGTGAGCGTGCGTGGGATCGCGACGTCGAGATACACGAGCTGATCGCCGCGGCCGGACGAGCCAAGATGCGGTACGCCCTTCCCGCGGAGCCGGACCATCTGACCGTGCTGCGCGCCGCTCGGCACCTTCACCGCGGCGGCGGCGCCCTCGATCGTGGGCACTTCGAGGTCGGCGCCGAGCGCGGCCTGCGCCGGCGAGACCCGCAGCACGTGCACGAGGTCGTCGCCCTCGCGGCGGAAGAAGCCGTGGTCGCGCAGCCGGATGAGCACGTAGAGGTCGCCGGACGGACCGCCGCGGAGGCCGGCCTCGCCTTCGCCCGCGACGCGCAGCTGTTGCCCGTCGTCGATGCCGGCGGGGATGTCGAGCGGAAGCTCGTGGTCGCTACGCTCGCGGCCCTCGCCGCGGCAGCGCGTACACAGAGCGTCGACGGTCTTGCCCGAGCCGCCGCAGCGCGGGCAGGTCGACACGTTGACGAAGCGGCCGAACACGGATTGCTGCACCTGCCGCACCTCGCCGCGGCCGTTGCAGGTGCCGCAGGTGGAGATCTTCGAGCCGGGCTCGGCGCCGCTCCCCTCGCAGCCCTCGCAGGTCTCGAGCCGCGGCACTCGGATCGTGCGCGCGCCGCCCTTCACCGCGTCGATGAGCTCGATCTCGATCTCCATCCGAAGGTCGGCGCCGCGCATCGGTCCGCGCGGCTCGCGCCGCCGGAACTCGCTGCCGAAGAAGGTCTCGAAGAGATCGCCGATGCCGAAGTCGCCGAGGCCCTGGCCGTTCCCGAACATGTCGTAGCGCTGCCGCCGCTCGGCGTCGGAGAGCACCTCGTACGCCTCGGTGATCTGCTTGAAGCGCTCCGCCCCGTCGGAAGCGTCGCTGACGTCCGGGTGGTGCTGCCGCGCGAGCCTCCGGTAGGCGCTCCGGATCTGATCCGCCGTCGCGTTGCGCGGCACGCCGAGAAGCTCGTAGTAGTCGGTCTTCGTGGGCATCACCTGTCATTATCCCGGCTCATGGACGATCTCTTCCGACTGACGACCCAGTTCCTCCATGTTTTGGCGGCCATCCTCTGGATCGGCGGCGGCTTCTACACGCTGTTGGTGCAGCTTCCGGCCGTCCTCGCCGCGCCGCCGGCGGCGCGAGGGCCGGTCATGGCGCAGCTGGCGCCGCGTCAGGTCTTCTACATCCTGCGCGTGGCGGAGCTCACTATCGCCACCGGCTTCCTCAACCTGTTCGCGTCCGGTCGGGCCCAGCAGCTCGAGGAGCCATTCGGCTCGCGCTGGGCGGCGGTCATCCTCCTTGGGTCGCTCCTCGCGATCGGGCTGTACGTGCTGATACGCGTCACCGTCGTCCCCTGGACGCGGCGCATGCTCGCGCTCGGACCCAAGGCCGCGGCGGGCGACGCCGGCGCCGCCGCGGAAGCGGGATCGCTCCTGTCGCGGATCCGTACGGTGGGCCGCGTCCAGGTCGCCGTCGGCGTGCTCATCATCCTCGCGATGGTCATGGCGCGCCTGAGCTGACGGCGCGGCTGCCCCGCCCCGGAGCTGGCGCCGGAACCTTCCGGCGGCGGCGCCGTCGTACCCCTATCCGGCCCAGGCCGGGAAGGAGGACCACGGTATGAGACGGTTCATGGCCGGCGCGGCCGCGATCGTCGCCGCTCTGGCCGTCGGCACGCAGCCGGCCGCGGCCTGCGCGGGCCTGATCGGCCCCAACGGGGCGGTCAACCTGCTTCGCACGACGACCTTCGCGGGCTATCACGACGGCATCGAGCACTACATCACCTCGTTCAAGTTCCAGGGCGGCAGCGGCCAGTTCGGCTCGCTCGTTCCTCTGCCGGGTGTCCCCACCTCGGTCGAGAAGGGCGGCGACTGGACGCTCCAGCGCCTGATCCGCGAGACCGAGGTCTTTGCGAAGCGGGGCTCGTTCCCGGTCGCGTTGTCGGCCGGCGCGCGTGAGGACGCCGAGGTCCTCCTTCAGGTGAAGATCGACGCGCTCGACATCACCGTACTGAGAGGTGGCGGCGAGGCCGTGGGCCGCTGGGCCACCGAGCACGGCTTCCGTCTCCCGCCGGACGCGCCGGAAGTCCTCGACTTCTACGCGGCGCGCAGCCCGATCTTCATGGCGGCGATCTTCGACGCGGACGCGGCGAAGGCGAGGGGGCAGGAGATCGGCGACGGCACGCCGGTCCACATCACCATTCCGACGGACAACCCCTGGGTCCCGCTGCGGATCCTCGGCACCGGCAAGGCCGCCGACGACCGCATCGAGGCCGACGTGTACCTGCTCACCGACCGTAAGCCGGCGCTCCTCCCCGCGCCGTTCGCGAACGGCATGAAACTCGACCACAGCGCCACGGCGTCGGCCTCACTGCTCGACGACCTGCGCTCCGACAAGGGCATGGACTGGGTCCCCGAGATGGCCTGGCTGACCAAGATCAGCATCGACGCCAAGGCCAGCCAGCTGACGTACGACCTCGCGGTCAGCGCGAACGGCACGGTACCCTCGCGCGTTGCCGCGGGGCTCGAGGCTCCCGCGACCAACAACGTTCCCGCATCAGAGTCGAGTGAACCGCTGGTGCTCGCGGGAATCGCGATCGCCGGCCTCGGCGCGCTGCTCCTCATCGCCCGCGTCGCACCCCGGACCGCCCGGTAATGCGTCATCTCGCGGCGCTCGCGCTCGCCGCACTCGCGGCGAGCGCTTGCGCCCCGGCGCAGGCCGCGACACTGCCGACCGAGATCGGGATCCGGCTCCATTACTCGCACTTCGGACCGGACCGCATCGAGGTCCCCGCGAATGTGCCGATCACCTTCACGATCGTGAACGACGACCCTATCGAGCACGAGTGGCTCATCGGCGATGCGGCGTTCCACGACCGCCATCGCACCGGGACCGAGCCCGCTCACGGTGACCGTCCCGACGAGGTGTCGCTCCCGCCGATGGCGACGCGAACGACGACGCTGACATTCGCGCCCGGCACGTACGTCTTCATCTGCCACTTCCCGGCGCACGAGGCATACGGCATGGTCGGAGTGCTGGTCGCGAAAGGCTGAGC
>DATKCP010000159.1:0-10325 GCA_035513115.1 Candidatus Limnocylindria bacterium | reverse complement strand
GTCGAGCGCGACCTGCACGTTGGGGTGCTCGTAGTTGTCGAAGTCTTCACTGACGATCGGCATGCGCCCGGGATCGCCGCCCAGATGCCCGCGAAGCCGCTCGAGCAGCGGGCTCGCCTCTTTCGCGGCCTCGGCGTTCATCGCGTCGACAAAACGCTTGAACGCTGTACCGAACTCCGCGGGAGTGATGCCGTCCGTATCGGCCATGGGCGACAGGCTAAGACGCGGAAAAAATGGTGTCGCAGGCAGGCTAGTGCTTGAAGTGCCGCCTGCCCGTGAACAGCATCGCCATGCGGTGCTTGTTCGCCGTCTCGATCATCATCGCGTCGCGCAGCGAGCCGCCCGGCTGGATGATCGCGGTCACGCCGGCGCGCGCGGCGACCTCGATCCCGTCCGGGAACGGGAAATACGCGTCGGAGGCCATCACGGCCAGGCGTGCGTTCTCGCCGGCCTTGCGGACCGCGACCTCGACGGCGACGACGCGCGACAGCTGGCCGGGGCCCACGCCGACGGACGCGAGGCCCTTCACCAGGACGATGGCGTTCGACGTGACATGCCGCACGCAGCGCCACGCGAACAGCAGGTCGGTGAGCTCCTCGAGCGTCGGCGTGCGCTCGGTGACGACCTTGAAGTTCCCTTCCTCGGTGACGGACTCGTCCGGCGTCTGCACCAACATTCCACCCGCGACCTTCTTCAGATCGAGAGCGTGGTCGTTGGGGCGCCGGAGGCGACGACCATCGACCATCGCGTTCGGCACCGACAGGATCTCGAGGTTCCTGCGCTGGCGGAGGAGCGGAAGGGCGTCGTCGTCGAAGCTCGGCGCGATGATCGCTTCATAGAAGGTGTCCTGCATAGCCTCGGCGAGCTCGCGGGTCACCGGGCGGTTCGCGCCGACGATGCCGCCGAAAGCGGAAACGGAGTCGGCCATGAACGCGCGCTGGTACGCCTTCGTGATCTCGCTCTCCGATGCGATTCCCGACGGGTTCTGATGTTTCACGATCGCGACCGTCGGCTGCGCGAAGTCGGACACGATCCGCCAGGCCGCGTTGATGTCGAGCACGTTGTTGAAGCTCGCCGCGCGCCCGTGGATCTGCTCCATCGAGACCATCGCGCCGCTCTCCTCACCGCGGATCGCGTAGAACGCCGCCTGCTGATGCGGGTTCTCCCCGTAGCGCAGGTCGCGCACCTTGCGGAGGGAGAGCGTCATGTCATCGGGGAACTGGATGCCGGCCTCGCCCACGAAGCGCGACGCGATCGTCGCGTCGTACGCCGCGGTGTGGGAGAACGCCTCGGCCGCGAGGAGCCGGCGCGTCTCGAGCGACACACTTCCCCGCCCCTTGAGCTCGTCGAGCACCGCGACATAGCGGTCGGGTCTCGCGATGACCACGACGTCCTGATAGTTCTTCGCCGCCGCGCGCAGCAGGGTCGCGCCGCCGATGTCGATCTGGTCCTGCAGCTCCGGCCCGCGCTTGCCCGCGGCCGCTGCCTTGGCATACGGATAGAGGTTCACCGCGACGAGGTCGATCGGTTCGATGCCCTCGCGCGCCAGCTCAGCCTGGTGCGCCTCGTCGTCCCGCCGCGCCAGGATCGCGGCGTGAATGCGCGGGTGCAGCGTCTTCACGCGACCGCCCAGCAAGACGGGCGAGCCGGTCTGATCTTCAACGGCCTTGGCGGAAATGCCCTCCATCGCGAGCGCGGCGCGCGTGCCGTCGGTCGCGATCAGGTCCCAGCCAAGCTCACGCAAACCGCGCGCGAACGCGACGAGACCGGTCGTATCAGAAGCTGAGAGGAGTGCTCGCACGGTGTCTCCCTGTCAATGCCGCTGGCGGTCGCTAGCATAGCCGGACCGTGCCGTTCGACCTCGGTCACTTCGTTGACCGTTTTTTTCAACCTTTCAACACCGAGTCGCGGTTCTATTGGCCCGCCGTCTATGCGCTGGCGATATCGCTGGTAGCCAACATCGCCTGGTACAACTGGCGGCGCCGCGGCCCGGTGCCGCCGGCCGAGAACGCCCTGAAACAGTGGGTGCTCTGGACCAACGTCGTGTTCCTCATCGTGATCCTCGTCTGGATCATCGCGAAGCTCCCGTTCTGGGTCATCGGCGTGACGATCGCGGCCAACCTCGCGGCGCTCGGCTTTATGTACCTGCGCGTGCTACCGCCTCAGGAGGCAGCCTGGGAGCGCGAGCGCCGCCGTCAGCGCTACTTCCCGCAGCCGGAGAAGCGCAAGAAGAAGCGCCGCCGCTAGCTCACTCGGGCGCCCCGTCGGCGATGGCGAAGTCCCGGTACCGAGGCTCACCACCCGCAGGCGACCGATCGACGCCCTCGACCCTAGCGAAGCGCGGTCCGCGGGAGAGCCATGCCTGCAGCGCGTCGAGAGACGGGGCGTCGCCCTCCGCGACGAGCTCGACCGCGCCGTCCGCTCTGTTCCAGACGCGCCCGGCCAGACCGCGAGCCGTTGCCTCGCGCGCGGCAGCGGCGCGGAAGTTCACGCCCTGCACGACGCCGCGCACGACGAAACGGGCGCGCGTCATCCGCGTCGCTTGCGCCTCGCGAGCATCTCGTCGAGCTCGGACGTGTTCGCGAGCGCCGTGCGCGGCGCCCACCCGCGACGGGCGGTCGCGACCGCGAACTCCATCCAGTCCAGCTCCTCGGTGGAATGCGCATCGGAATTCGCGACGAGCGTCACGCCCTTGTCGAGGGCTTTCCGGACCCAGACGTCCGGCAGGTCGAGCCGTTCGGGTCCGCCGTTGATCTCGATCCAGGTGCCCGTCTCCACGGCGGCGTCGATGAGCGCCTGGAGGTCGAGCGCATGCGGATCGCGCCGCTCCAGCAGCCTGCCGGTCGGGTGCGAGATCGCGGTCACGAGCGGATGCCGCATCGCGGTCAGCACACGCTCGGTCATCACCTCGCGCGTCTGGCCGAACGCGGAGTGCACGGACGCGCTCACGATGTCGAAGCGCGCCAGCATGTCGTCGGGGTAGTCGAGCGTCCCGTTCGCCCGGATGTCGACCTCGGTGCCGACCAGGATCCGGAACGGTGCGAGCTCGTCGTTGAGCCGCCGCGCCTCCTCGACACGCGCGGTGATGCGCTCCGGGCCGAGCCCGTTCGTCATCCCGAGCCCCGGCGAGTGGTCCGTGACCGCGTAATACGCGTAGCCCTTGTCGCGCGCGCGGCGCGCCATGTCCGCGAGCGTGTCGCGGCCGTCCGTCCAGTTCGTGTGGGTATGCAGATCGCCGCGCATCTCGCTCAGCGTGACGAGCGCTGGAAGCGTATGCGCGATCGCGGCGTCGATCTCGCCGTGGTCCTCACGCAGCTCGGGCGCGATCCAGTCCATCCCGAGCGCCGCATAGATCTCCTCCTCGGTCCGCGAAGCGATCTCCTGTCCGCGCGCCTCCGCGCCCACGCGGTACAGGCCGTATTCGTTGAGCAGGAGCTTCTTCTTGAGCGCGTGGCCGCGCAGCCGGACGTTGTGCTCCTTCGACCCCGTGAAGTACAGGAGAGCCGCGCCCCACGAGCCTGACGGCACGACGCGGAGATCGATCTGCAGGCCGCGCCCGACGATGACGGATGTCTTGGTCTCGCCGTGCGCCAGCACGCGCTCCACCGACGGCGCCCGGACGAGCGCGTCCATGACCCGCGCGGGCGTGTCGGACGCGACGAGCAGATCGACGTCGCCGATCGTCTCGCGGTACCGGCGCAGGCTCCCCGCGATCGAGATCGCCGGGTTCCCGGTCTCCTGGCGCAGCCAGTCCACCATTTCGGTCGCGGCGGCGCGGGCGTGATGCACCAACGTCCGGCCGGTTCGCTGCTTCAGCGACGCGATCGACTTCAGGATGTTCTCTTCCGTCTTGGCCTGGATCTTCGGCAGCTCGCGGAGACGATGCGCCTTCGCCGCCTCCTCCAGCTCGTCGACGGTCGTGATCTTCAGGTTCTCGTAGATGACCCTGGCTGTCGCGGGTCCGACGCCCGGTACGCGCAGCAGCGTGATGAGGCCGGACGGCACGGCGGCTTTGAGCTCCTCATGGCGAAGGGACGTGCCCGTGCTCACGAGCTGTACGATCGCGTCGCGGACCGACGGACCGACCTTGGGGATCTCGGCCAGGCGATCCTGCTCCACGAGCGCGGAGATCGGTTCGCGCAGGTCGCGGATCGCGCGCGCCACCGCGCGGTACGTGACGGCGCGGAAGACGTTCTCGCCCTTCAGCTCGAGGAGATCGCCGATCTCGTCCAGGACCGCGGCGACGCCTTCGTTGTCATACGTGACGGCATCGCGAGGCACGACGGGATGTTAGCGAGAGCGCGGGAGGTTCGCGAGAGCGCGGGAGGTTCGCGCTAGGTGCGGTTCGGGAGCGGCGTGCGCGCGAGCTCGAGGTAGCGGAAAGCCTGATCGGTCTCGCCGCGCGCGCGGAGCTTCATCGCGTACTCCGCCGCGAAGGTCGAGAGGTTCGGGTGGTCGCCCACTTCGACGAGCAGCTCGACGGCCTTGCGGTACGCGCGATCGCTCGCGGTGAACGACTGGAGCGCGTCCTGGGCGGCGCCGATGACGCGGAGCGCGTCCGCCCGCTGCACCGGCTGATCGGTGAGGATCTTCTCGGCGTGTCGCGCGATGTTCAGCGCCTGCTCGGCGTCGCCGCTCGTGAGCGCGATCCGCGCGAGGACGAGCTCCGCGACGACGACCATGCCTTCGTCGTGGACCATGCGCGCCGTGGCCGCGCCACGCTCGGCCAGCTCACGTGCCTCGGCCGTCTTGCCCATCTCGAAGTGGATGGACGAAAGCGAGTGCAGCACCTGGAGCTGGAACGTGGTGTCCTCGACGCGCGTGAACAGGTCGAGGGCCCGACGATAGTTGTTGATCGCGCCGTCAAGCTCACCGGCGTCGTACAGGGAGACCGCGACCCCCATGTACCCTTGCGCCGCGAGGCGCAGCTCGTCGATGCCGCTTGCGAGATCCAGGGCCGAGCCGTACGTCTGCATCGCCTTTGCGGTCCGGTTCAACCGGCGGTACGCCGTGCCGAGCGCGACGAGGATGCGCGCGCGAAGGCGTGGATCGCTGACCTCGTGACGCTCCATCGCGTCGCGGGCCGACTCCAGCGCCTCCGCCGCGGCCACGTACTGGCCGATCTGCCCGTAGGCGATCCCGCGCAGGTGCAAAAGGTGCGCGACCTCGCCGGCATCTACGGCGGCGTCGATGAGCGAGAGCGCCTCGCCGATGCGGTCGAAGGCGACCTCACGATTGCCGGTGTTCATCTCCGCCTGGGCCAGGAAGCGCAGCAGCATCGCGCGCTCGCGCTTCTCGGGCTTGGAGGCCAGGGCCGCCGTCACCTCGTCGCGCACGACGCCCCAGTCGCGCCGCTCGACCGCGGCCTCGGCGGCCAAGCGGTGGAAAACGAGGCGTTTCGACGTCGCGAGCGGTTCGTCGCCGAGGAAGTAATCGAGGCTCTTGCCGAGCCGGGCCGCGAGGATCTGCAGCGAGCGGACCGATGGACGGACAAGACCGGACTCGACCTGGCTGATGAAACCCTTGGTGAGCTCCTCGCCGGCGAGCTGCGCCTGGCTCATACCACGCTCGCGCCGCGCTTCGCGTACGCGGGCCCCGAGCCCGTTCGAGCCGTTCGGTTTCGCCAGCGTGTCGGTGGTCGTCACATCGCTCCAATGTCACCGAACTGACAGACCGGCATCATGTTTCTCCTTGCCTCGTCCTGTACAGCGTTCGTAGACTCGCCAGACGATAGCCAACCCCTGTCAGCGGGCACAATCCGCCGAACGGGGGAGGGGGCCGAGGGGAGACAGAGGTGACACCGCTTCGTCTGCGATTCACTCGCGCCGTCGTGATGGCACTCATGATCGTGGCGCTGACCGCGAGCGGCGCGGCGGCGAGCGACGGCGGATCGAACGTCGACTCCGTGCCTTACGACCCGGGCCTTCCCAGCAGCGTGCTGCAGGATCTCCTGCCGTCCGGCCGCTGACCGACTGACCCTCGCCCGCGGACACGGCGGCCGTTCTCCATACTGAGCGCGTGCCCGCCACATCCACCGATCGCCGCCAGCGCATCGAGATCGATGGCAAGCCTTTCCTGTTCCAACACGGTTACCGTTTTGGGAAGGTCACGTACGTCACGCGGCTGCCGCTCGAACGGAGCATGACGGTCTTCGCGCCCGGGCATCTCTCCGCGAGCGAGGTCGAGTCGGTCGTTCGCGGGGACAACCCCTGGATGCTGGACTAAGACAGGCCAACGACGGTGCGCGCGGTGGTCCAGCGGGTGCGCTCCGCCTCCGTGCACGTCGCGGATGAGACCGTCGCGGCCATCGGCCCCGGTCTCGCGGTGCTGCTGGGCGTCGCGGCCGACGATCGACCCGAGGACGGCGAGCGCGTCGCGGCAAAGGTGCTCACCCTGCGGATCTTCGACGACGGCAAGGGGCGCCTCGACCAGACGCTCGCGGACGTGGGCGGAAGCGTTCTGGTGATCCCCCAGTTCACGCTGTACGGCGACGTGCGGCATGGGCGGCGGCCCGACTTCACGGCGGCCGCCCCGCCGGACCTGGGGCGGCGGCTGTTCGAAGCGTTCTGCGGGGTGCTGCGCGGCGCGGACGCGGTCGTGGCGCAGGGACGCTTCGGTGCCGACATGCGCGTGGTGCTCGAGGCCGACGGCCCGGTGACGCTCCTGCTCTCGACCGACGGTTGGGCCCAGGCGGATCTCGGGCGCAGGACCTAGTGGATCACGCCGACCACGTCGGCCTGCTGCGGGCCGGCGTAACGCGCGGCGGGAGGTGGGCCGACCTCGGCGCGGGCACCGGCGCGTTCACGCGGGCTCTCGCCGAGCTCGTCGGACCCGAGGGCGAGGTGATCGCGATAGACCGCGACCGCGGCGCCCTGCGCCAGCTCGACCGCGCCCTCCGACCGGGTGCCGCCACGGTGCGCACCCTCGACGCGGACTTCACCAAGCCGATCGACCTCGAGTCGCTCGACGGGATCGTAATGGCGAACTCGCTCCACTTCGTTCGCGACAAGGCGCCGGTGCTGGCGCTCGTCCGCCGCATGCTGAGGCCGTCGGGTCGGCTGCTGCTCGTTGAGTACGAGGCCGACAAGGGCAATCACTGGGTCCCGCACCCGTTGTCGTTCGAGACGTGGCGTGCGCTCTCGGACGCGAGCGGCTTCAGGGATACGCGCGAGCTCGCGAGCGCGCCGAGCAGATTCCTGGGTCGGATCTATTCGGCCGAGAGCGTCAGGGCGTGAACCGTACCTCGATGTCGATGATCTTGTTCGTGCGCGGGTCGATGTGCACGCGGAACCGCTCCGTCGCGGTGAACCCGGCGGGCACGTAGTCGCAGTTCACCTGCACCGTCCATACGCGAGTGACCTGGCACGGCGCGTCGTACTTCTTGAAGAAGAGCTGACCCTGCGGCGTGTCCTTCGCCATCGCGACGTACTCCGCGTCCGCGAGCGCGCCGGCCGGCGGACGGAGGTAGAGGAACGCGACCACGAAGATCGCCACCAGACCGGCGAAGATGGCGAGCTGCGCGCGTCCGCTGATCCGTCGTGTCAGAGCGGCGCCCCGCCGCGCGCGAGCTCGAGCGCCGTCGCGAGCGTCAGCTTCGCCGCCTTGAGCCAGAGCCTCTTGTTGGTGACCTTGTCCGGTGTGTCGTTCACCGTGTGGAAGGTGAAGTTGCCTGGGAACGTGGCGTCGATCTCGCCGTAGCGCTGCACCAGCGCGACCGACGGGATGCCACCGATGAGGCCGAATGGCGCGGCGTCGAGGATGAAGGCATCGCTGGTCGCGAGCTGCTCGACCAGCGGCGACACGCCGATCTGATAGCGCTGGTTCGCCTCTTTCACGCGGTCGCGCAGCGAGGCGGACTTGCTCGTGTAGTAGACGAGGTCGAGCCGGTCGGCGAGCGGATTGAATCCGACCATGTCGATGTTGATCACCCAACGGTACGGATTCGGCGGCGGGAGCGACTGCAGATAGGCGAGGCTGCCCTTGAAGAAATACTCCTCGCCATCGAAGAACGCGAGCACGATCGGCATACGCAGCGACGCGCGGTCGGCGGCCAGGATCCGCGCGTACTCCAGCAGCGCGGCGGTCCCGGTCGCGTTGTCGTCCGCGCCGGGCGCCGGATCGGTCGCGGGATTCCAGCCGGGCGTGCGATTCGCCGTCGAGTCGTAGTGCGCGCAGATCATCCCGGCGCCGCCGAGGAAGCCCTCGGCGCCGCTGCCCGCGAGCGGATTGATCGTCGCGAAGATGTTGTCCAGCCGGACCCCGTTGTACGAGGTCGGGATCTGCTGCACGACCACCCCCGGGATCGCCGAGAGCTGCTCCATCAGGTACGCGACCGCCTTCGCGTGACCCGGATGCAGCGGATGGCGCGACTGGAATGACGTGAGCGCGCGCAGATGGTCGTCGAGCTTGGCCGGGTCGATCTGCGCGAGCATCTCGGCGATCGGCTTTGGCGACGGACTCGGCATGGGTGCGGGGCGGAGCGTCGCGGTCGGTTCGGCCGAAGGAGATGCGCTCGCGACGGCACTGGTGGGTGTCGGCGTGAGCCCGAACGAGCCCATCGTGCTCGTCGGTCCCGGGACGGGACCGCATGCGACGCATACGAGCAGCAACGCCGCGGTGAGGACCCTCATCCTCCTAGGCTAAACGGGCCCTCGCCGCGAACCGTGCTAGTTCATCTTCCCCGCGCCGACCGGCTTCTTTTCGTTCTCCGCGGCGACCTCCGCGGCGTACTGCTCCGACCAGAACACGATCTCGCCGTTCTGCGCGTCGACCACGACGGTGTCGCCCTCGCGGTACTCGCCCGCGAGCAGCTTCTGCGCGAGCGGATCGAGGACGAGCTTCTGGATCGTGCGCTTGAGCGGCCGCGCGCCGTACGCGGGATCGAAACCTTCCTTCGCGATGAGCGCCTTGGCGTTCGCCGTGAGCTCGATCGTGATCTTCCGCTCGGCCAGACGTTTGGCGAGGATCGCGGTCTCCTTATCGACGATCTCCATCAGCTGCTCGGTCGCGAGGTTCTTGAAGATGACGATCTCGTCGACCCGGTTGAGGAACTCCGGCCGGAACTGGCCGCGCAGCGCGTCCATGACCCGCTTGCGCATCAGGTCCGGCTGCTCCGCGAGCTCGGCGATGAACGTCGAGCCGACGTTGCTCGTCATGATGATCACGACGTTCTTGAAGCTGACTGTCCGGCCATGACCGTCCGTGAGGCGGCCGTCGTCGAGGACCTGCAGCAGTACGTTGAACACGTCGGGGTGCGCCTTCTCGATCTCGTCGAGCAGCAGCACCGCGTAGGGACGGCGGCGGACCGCCTCGGTGAGCTGGCCGCCCTCTTCGAAGCCGATATAGCCCGGCGGCGCTCCGACCAGCCTGGACACGGTGTGCTTCTCCATGTACTCGCTCATGTCGATACGGACCATGGCCTTGTCGTCGTCGAAGAGGAACCCGGCGAGCGCCTTCGCGAGGAGCGTCTTGCCGACGCCCGTGGGTCCAAGGAACAGGAACGATCCCAGCGGGCGATCCGGGTCCTGCATGCCGGCGCGCGCGCGACGTACGGCGTTCGCGACGGCGGTGACCGCCTCGTCCTGCCCGACCACGCGGGCGTGGAGGTTCTCCTCCATGCGCAGCAGCTTGGAGACCTCGCCCTCGAGGAGCTTCGTGACCGGGATGCCGGTCCACTTCGCCACCACCTCGGCGATGTCCTCGGGCGTGACCTCCTCGGTGAGCAGCTTCTCGCCGAGGTGAAGCGACGCGAGCCTCTCCTCCGCCTCGCGGACCTCACGCTCCAGCGCGGCCAGCGTCCCATACTTCAGCTCCGCGGCCTTGCCGTACTCGGCGGCCCGCTCGGCCTTCTCGATCTCCATGCGGACCTGCTCGAGCTGTGACTTCTTGTCGCGGATCTGCTGGATGGCGGCCTTCTCCTGCTGCCATCTCGAGCGCAGGCCCTCGGACGACTCCTTCAGGTCCGCGAGCTCCTTCTCGAGACGAACCAGGCGCTCCTTGCTGGCCTCGTCGGTCTCCTTCTTCAGCGCTTCCCGCTCGATCTCGAGCTGGCGGATGCGCCGCTCGACCTCGTCGAGCTCGGCGGGCATGGAGTCGATCTCCATGCGGAGCTTCGAGGCGGCCTCGTCCACGAGGTCGATGGCCTTGTCCGGCAGGAACCGGTCGGAGATGTATCGCGACGACAGCGTCGCGGCCGCGACGAGCGCGGAGTCCTGGATGCGAACGCCGTGGTGCACCTCGTAACGCTCCCGCAGGCCACGCAGGATCGAGATCGTGTCCGGGATCGACGGCTCGCCGACGTAGACCGGCTGGAAGCGCCGCTCGAG
>DATKCP010000158.1:0-5579 GCA_035513115.1 Candidatus Limnocylindria bacterium | reverse complement strand
GCGCGCTGGATGATCACGCGGTCCCCCACGCGCACGTCCAGGCGGCGGACCTCGTCGAGGTTGTGCAGCGTCGCGCGGCGCACCGTCGTGCCGCCGACGAGCACCGGCGCGAGCCACGCGACCGGTGTGAGGACCCCGGTCCGTCCGACGTAGACCTTGATGTCTTCGACCGTGGTCGTCGCCTGCTCGGCCGGGAACTTGAACGCGATCGCCCACTTCGGGTTGTGCGCGACGTACCCGAGCCTCTCCTGGTCCTCGAAGCGGTCGACCTTGACGACCACGCCGTCGGTGCCGTAATCGAGATCGTGCCGCTTCTCCTTCCAGCTCTCGATGAACGCGAACGCTTCCTCGACATCTTTCGCGCGCTTCCAGTGCGGGTTCGTGCGGACGCCGAGCGCGCGCAGCCGCTCGAGGAGCTCGTGCTGCGACTTCACCTCGAGCCCGGCCGCTGAGTACGACCACATCGCGAGATTGCGCTTCGACGTCGCCTGCGGGTCGAGCTGCCGCACCGCACCGGCCGCGGCGTTACGCGGATTCGCGAATGCCGGTTCGCCACGCTCGGTGCGCTCCATGTTCGTCGCCTCGAACGACGCGGTGGGTAGATACACCTCGCCACGCACGTCGACCCGGCCCGGCACCTTCTCGAGGAACGTGAGCGGTATCGACTTGATCGTCCGGAGATTCGCGGTGACGTCCTCGCCGAGGGTCCCGTCGCCACGCGTCGCACCCTGCACGAATCGGCCGTCCTGATAGGTGAGGTTGATCGCCAGCCCGTCGATCTTCAGCTCGCACACGTACCCGATGTCCTCGCGGCCGAGGCCCTTCCGCACGCGCTGGTCGAACGCGCGGAGCTCGGCTTCATCGAACGCGTTCGAGAGCGAGAGCATCGGATGCGCGTGCTCGACAGGAGCGAAGCGGTTCGAGGCGGGCGCGCCGACCCGCTGCGTCGGTGAGTCGGGCGTTACGAGCTCGGGGTGCTTGGATTCGAGCTCCTGGAGCTCGCGCATCAGCGCGTCGTACGCCTCGTCGGCGATCGTCGGCGTATCGAGGACGTGGTACTCGTAGTTCGCTTTTTCGATCCGCTCGCGCAGCTCGGCGGCGCGCTTCTCGATGGACGTACTGGCCATGCCTCGATTCTCGCTCAGCCGCCCGTGCTAGCGTCGCCGGCGATGGCCGCCGCTCCTCCTGTCACCAGGGTCGACCTGACCCAGTTCTCCGAGATCGTCGACAACGCCCGCACCGACGGCGAGCGCGGTCAGAGCACCGGCGTGGTCGCGACCGCGAATGACGGCCAACCGGACGTCGCGCTCAAGGGGAGCCTCATGGTGTGGGACGCCGACCACCTCGCGTGGTGGGAGCGCGGCCACGCCGAGACCGAGGCCGGAGTGCGCGCGAATCCGCGCGTCGCCGTGCTGGTGCGGAACCTCACACGCGACAAGCGGTCCCTCCGCTTCTACGGAACGGCGCGGATCGTCGACGACGCGCAGTTGCGCGAACGGATCTGGGAGCGCGTCATCCCACTCGAGAAGGAGACCGATCCGGAGAAGCAGGGCGTCGCGGTTCTGGTCCGCGTCGACCGCGTGCGCGCGGGGAAGTTCGACATCCAGCGCCGCTAGATCTTCGCGCGCGACGCCTTCTTCCGCCTCGGGCTCGCAACCTTCTTCTGCCTCGGGCTCATGGTCTTCGCCGGCGGTTGCCACTTCGATTTGTCTCGGCCGGGGCGGCCGCCGTACCGCGGATCGGGGACAGCCTCGCCGCCCTGCCTCCGTTTGCGCGCGCGGCTCGTGACGCCCGTCTCCGGATCCTGGCGTGCCACCTTCTGCGCGCCCGTCGCCGCTCGCTTCGTCGGCGTCGGGCCACGCCCTCTCGCTCTTTCGGCTCGCGTTTTCGCCACGTTGTCCTCCTTTCTCATCGCAGGGGCGGAACCCCCTGCAACCCCCCTCGTTCCGGTTCTGTCCCGAGCGTACGCTGACGCGCGTGGACCAGGCAGCCATCGAGCGCACCCTCACTGCGTGCGAGCAAGCCCTGGCCGGCGCGGACAAGCCCGATCTGCGCGCGCTCGGCTTCTGGCGCGCGGTCGCGGCGGTGAAGCGGCGTAGCGATCTCGTCGAGCGCTACGCGTCACGGATCGCGGCCATCGATCGTGAGGCGTTCCGCCGCAGCGTGCGTCTCGTCTTCCCGATCACGCTCGGTGTCATCGCGCTCGACGTCGCTCTCTTTGGCGGCCTGCTGCTGCTCGCGATCGCGGGCGGCGTCCCGCACCCGTGGCGCGAGCTACTCGTCCTCGCCGCGACCGGCGCTCTCGACGTCGCCACGCACGGCCTGGCCCATCTGGCCGTCGGTACGTTCATGGGGATCGGCTTCACCGACTGGTTCGTCAGTCTCCCCAAGCCACCAGGGTTCAAGGTCGACTACGCGTCGTACCTGCGCGCGCCGCCGCGGCAGCGAGCCTGGATGCACGCGGCGGGCGCGATCGCGACGAAGCTCACGCCGTTCCTCGTGATCCCGTACGCCGTCGGGATCGGCACCGAGGCGTGGGCGGTGCTCGCCATCCTCGCGCTCGGCATCATCCAGATCGTGACGGACGTCCTGTATTCGGTCAGGGCGTCGGACTGGAAGAAGTTCCGCCGCGAGATGCGCCTCGCGCGTTAGGCCTTCGCCAGCTTCGCGAACGAGGCCATCAGCTTCTTCACGCCCTTGTCCGGGAACGCGACCGTAACTTCCTCATCGTCGCTGCGCACCTGGCTGGACACGACGACGCCCGATCCGAGGGACGGATGGCGCACGTGGTCGCCGGGACGGAACCTAGTATCGCCGGGCGCGATCCGCTTCCGAGCGGCGTCCGCGCGGCCGGTCCACGAACCGGAGAGCCCCGCGAGCGCCGCGTCATGGCGGGCGGCCTTCCGCTCCTCGTACCGCTCACGGTCGCGATCCCAGTCGAGGTCCGCCCACACGTCCCGTTCCTCGGTCTCGACGCGGCCGCGGTGCTCGATCCCCTCGGACGGCAGCTCCAGCAGGAAGCGCGAGGGCGGGTTCTCGTTGGTCCGGCCGAAGAGCATCCGCCGGCGCGCGAAGGTGAGGAAGCAGCGGTCCTTCGCGCGCGTGATCCCGACGTAGCAGAGGCGACGCTCCTCCTCGAGGCGCTTCTCATCATCGAGCGACCGGGCGTGCGGGAACACGCCGTCCTCCATGCCGCTGAGGAAGACGATCGGGAACTCGAGCCCCTTTACCGCGTGCAGCGTGATGAGCGTCGCGACGGGCTTCGCCTCCGCGAGCTCGTCCTGATCCGAGACGAGCGCGACCCGCTCGAGGAACGCCGGAAGCTGCTCCTCCTGCGGCAGCGTCAGGAACTCCTCCGCCAGGCTGCGCAGCTCGAGGACGTTCGCGTGCCGTTCCTCGCCCTCCTCGGTGCCGTCCTTCAGATAGGTCGCGTAGCCGGTCGCCTCGATCACCCGGTCCAGCAGATCCGGCAGCTCGCGTGTCGTCGCTTCCTCGCGCAACCTGCCGATGAGCCGGCCGAACGCGGTGAGCGCGGTCTGCTGCCGCGTCGGGATGTCCAGGGTCTCCCCCGCCCGGAGCAGCGCGTCCGTCGGGGTGAGCTCGTTCGCGCGGGCGAATGACATCAACTTCGCGCGCGTCTTGTCGCCGATGCCGCGGGGCGGCGTGTTGATCACTCGGGCGAGCGCGACACTGTCGAGCGGGTTCCGGACGATCCGGAGGTAGGCGAGGGTGTCCTTGACCTCGCGCCGCTGATAGAAGGACACGCCCCCGACGACCTGGTAGGCGAGCCCGAACGAGCGGAAGACGTCCTCGACGGCGCGCGACTGCGCGTTGGTCCGGTACAGCACCGCGACGTCGCGGTTGTTCTTCACCTCGCCTTGCCGCTGCAATCGTTCGATCTCGCGCGCGATCGCCTCGGCCTCGTGATGCTCGTCGTAGGCCTCCATCACCACGACCGCCGGGCCGCCCTCGCGCTTGGTCCACAGCCTCTTCTCCTTGCGCGCGGCGTTGTTCCGGACGACCGACCAGGCAGCGTCGAGGATCTTCTGCGAGCTCCGATAGTTCTGCTCGAGCTTCACGACCTTCGCGTTCGGGTAGTCGCGCTCGAAATCGAGGATGTTCCGCACGTCGGCGCCGCGCCAGCTGAACACGCTCTGGTCGTCGTCGCCGACAACAGTGAGGTTCCGCCGGAACCCGGCGAGGTAGCGCAGCAGCTCGTACTGCGTGCGGTTGGTGTCCTGGTACTCGTCGACGAGGATGTGCTGGTAGCGCTCCTGCCACTTCTCGAGCGCGAGGTCGCTCGTCTCGAACAGGCGGCACACGAGGAGGAGCAGGTCGTCGAAGTCGACCGCGTTGTTCTCGCGGAGCAGCGCGTCGTAGCGCGGCCAGACGAGCGACGCCACCCGGTCCAGCTGGTTCCGCGGCGCGCTCGCCATGTCGGCCGGGCCCTTGAGCTCGTTCTTCGCGCCGGAGATCACGGCGGCGACGGCCCCGGGCGAGAACAGGCGCTCGCTGACGCCCTGCTCCGACATCGCCTGGCGCATGAGCGCCCGCTGATCGCCCTCGTCGTAGATCGCGAAGCCACGGTCGATGCCGACGAGCGGGCCGTCGCGCCTCAGCAGGCGGGCACAGAAGGCGTGGAACGTCCCCACCGTCAGCTCGCCGAGCTGCCCCTCGCCGAGCAGGCGGTCAAGACGCTCCTTCATCTCGCGCGCGGCCTTGTTCGTGAAGGTGACCGCGAGGATCGACCGCGGCGCGGCGCCCTCCCGGATCAGGAACGCGACGCGGTGCGTGAGGACTCGCGTCTTCCCCGAGCCGGCGCCGGCCAGGATGAGCAGCGGCCCGTCGCCGTGGGTGACGGCGGCGCGCTGCTCGGGATTGAGCGGATCGAGGATGGGGTCGGGCACTGTTTCGATGGTATGTGCGACGCCGACTTGTGGATGGACCGTGGACATTCCAGTCAGTCCGTGGACAACACGGGCGCGCGATTGTGGAGAAGGGTCTTCTCCACGGGCGAGAGCCCCCTCAGATTGCTCGGTATTCCCGGGGAGCTTGCGTCTGGGGGAGCGATCTCCCGGCGCCGGAGCCTCGGGATTTTCTTTCCGCGTCGCCCGGCGATGAGGGCTCTTCATGCGCCTGCGCTGTCGATGACATGTTGAAAAACTTGACGCGTTTGTGGACGACTTCGACATCGATCCGTGGATAAGCGGATTGCCCGCCCTCCGCCTCGCCAAGTATGTTTCCTCTCGTCCCGAGGGGACTGTCAAAGGGAACGGGTCCGAGATTCCATCAACGACACCGGTCCCCAGGAGCGCAACCGGAGATAGCATCAAAGGCGGTCCGAGAGGATATCGAGGATCGGCTCCACGGCCAGGCTGCTGAGCATCGATGCAGTGGCAGGGCACGGAGGCAGTTCGCTCGGGACGCTTTTTGTCCCCTCATCCACCACTGGACGCCGTCCGTACAGTCCTACGGAATGCCGAACACTTCCGACCAGCCTGACGACGTCCTGATCGTCGCTCTCGCCGAGCGCGATCTCGGTGCGCTCGCGTCCCTCTACGACCGCTACGGCCGCCTGG
>DATKCP010000157.1:0-8529 GCA_035513115.1 Candidatus Limnocylindria bacterium | reverse complement strand
GACGGCCTCGGCGCGGTCGCGGCCCCAGGCGATCACCTTCGCCAGAAGCGAGTCGTAGTACGGCGGTACCTCGTATCCCTGGAAGCAGTGCGTGTCGATGCGGATCCCCGGACCGCCCGGCTGCAGCCAGGTCGTGAGCACGCCGGTGGACGGGGCGAAGTTCTGCTCGCTGTCCTCGGCGTTGATGCGGCACTCGATCGCGTGGCCGCTCACCCAGATCTGCTCCTCGCTGAATGAGAGCGGCTGGCCCGTTGCGAGCGCGATCTGCTCCTTCACGAGGTCGATGCCGGTGGTCATCTCCGTCACGGTGTGCTCGACTTGGATGCGCGAGTTGACCTCGATGAAGTAGTACTCGCCGCGCGCGTCGACCAGGAACTCGAACGTGCCGACGTTGCGGTAGCCGAAGCGCACCGCCGCGTCCACGGCGCGGCGCGCGATCGCCTGCCGGAGCTCCTCGCTGATCGACGCGGAGGGCGCCTCTTCGATCATCTTCTGATTGCGGCGCTGGATCGAGCACTCACGCTCGCCGAGGCAGATGCCGCTGCCATACTCGTCGACCGCGATCTGCGCCTCGACGTGCCGCACGCCCTCGAGGCACCGCTCGACATAGAGGCCCGCGTCCCCGAACGACGCCTTCGCCTCCGTGCTGGCCTGATCCCACAGGCGCTGGAGCTCCTGCGGCGCGGTCACCTTGCGCATGCCGCGGCCACCGCCGCCGGAGCGCGCCTTCAGCATGATCGGATAGCCCACCGCCTCCGCGATGCGCAGCGCCTCGGCCATCCCCTTCACCGGTCCGTCGGAGCCCGGGATCACCGGGAGGCCGAGCTTCTTCATCGCGACGCGCGTGGCGACCTTGTCGTGGAACCGCCGCAGGATCTCGGGCGGCGGACCGATGAACACCAGTCCGTGCTCCTTGCAGACCTCGGCGAAGTCGGCGTTCTCGGCGAGGAACCCGTAGCCCGGATGGATGGCCTGCGCCCCGCTGATGAGGGCGGCGGACATGATCGCCGGGATGTTGAGGTAGCTCTCGCGCGCCGCAGCGGGGCCGATGCAGATCGCCTCGTCCGCGAGATGCACGGGAAGACTGTGCGCGTCGGCCTCGCTGTAGACGACCACGGTCTGGATCCCGAGCTCGCGGCACGCGCGGATGACTCGGAGAGCGATCTCACCGCGATTGGCGATCAGGATCTTATCGAATGACAGTGAGCGCCTCCTCCAGTGTCTTCACGTCAAACACGTTCGCGGTGCGTGTGTCGGGGAGGATCCGTTTCGCGAGCCCGGTCAGGACGTTCGACGGACCGAACTCGACGAACGCGGCCGCGCCCTCCCCCTGCGCGCGCCGCATGCAGGCGACCCACTGTACCGGAGACCACACCTGTTTCTCCAGCAATGACGGGAAATCCGCCGCGTGTTCGTGCACCCGCGCATCGACGTTTGACACGACTCGGTAACGCAGCGCGCTGAAGGGCGTCGCTTCGATCGCCTTCGCGAGCGTCGGCCCGACCGGACGCATCGCAGGCGAGTGAAAGGCGGCGGACGTGCGCAGCGGGATGACGCGCTTCGCGCCGGCTTCTTTGAGCGCCGCCGTCGCGCGGTCGAATCCGGCACGCGGCCCGGAGATGACCACCTGCCCTGGTGCGTTGTCGTTCGCCACGACGAGCCCGGTCCCCTCGATCGCGCTCGCGATCGCATCAGGGTCGAGGCCGATCACCGCGAGCATGCCGCCTGATGGATCGGCGTCCTGCATCAGCTCGCCGCGCCTGCGCACCAGTCGCACCGCGTCGCTCAGCGCGAGCGCGCCCGCGGCGACGAGCGCGGTGAACTCGCCCAGCGAGTGGCCCATCGCGACGACGGGCTCGTCGAGACCGCCGGACGCTTCCTGCGCGGCCCGCAGCGCGGCAACGGACGCGGTGAGCAGGGCGGGCTGCGTGTTCGCGGTGCGGTCGAGCTCGCTCTGGGGTCCATCCCAACAGAGCCGGCGCACGTCGAAGCCGAGCGCGCCGCTCGCCTCATCGAACGCGCTCGCCGCGCTCGCGTAGCGCTCCGCGAGCCCGCGTCCCATGCCGACAGCCTGGGAACCCTGACCCGGAAAGAGCCAAGCGACGCCGCTGCCCATGGACGCGGAATGGTACGAGGGTGCGGTCCTAGCGGCGCTTCATCGCCGCCGCGTACTCCGGGAAGTAGCGCTCGATGGTGCTGAGATCGAACTCGCGCAGGATCGACGTGTTCGACTCGTGATCGAGCAGGAACTCGAACGACCGCCGAAGCAGGTCGTGGACGTCACCGCCGCCGTAGCGCTCGAGCTCCGCGGGCGAGACGCGCACGACGTGCGACGTCTTCGTTGGGGCCGTGACCGTCACGTGCGCGAGCCAGCCGCTTCCCGAGTCGCTGTAGTTGACGTCGATCTTTCGTGCTGCCATCAGCGGAGCGTGATCACGAGGAGCGGCTGACCGTACTCGACCGGCGCTCCGCCGGCGACCAGGACCTCGCGGACCTCGCCGTCGGCCGGGGCCACGATCTTCGCCACGTGACCGAGCGACTTGATCCCGCCGAGAACGTCCCCGCGCGACACCGCGTCGCCCGCCTGCCACTCGCGCTCGGGGTTGAAGATCCCGACCGTCGTCGCGTGCACGCGCTGCGTCGGCAGACGCACCGGCTCCGCGTCGCTCGCATCGGCCGGCCGGTCCGTCGTGGCGAGGCTCGCGTCGGGTCGCGCCGCCCCGCGACGCGTGACCGACACCGCGAAGCTGTCGGCCTCAACCTCGATCGTCGCGGCGGCTGAGCCGTCGGCGAGCCGCATGAGGTCGTCCAGAAGGCCCAGGACGTGGTCCGTGTCGCTCAGGATGTCACTCGCTTCACGACCCGACGCCACCAGGAGTCCGGTCCGGGCGGTGGCGCCGCCAGGCCGCCGGGCTCGACGACGGTGCCGAAGGCGCGAAAGCGTTCGTACCGCGCCGAGAGGAGGTCGGCCACCGACACGCGCTCGAGCTTCGCCAGCTGGGCCGCCAGCGCGGTGCGGATCGCGACCCCCGTCGCGGCGTGGTCGGTGTGCGCGCCACCCGCGGGCTCGCGGATGAGCGCGTCGACGACGCCGAGCTCGAGCAGCTCGGGTCCCGACAGGCGCATCGCCTTCGCCGCGCGCTCGGCCTCAGCGGGGCTGCGCCACAGGATGGCCGCGCAGCCTTCGGGCGAGATGACGGAGTAGATGGCGTTCTGGAGGGCGAGCACCACGTCGCCGACGCCGAGCGCGAGCGCGCCGCCCGAGCCACCCTCACCGAGGACCACGACGACGATCGGGGTCTGCAGCCGCGCCATGAGGAGGATCGACTGAGCGATCGCCTCGGCCTGGCCGCGCTCCTCGCCCTCGGGACCGGGATACGCACCGGGCGTGTCGACGAAGGTGATGAGCGGCAGGTGGAACTTCTCGGCGAGGCGGTACAGCCGCATGGCCTTGCGGTATCCCTCGGGATGCGGCATCCCGAAGTTGCGCGCGATGTTCTCCTCCGTCGACGCGCCCTTCTGCTGGCCCACGACGACGACCGGCCGGCCGTCGAGGTCCGCGATCCCACCGACGATCGCCGGATCGTCGCGGAACCCACGGTCGCCGTGCAGCTCGTTGAACCGGTCGAAGACACGCCCGATGACCTCGAGCGTGTGCGGCCGCTGGATGTTGCGCGCCGCCTGCACCGCCTCCCACGGGCTCGCGCGGGATGCGAGCTGCGCGGGCTCGGTGATGAGGTTCGCGTCCTCGGGGAGGTGGCCGTTGCCCTCCACGGTGCGCTTGGTGCCGGTCAGGCGGTCGAGCATGGGCACGGTCACAGGCTCCAGCGCAGGTCCTGCGATGCGGCGCGGAACGCGGTGAGAAAGAGCGCGATCCGCTCGCGGAGCTGCGGCCGAGGGACGATCTGGTCGATGAAGCCGCGCTCGAGGAGGAACTCCGCCTTTCCGAATCCGCTCGGCAGCTTCTCGCCGACGGTCCCGCTCGTCACGCGCTCTCCGGAGAAGCGGATGAGCGCCCCCGGCTCGGCGACGATGACGTCCCCGATCGACGCGAAGGACGCGAGCACACCGCCCGTGGTCGGATCGGTGATGACGCTGACATAGGGAAGCCTCGCCTGATCGAGCCGCGCGAGCGCGCCAAGGATCTTCGCCATCTGCATCAGCGCGATCGTGCCCTCCTGCATGCGCGCTCCGCCAGAGGCGGAGACGATCACGAGCGCCCTGCGCTCCACCAGCGCGCGCTCCGCGGCGCGCGTGATCTTCTCGCCGACCACGGCGCCCATGGAGCCGCCCATGAACTCGAAGTCCATGACCGCGAGGATCACCGGGTTGTCGCCGATCGTCGCCTCACCGGTGATGATCGCGTCCTTCTCCCCGCTCTTCGCCTGGGCGGCGGCGATCCGTTCCGGATACGGCTTGCTGTCGGTGAAGCCGAGCGGGTCGCCGGAGGTCAGCGCACCGTCATGCTCGTGGAAGGAGCCCTTGTCGACGAGCAGCTCGATGCGCTCGCGCGCGCCGAGCCGGAAGTGGTGCTCGCACTTCGTGCAGACGTTGAGATTGCGCGAGAGCTGCTTGTTGAAGAGCATCTCGGCGCAGTGGGGACACTGCGTCCACAGGTGAGACGGGAACTCGTTCGCCTTTCGGCCGAACGGCATCCGCAGTCTCACGTGGCGTCCTGCTCGAGGTACCAGCAGAGCCCAACGACACCGGGGCCGGCGCGGGCGCCGATGACCGGCCCGGCTTCGGCGGTCCAGTGCTCGACGCAGTGGTAGCGCTGCTGCACCCAGTCCGCGACGTCGCGCGCACGCTCCGGGGCATTCGTGTGAAGCGTGCAGGCGTGGATGCGCGCGCCCTCGGGAACGCGGGAGGCGACGAGCTCCTTCATTCGCGCGACCGCCTTTTCCCGCGTGCGCACCTTATCGGCCGGATGCACGACGCCGTTGGCGACCTCGAGGATCGGCTTCATCTTGAGCATCGAGCCGAACAGCGCCTGAGCGCCGCTCACCCGCCCCGACCGTTTCAGGTACTCGAGCGTGTCGGCGACGGCATAGATCGGTATCTTCCCCGCGAGCTTCCGGCTGAGCGCGACCGCCTGCTCGAACGTTCCGCCGCCGCGGCGCAGGCGCGCGCATGCGGTCGCGATGAGCGAGATGCCCCCGGCGAGAGACCGCGTGTCGATGACCTCGATGGTCGCGCTCGGCATCGCCTGCGCGGTCGTGCTGGCGACCGAGTACGTGCCGGAGAGCTCCGTCGCGATCGTCAGCACGAGGAGCTGTGTCGTCCCCTCGGCCAGGATCGCGTCGTACACATCGCGGCACTCGCCCATGTTGGGCTGCGACGTTCCGGTGAGCACACCGGGAGCGGCGATCCGCCGGTAGAACTCCTCGGCCGAGAGGTCGACGTTCGCGGTGAACGTTTCCGATCCGATGTCGACATGGAGCGGAAGCCAACGGATGTCGAACTCCTGCTGGAGCTCGGGTGTGAGGCACGCGGTCCCGTCGACGACGATTGCGAATCGCTCGCTCATACGAGTGCGACCTCGCCCGCGACGACACGCTCGGTGCCGGATGTCGTACGTACCAGGAGCGCGCCGTCGTCGTCGATCGCGGCCGCGGTGCCGCGGAGCGGCGCCCGCTCGCCGACGCGCACCTCCACCGCTCTGCCGAGGAATGTCGACCGGCGGCGCCACTCGTCGAGCGCGGCGCCACGCTCGGCTCCGTCCTCGAGCCGGTCCAGCTCTCGTGTCAGGCGCGCGAGGAGCGCGAGGCGATCGAGCTCGAACCCGGCCGACGCGAGCGATGTCGCCCGCCCACGCAGATCCTCGGGGAAGTCGTCCTGATGCTGCCGTACGTTGATCCCTATTCCGAGCACGAACACCCCTCCATCGCCATCCGATGTCGCGTGGGCGAGCGCGCCCGCGACCTTCCGCCCGTCGATCTGTACGTCGTTCGGCCATTCTAGGCGGGCGTCCGCGCCCACCAGAGCCTGCAGAGCGCGTGCGATCGCCACGCCCGCGAGCCCCGCGAACAGCGCGGGCGCGACCGGCGCGGGTCGCGCGATCCACGACGCGAGGAGACTCGTCCCTTTGGGCGCGACCCAGACGCGACCCCGCGTTCCCTGCCCCGCGCTCTGCTCGTTCGCGACGACGATGCCTCGTGATGCGCCCCGCGCCGCAAGCTCGCGCGCGCGCGTCTGCGTCGTCGGGAGAACGTCGTGGTATTCGACGCTGCGGCCGAGCTCTCGCGCGAAGGCCGAGCGCACGGCGGGATCGGCGAGCAGCGGAAGTCGCGCTATCTCACGACCTGCGGACCTGCGCACCCGCCGCGCGCACCCGAAGGACGCGGCCGCGTCCGGGGACACCCGCGGCGGCCGCGGCCTCTTCCATCGCGGAGACGACGCGCGGCGCCAGCCGTGTCGGCGCGACCGCGAGCACGCTGGGTCCCGCGCCCGAGAGCGCGGCGCCGAACGCACCCGCCTCGCGCGCCGCGGCGATGATCACGCCGAGCGCCGGCACGAGCTTGGTGCGTGCGGGCTGGTGGAGCCGGTCAGCCATCGCGAGCGCGAGCAGGGCGCCGTCGGCGCGCATGACGGCGGCGATCAATGCCGCGCCGTGCGCCACGTTGAAGACGGCGTCGTCGCGCGAGACCTGCGCGGGGAGGACGGCACGCGCCTCATCGGTGGAGAGCGGACGTCCCGGGATGAGCAGACACACCCGCCAGGCGCGCGGGAACACGAGGCGCGTCGCGACCGGACCACCTTCGTCCGGCAACGCGACGGTGAACGCGCCGTACAGCGCCGCGGCGACGTTGTCCGCGTGCCCCTCGACCTCGCTGGCGATACGCAAGAGGGTGCGGCGGTCGAAGGGCTCGCCGAGCAGGGCGTTCGCCGCCACGATGCCGCCGACGATCGCCGCGGCGCTCGAGCCGAGCCCGCGCGCGACCGGGATCGCCGAACGCTGCGTGACCTGCTGCGGGACGAGCTCGCGACCCGCGTTCTTCGCGGCGGCGCGGGCCGAAATGACGAAGAGGTTCTCGTCGTCCGGCGGAATACCCTGCCCGTCGCCCTCGACCGTCACCGACCATGTTCTCGCCGGCCGGAGCTCGAACTCGGCGAGCAGCGGCAGCGCGAGCGCGAAAGAGTCGAATCCCGGACCGAGGTTCGCGCTCGAGGCGGGCACGCGGACATGCAGGTCGCTCACGGTCGACGCACTAGACCCGCGCGGCGTGCGCGATCGCGCCCATGACCGCCTCCGCCGTCGCTTCCACTTCGACGATCTCCCGGCTGAGCGAGCGCGCGGTGTCGGGATCTTTGAGGCCGTTCCCGGTGAGGACGCAGACGACACCGGCGACGCCGCGCAGCCCCCCGCTCAGCGCACGCTTCCGGAGCCCGGCCACCGCCGCGGCGCTGGCGGGTTCCACGAAGATGCCCTCGCGACGCGCCAGGTCACGGTAGGCGTCCAGGATCTCCGCGTCGCTCACGGCCTCGATCGCGCCACCGGACTCGTCGCGCGCGCGCAGCGCGCCCTGCCACGACGCCGGCGCCCCGATCCGGATCGCGGTCGCGATGGTCTCGGGCTCGGCGACGGGGTGCCCGCGCACGATCGGCGCCGCGCCCTCGGCCTGCCAACCGTAGAGGCGCGGCCGACGCGTCGACATCCCGGCCGCGGCGGCCTCGACGAACCCGCGCCAGTAGGCGGTGATGTTCCCGGCGTTGCCGACCGGGATGAACAGGGCGTCGGGCGCGTCGCCAAGGGTCTCGCAGACCTCGAATGCGGCGGTCTTCTGGCCCTCCAGGCGGTGCGGATTCACGCTGTTGACGAGCGTCGCCTCCCCCCGCGACGCGAGCTCCTTGACGACGGCGAGCGCCGCGTCGAACGGGCCGCGCACCGCCACGACCGTGGCGCCGAACGCGATCGCCTGGGCGAGCTTTCCGAGCGCCACGTAGCCCGCCGGGAGCACGACGGTGCAGGGAAGCCCGGCGCGCGCGGCGTAGGCCGCGGCCGAGGCCGCCGTGTTGCCGGTCGATGCGCAGAGGACGGCGCCCGACCCTTCCTCGAGCGCTTTCGCGACGGCCACGACCATGCCGCGGTCCTTGAACGAGCCCGTCGGGTTCGCGCCCTCGACCTTGAGCCACACCGCGTCGATTCCGGTCTCCCGCTCCAGCGAGGGCGCGCGCACGAGCGGCGTGCCGCCCTCGCCGAGCGTGAGGCGCGGCGTGCGCGACGTCACCGGCAGATGCGCCGCGTAACGATCGATGAGACAGCGCGGGTGCGTCACGGCGGGATGGTAGCCCTCCTACTGCCGAGCGCGACTACCTACCATGAGCGCCGTGAGGCTCAGCGACAGGGAACATCAGCTGCTCCAGGTGCTGGTCGTCCTCGCGATCCTGTTCCTGGCGCTCCAGCTGTTCGCGGCCGGGTGGGTGGCCGTCGCGCAGGTCGCGGACGTCGTCGTCATCTTCTTCGCGGCGTGGGCGCTCGCGTATCTGCTTTCGCCGCTGGTGACGCGCATCGACGTCGTTACGCCGCTC
>DATKCP010000156.1:0-2832 GCA_035513115.1 Candidatus Limnocylindria bacterium | reverse complement strand
CCGCCAAGATCATCGACTTCGTACTAGAGGTCGCCCGCAAGGCCGAACAGAGCCGCTCGTGAGCCTGCGCGCCGGCATCGTCGGCGCCGCCGGCTACGCCGGTGGCGAATTGCTACGCCTGCTCCTTGGCCACCCCGGTGTTGGCGAGATCGTCGCGGGCAGCACCTCGCTGGCGGGCAAGCCGGTGACCGCCGCGCATCCGAACCTCCGCAAGCGCACGGATCTCGCGTTCGTCCCGTACGACGAGGTGCGCGACTGCGACGTCCTCTTCCTGTCGCTTCCCAATGGCGCGCACCGTCTCTCGGAGTTCGAGGAGCGCGCGAAGCTGATCGTCGACCTGTCTTCGGATCATCGTCTGCGCGCTGCCGCCGACTACGAGACCTGGTACGGCACGGCCCACCCACATCCCGAGCGGCTCGGCGCGGCGGTGTACGGCATCCCGGAGCTGCACCGGTCGCGCATCAAGGGGGCAACGCTCGTGACCGGCGCGGGCTGCAACGCGACGGCCGCCATCCTGGCGATCCTTCCTCTCGCTCGCGCCGGCCTCATCGATCGCGAGCGACCGATCGTGATCGAGTGCAAGGTCGGATCGAGCGAGGGCGGACGCGAGGCCAGCGACGACTCGCACCACCCGGAGCGGAGCGGCGTGGTCCGCAGCTTCCGTCCCGTCGGCCACCGGCACACGGCCGAGATCGAGCAGGAGCTCAGTCAGGACGGGTGGCGGCCGCGCGTGCAGCTCAGTGTCACCTCGGTGGAGCTGGTGCGCGGGGTCCTCGCGACCGCGCACGTGCCGGTGCGCGACGTCGCCGACGAGAAGACGCTCTGGCGCGCTTACCGCGAGGCATACGCCGCCGAGCCGTTCGTCCGCATCGTGAAGGAGCGGAGTGGCATCTACCGGCTTCCCGAGCCGAAGCTCGTCGCCGGGACGAACTTCGCCGACGTCGGCTTCGCGCTCGACCCGCGCGGCGATCGCGTCGTCGCGCTCTGCGCCATAGACAACCTGGTGAAGGGCGCGGCCGGCAACGCGGTGCAGGCCATGAACGTCGCGCTGGGGATCGCCGAGGACGCCGGCCTCGGCTTCGTGGGGCTGCACCCTTGAGCCGCGCGGTCCGTACGGTCGTGAAGGCCGGCGGCTCGAGCGGCGTCGACCGCGCGGCGGTCGCGGATCTCGTGGCCGGTCTGGCCGCGGGCGAGCCGGTCGTGCTCGTTCACGGCGCGTCTGCCGAGACCGATCGCCTCCAGACGCTTCTCGGTCATCCGCCCGAGGTGGTCGTCTCGCCATCGGGTCATCAAAGCCGCAGGACCGACCGTCGAACGCTCGAGATATTCGCCATGGCCGCGCTCGGCGTTGAGAACTTCCTCTACGTGGAGCTCTTGCAGAAGCGCGGCGTGGACGCGGTCGGGCTGTCGGGGCTCTCCGGGCGTCTGCTCGTCGGTAAGAGGAAGGTCGTGCGCGCTCAGCAAGGTGACAGGGTCGTGATCCTGCGAGACGACCACACCGGGACGATCGACTCGGTCAACTCCGAGCTGCTGCGCGAGCTCCTCGCGGCGCGTCGCGTTCCAGTCGTTGCGCCGCTCGCGGTGTCGGCCGAGGGCGAGGGCCTGAACGTGGACGGCGACCGCGCGGCGGCCGCCATCGCCGGCGCCCTCGGCGCGGAGCGCCTCGTGATCCTCACCAACGTCGCCGGGCTCCTCCGGAACGTTGCCGACCCGTCGTCGCTCGTCGCTGAGCTCGGAGTGGATGAGGCCGAGACGCTCGCGCAGGGCCGCATGAAGAAGAAGGTCCTCGCCGCGCGCGAAGCGCTGGCCGCCGGTGTGCCCGAGGTCTGGATCCGCGGGACGGCAGTGAGCGCGACCGGGACTCGGGTGGTCGCATGAGCGACATCCAGGAGCGCGAGGACCGGCATACGTCGGGCCTCTACCAGAAGCGTCCGCTTGCGATCGTGCGCGGCGAGGGCGCCGCGGTCTGGGACTCCGACGGGAACGAGTACATCGATTGCGTCGGTGGCCAGGGCTCGGCCAACCTGGGCCACGGGAACGCGGCCGTCGCGGAAGCGATCGCGCGGCAGGCACGCACGCTCGCGTCCTGCACCGAGCTCTTCTACAGCGACCGTCGCGCCGAGCTCTACGACGTCTTCGCGCGGATCCTCCCGGCGGAGCTCGATCGCGTATTCCTCTGCAACAGCGGCACTGAGGCCATCGAGGGGGCGCTCAAGTTCGCGCGCATGGCTACCAAGCGCTCCGGCGTCGTCGCGACGATGCGCGGGTTCCACGGCAAAACGATGGGAGCGCTCGCGGCGACGTGGGGCCCCGAGTACCGGGAAGCGCTCGGCGGCGAGGCTCTCTTTCCGGGGACCTCGCACGTCCCGTTCAACAAGCTCGAGGCGCTCGACGCGGCGATCGGCCCGGATACCGCGGCGTTCGTCCTCGAGCTCGTGCAGGGCGAGGGCGGCGTGCGTCCCGCGACGCCCGAGTTCGTCCGAGAGGTGGCGCGTCTATGCCGCGAGCGCGGAGCGCTGCTCATCCTCGACGAGGTGCAGACGGGGTTCTGCCGGACCGGCACGATGTTCGCGCTCGAGAGCTACGGCGTCGTGCCGGACATCCTCTGCCTCGCGAAGTCGATCGCCGGCGGACTGCCCATGGGCCTGATCGCCTTCTCGCGCGCGGTCGGCGACCTGCCCAGGCGGTCGCACTCGAGCACCTTCGGCGGCAATCCGCTGGCGTGCGCCGCGTCGATCGCGGCGATCGGCGAGATGGAGAGACTCCGGCTCGCGGAATGCGCGCGCGAGCGTGGAGATCAGCTGCTGCGCGGGCTGCGGGGGATCGAGAGCG
>DATKCP010000155.1:0-5186 GCA_035513115.1 Candidatus Limnocylindria bacterium | reverse complement strand
CTCCCACACGTTCTTCGCGACCGTCGAGGCGATCGTGTACGCGAACGCACGCCCGATCCTCGTCGACGTGGAAGAGCGCTCGATGCTCATGGACATCGGCTCGGTCGCGTCGCGCATCACGCCGCGGACCAAGGCGATCGTGCCGGTGCACCTCTACGGCCGGACCGTCGACCTGAAGCCGCTGCGCCAGCTCGCGCAGGACCGGGGCATCACCATCATCGAGGACGCCGCCCAGGCGCACGGCGCGCTCCTCGATGACGGCAAGCGTGCCGGCACGGGTGGCCGCGTCGGCTGCTTCTCGTTCTACTGCAGCAAGAACCTCGGGGCGTACGGCGAGGCCGGGAGCATCACGACCAACGACGAGAAGCTGGCCGACGACCTACGCGCGCTGCGCGAGCACGGGCAGTCGACGCGCTACTACCACCCCATCGTCGGATACAACGCGCGCCTCGACGAGATCCAGGCCGCGATCCTGCGCATCAAGCTCCGACGCCTCGATGAGTGGAACGCGCGACGCCAGGCGATCGCCGGCCGCTACAACGAATTGCTCGCGGGTGGCGAGATCATCACGCCCGAGATCCCGCGCGGCGGGCGCCACGTCTTCTACTGCTACGCGATCCGCGTCCCGGGGGGGCGGCGCGACGCGCTGCGCACACACCTCTCCGAGCGCGGCATCGGGACCCAGATCCACTACCCGGTGCCGATCCACATGCAGGATGCCGCGCAGTTCCTCGGATATCGCAAGGGCGACCTGCCGGTGACCGAGAAGGTGGCGGGTGAGGTCCTTTCGCTTCCGATGTACGCCGAGCTCACTGACGCGCAGATCGACCGCGTCGCCGCGAGCGTGAGGGAGTTCATGCGGAAGGCCTGACCCCAGCGGTACCAGCCGCAGCGGACGCTCTTGCGAGCGCCCGCCGCGGCGGCGGGCTACGTGAGGTTGTTGCCGATGTTGCTGAAGATGTTCTCGATCTGGCCGCGGAGGAAGATCATGGCCACGATGACCGCGATCGCGATGACCGCGATGATGAGTGCGTACTCGACGAGCCCCTGGCCGTCTTCGTCACGGAAAAACTGCTGAAGATCCATTTCTGCTGGTCCTCCTTTCCTTGCCGATTCGTCCTGGTCGGTTGAGCCTGAAGCAAATACTGCCCCACTTGGAGACCCATCATGGTCGCTATTCGGTGGCCCTAGCGGGGGAAATTCGTTCCGCCCTCCGCCGCCCCGGACCGCCCAACGGGGTCCTCGGCGGCCTCGGGCAGCCGTAAATCCCAGTCTTTTGGGGCATACCTCGCCGCCGGGCACGTCCTTACCCGCATAACGGTCATCCGGCCGCAGCGTTCGATGCAGGCAAGCGCGACATCCCGCTCGTTGGGGACGGCCGCTTAGGCTGGGACGCGCATGGGTCTCCTCTCCGGCGCGCGCGTCGTCGTGACCGGCGGCGCGGGGAACGTCGGGTCGCACATCGTCGACGCGGCGCTTGCCGCCGGTGCGCGCGAGGTCGTTGCCCTCGACGCCCTGGTCCGCGGCGTTCCCGAGAACCTCGCGTCCGCGCTCGCGACGGGACGCGCGCGGTTGGTGGAGCTGGATGTCCGCGATCGCGAAGCGGTCCACGCCAACATCGCCGGCGCCGACGTCGTGTTCCACCAGGCCGCGCTGCGCTGGACCCGCTGTCAGGAGGATCCGCGCGAGTGCCAGGAGGTCATGGTCGACGGCACCTTCAACGTTCTCGAGGGCGCCGCGGATGCGAAGGTGTCGCGCGTGGTCCTCGCGTCGAGCGCGATCGTGTACGGCGAACCCGCGCGGCTGCCGCTGGACGAAGACCATCCACTCAACGGCCACACCGTGTACGGCGCCGCGAAGGCGGCGAACGAGCAGCTCGCGCGCGCGTTCTCTCACCTGCGCGACCTTCCGACGACGACGCTGCGGTACTTCAACGTCTATGGACCGCGGATGGACATCCGCTCGAAGTACGTCGAAGTGATGATCCGCTGGCTCGACCTGATCGATCAGGGCAGACCTCTGACGCTGTACGGCGACGGCTCGGCCTCGGCGGACTTCGTCTACGTCGGCGACGTCGTGCGCGCGAACCTGCTCGCGTGCGAGACGAGCAGCAAGGACGCCATCGTCAACGTCTGCAGCGGCGTCGAGACGCGCATGCGCGATCTTGCGACGCTGCTGCTCGCGCTGACCGGCAGCCCCACGGGCGTAGAGTTCAACCCGCAGCCGGCCGGCGCTCTGCCAGCGCGCCGTTACGGCGATCCACGCCGGGCGGAGGAGCTGCTCGGCTTTCGCGCCTCCACGGCGCTCGCCGACGGGCTGAAGGAGCTCATCGCCTGGCGGCGCGGCGCGCTCGTGGGCTCGAGGTGAAGGAGGAAGCTGTGGCGACCGACACGCGTAAGAGGATGAACATCCCGATCACCAAGCCCGCGCTCGGCGAGGAGGAGGCGCGCGCGCCGTTCGAGTCGATCAAGAGCGGCTGGGTCACACAGGGTCCGAAGGTCGCGGAGTTCGAGCAGGCGCTCGCGTCGTACGTCGGGGCCAAGCACGGCATCGCGACGACGTCGTGCACGACCGGACTGCACCTGGCGCTCGCGAGCATCGGCGTCGGCCGCGGCGACGAGGTCATCGTGCCGTCGTTCACGTTCATCGCGTCGGCCAATGCCATCCTGTACACCGGCGCGGACGTGGCCTTCTGCGAGATCGACCCGCGAACGTTCAACGTCGACCCCAGCGACATCGAGAAGCGGATCACCAAACGCACGAAAGCGATCATGCCCATCGACCAGATCGGGCTGGCGTGTGACATCGGCGCGGTCAACGAGATCGCGAGGCGGCACGGCATCGAGGTCGTCGAGGATGCCGCGCCGGCGATCGGCGAGGCGTACCAGGGCCGCAAGGTCGGATCGAACGCCCATCAGACCGTGTTCTCGTTCCATCCGCGCAAGGTGATCACGACCGGCGAGGGCGGCATGATCACGACCGACGACGACGCGCTGGCGGATCGCGCCCGCAAGCTGCGCGCGCACGGAATGAGCGTGTCCGATCTCGAACGCCACCGCTCGGACCGCGTGATCATCGAGGAGTACAACGAGCTCGGGTTCAACTACCGCATGACCGACATCCAGGCGTCGATCGGCCTCGTGCAGCTGCGCCGCCTCGACGAGCTGCTCCGCGTCCGCCGCGCGAAGGCGAAGCGCTACAACGAGGAGCTCTCGGAGATCCGTGGCATCGAGGTACCGTTCGTGCCGTCCTACGCGGAGCACACCTACCAGTCGTACTGCGTGCGTCTCACCAAGGAATGCCGCCTCGATCGCGAGACGCTCATGACCAACCTGCTGCATCGCGGCATCGCGACGCGGCGCGGCGTGATGGCCTCGCATCTCGAGAAGACCTACACGTCGCGGTACGGCACGGTGAGCCTGCCGGTGACCGAGGAGGCGACGCGCACGACGATGCTCGTCCCGCTGTACGCGGCGATGACCGACGAGGAGCAGACCTACGTCATCGATGCGCTGCGGGAGGAGCTCGGGCGCACTTAGCGGGCGGGCGGACGCCGCAGCATCCTGTCGCGCGCGACTTGCCCGAGCTGCACGACGTACTGCACGACCTCACGGCGCCCGAACTTCGATTTCCCGTGCTCGCGGTCGCGGAACACGTAGGGGACCTCGACGGCCTTCTTGTAGCGGCCGCGCGCCATCACCTCGAAACCGATCTTGAAGCCGATGGGATTGAGCTTCACGCCGTCGAGCGCCGATCTGCGGATCGCGAAGAAACCGGAGGTGCAGTCTCGGATCGGCACGAGCACGTTGCCCATCAGGCACGCGGCGCGCGATACCACTCGCCGCTTCAGCGGCCAGTCCTCGGTGCCGCCACCGGTGACGTAGCGGCTGCCGACCGCGAGGTCCGCGCCCTCCTCGATCGCTGACGCGAGCCGCGGCACCGCCTCCGGAGGATGCGACAGGTCCGCGTCCATCACGACGAGCACGTCACCGCGCGCCTCCGCGAAACCCGCGAGTACCGCCGACGCCAGCCCGGCCTTGCCCGGCCTGCGAACGACACGTACGGGATGTGTGTCGGCGTACGACTCGGCGAGGTCCGCGGTGCCGTCGGGTGAGCCGTCGTCCACGACGATCAGCTCCCACGTCGGCCGCGACGCGAGCGCCGACGCGAGGCGCGGCACGAGTTGGCGCAGCGAACCGACCTCGTTGTACGTGGGAACGACGATGGAGATGAACGTGCGGCTAGTCTAGGTCGGTGCGCGTCACGTTCGATGCGCGCCATCTGCAAACGGTGGCCCGTGTTCGCGGTATCGGTCGCTATACACGCAACCTGCTCGCGGCATACGCGCGCCTCGCACCCGATGACATCGAGTGGACGCTGCTGCGTCTTCGCAACTTCGCGCCGGCCGATCCATCGCCCCTGCCGCCGCATCGCGTTCTCAGCACGCTGCGGCTGCGGCGGCCGGAGATCTCGATGCTGGCCGTCGATCCGGTCATGCTGTCGGCCGAGCTCGCCGTCGCGCGCCCGAACGTCTACCACTCGACGCAGCTCGGGCTGCCGGCGCTGCGCCGCTTCCGCGCGGTGATAACGGTCCACGACCTCGCCCCGCTGCGCTGGCCCGAGCACTACCTCCGGCTGCCGCACGCGCGCCTCGGTCACGCGTGGCAGTACGCGCTGGCGCGGCGGGCAGACGCCATCATCGCCGTGTCCGAGGCGACCCGGCGCGACGTCGTCGACCTGCTGGGAGTGCCGCCCGAGCGCGTGACCGTGATCCCGGAGGCGGTGGACACCGAGTTCCAGCCGCCGTCCGCCGAGGAGGGCCGGCGCGTCGCGGCAACTTTTGGCGCGTCCGGCCGGTACGTTCTGTATGTCGGCCAGTTCGACCCGCGCAAGAACATGGACGGCCTGCTCGCGGCGTTCGCCCGCGCGGCCGCCGTGGACGGCGAGCTGCGCCTGGTCATCGCCGGCGACCTCGGGAAGCTGTCGTCGTTCCTCGCGCGCGCGCTGGAACGGACGCGCGCGCCGCGGGAGCGGATCGTCGTGACCGGCCACGTCAGCGACGCGGCGCTGGCGGCGCTCTACGCCGGCGCGGAGTGCCTCCTCCACTCGGCGCTGCTCGAGGGCTTCGGCCTCACTCCGCTCGAGTCGCTGGCGGCGGGAACCCCGGTCGTCGGCTACCGCGCCGG
>DATKCP010000154.1:0-6630 GCA_035513115.1 Candidatus Limnocylindria bacterium | reverse complement strand
GCGGACACACCTGTCCCATCTGGTGTTCACTACCCGTCCGAACTTGATCTAGTTCACGTTCGGGGCGAACCTCCACTCCGCGACATTCCAGGTCAGCGGCTCTCCGTCAGGCGAGGGCTGTATCCCCTCCAGGGTGCGAGGCGCGACATCCACCCGAAGCTCCTGATAGAGCGGGAGCCCGGGCATCGATTCGGCCCAGAGCCGCTGCAGCTCGGCATACAGGGCTCGCTTGTCGGCGCGCTCCGTCGACTGGGCGGCGGCGGCGAGCAGCACGTCGAACCATGGGCCGGCGAGGCCGCGATAGCGGTCGGAGGAGCGCTGGGGATCGTCGGTGCGCTCCGGCACCAGAGCCAGGTCGTATTCGCCGCTTGCCACCGCCTCGAGCACGTCCGCGAGAGAACGCTCCAGCACCGTCGCGGCGATGCCGATGGTCGCGAGGTCGCCGGAGAGACGCCGCCCGGCGTCGATGCGCGCCTGCGAACCGGTGGCGACCTGGAGGGTGACGGTCATCTGCTCGGCACCCCGCTCGAGGATGCCGAAGCGCCCCGCGCGGAAGCCGGCGGCCGCTAGCAGCCTGCGCGCGCCATCGCGGTCCAGCCGCGGTGGGTCCAGCGGCTCGGTCGCGGCCCAGAGCGGTGCGACGAGGTAGGAGCGCGGCACGCGCCCTCGGCCGGCGAAGATCGCTTCGACGAGCCCCCGACGGTCGAGCGCGAGCGCCACGGCCTGACGCACGCGGAGGTCGGCGAACACCGTTCCAGTCCCACCGAAGCGAAGCATGTCCATCGCGTTCGCGGGCTTGTAGCGCGCCTGCAGGCGCGGACCGTCGGCGAACTGGTCGAGCGTGCGCGCGAGATCGGCCTCCACGGCGGGTGCGCCCGCGACATCGACCTCGCCGCGCCGGAGCGCGTCGACCACCGCGCCGCGGTCGCCGTAGAAGCGGACCTCGATGCGCCCCAGCGCCGGCGCGCCGCCGACGTAGCCCGGGAACGCGCTGAGCGTCATGCCGAAGCCGGGGATCCACGCGGCGACGGCGAACGGTCCCGCGTGCATCGGCTCGCGCTCGTACTCGGCGCGATTCTCCGGCGCCGCGCCGGCCAGGACATGCGCGGGAAGCACGCGCGCGACGAGCGGATACAGATCCCAGCGCTCGCCGGCGCGATATATGAAGCGGACCGTTCGATCGTCGACGCGCTCGACGCGCTCGACGCGATCGGCCATCCAGCGCCGCGCCGTCGTCGGCGGTGCCGCGCGATCGTCTTCGAACGCGAAGCTGACGTCGTCCGCAGTGATCGGCTCACCGTCCTGCCAGCGCGCGCCGGCACGCAGCTCGAACGTCGCGATCAGGCGTCCAGCCGGCGCGGCGGCATCGGTGAGGATGCGCGCGCGACCGTTGGCGATGGTCGGTACCTCCGTCGCGAGGCGCGCGACGAATGCCCCGCCCGCGTCGCGGCGCACGAGCGACTCGGTCACGGCGGCCCGCAGCACCTGTGCACCCGGCTCGTCACCGAGGATCGCGCGCGGCTCGCCAGCGATGCCGAGCACCACGTCACGCCGGGCCGGCACGGCGGGCGCGCAGGCGGCGACCAGCGGCGCCAGCACGGCGAGAAGCGAGATGAGGAGAGCAAGTGCGCGTCGGGTCGCCGTGACGCTTGGCTCCGCTAGCGAGGTGCGCTGGTCCTGAGCCAGTCGTCCAGGGTACTGAGCCGGTCGCTGTCGAGCTCGGCCACGAGCGGATAACCGAACGCCGAGCCGACGTTAGCGCTGCCGATCTGTCCGCGCAGCCAGCGCACGTACGCGGTCTCCTCCGCCGGCGGCTGCGACCGGAAGTACGAGCGTATGACCGAGGGCGCGGCCGTCGAGCCCGGCTGCGCCGCGAGGTCGAGCGTGCCGCCGAGGACGAGCGCCGCGAAGCCCAGGGCCATCGTGGCCTCGGACAGGCGTCCGAGGTAACCGACGCGCCACCACGGCAGGCTGGGCCGCGGCTCCACGCGTGCGGCCAGGCGCGCGCGGGCGGGAGACAGCAGCGTCCCGCGCTGCCGCAGCGGCGCGTACGCGCGATCGAGCGCGATGGAGATCATTGCGAGGTCTCGCAGGGCGGCACCGCAGCGCGCGCAGTCGCCGGCGTGCGCCTCGAGCTCGAGCCGCTCGCGGCCATGCAGCTCTCCGGTGAAGAGGTCCGCCATCCTCTGCTCGGCCGCGCGACATGCCACGGGAAACAACCTCATCGCGGTTCGCCCTGGACCGGCTCAACGACCGGAGCGACCGTCCGCCTGGAAGTAGGCGCCAGCAGGCGCATTGGTTCGATGCCGAACTCCGGATGTGCCGAAAGATGCGTTCGAAGCCGCCGGAGCGCGTAGTGGAGCCTCGACTTCACCGTGCCGATCGGGCAGTCCACTACCTGCGCGATCTCGGCCAGGTTCAGGCCGTTCATGTAGTGGAGCACCACGACGATGCGGTGTTTCGGCCCGAGGGTGTCCACCGCGGCGAGCACGATGCGCCGCACTTCCGCCTGCTCCGCGAGCGTCGACGGCGAGCGCTCCTCGCTCTGCAGCGTATCGTTCGCGGATTCCTCCAGCGGGCTGATGATCACGTTCTTGCGTGGACGCCGGTTGTAGGAGAGGTTGACCGCGACACGGTACAGCCACGGCCGGAGTGATCCCTCGGGTTCGAGACGCGCCAGAGCGCGGTGCGCGCGCGCGAACGTGTCGACCGCGATCTCCTCCGCGTGCGAGGGGTCCTTCGTGATCGCGAGACCGAGGCGGAAGATGCCATCGCGGTAGCGGTAGAACAGCGCATCGAACGCGCGCATGTCGCCCTCGCGGGCGGCGTACACGAGCTCTCGATCGGTGCGCCGGTCCTCGGCCTCGACCGACCGTTTGACGCGCTCGGTCACAGCTCGTCCGGTAGGTAGCGGCGGATCCCGCGCAGGTTTCGAGCCGGTGTCAGCGTGGCACGCTCTACGACGGATCCCGACTGCGGAGCGTGCAGGAACTCGCGCTCGCCGGTGGCGATCGCGGTGTGCGTGACGCGTTCGTCGCCGAAGAAGAAGAGGTCACCCGGGCGGGCCGCGCTCACGGCTCGGCCCTGGACCGCCTGCTGGTCGGCGTCCCGATCAAGACCCACACCGTTCAAACGGTACACGAGCTGGGTGAACCCGGAGCAGTCGATCCCGTCGGCGGTCGTGCCCCCCCAGAGGTACGGGACACCGAGGAAACACTCCGCGGTGCGGAGCAGATCCGGCGGAGCGGGAAAGCGCGAGGCGAGCTGCGCGATGTCGACCGTGTCGCGGAAGGCGACCCAACCGTCGTAGCTGATACGCAGCCACTCGCCCTGCCGCTCCTGGATCGCGAGCGGCGCGGCCACCGGCAGCCGGTCGATGATCGGAGCGGCGTCCGTCGGCGCGGAGCGCACGTCCGCCACGACGACCCCGACGATGCGACGCTCCGGAGCGCCGATCTCGTCGAGGTGGTCGGCCTCCACCCAACCGAAGTAGTGATCGGGCCCCTGTGCGTAGAACCAGTCCCCATCGCGCGCGAGCAGCGTCAGGCGCTCGCCGTAGTGGGCCTGGTCCACGCGCTCGGAATCCTCGTCGGGCTCGCCGCGCAGATCGGTGAGCCCGCGGTTCACGAGTGCCTGCGGCGGGCGCACCATCGCGACCGCGAGGCGCGCTGCGGCGATGCTCACGCCTCCGCCCTATATCGGAGGATGGGCCTTCGCGCGGCGCCGACCTCGTCGAGACGCCGGAGCGGTGCGTGCTTCGGCGCGTCGCGCACGGAAGCCGGGTCGGACTTCACCTGTTCGGCGATGCGGACCATCGCGGCGGCGAACGCGTCGAGCGTCTCCTTCGGCTCCGTCTCGGTGGGCTCGATCATCATCGCCTCCGGCACGATGAGCGGGAAGTACACGGTCGGCGAGTGGAAGCCCTCGTCGAGCAGGGCCTTCGATATGTCGAGCGCGGACGCTCCCTGCTTCTTCTGCCTCGCGGCGCTCAGGACGAACTCGTGCATCGGCGCTCGCTCGAACGCGAGGTCGTATGCCGGACGGAGCAGCGCGAGGAGGTAGTTGGCGGCGAGAATCGCGTCGCGGCCGGTCTCCACCAGGCCGTCCTCGCCCAGCGTCTTCATGTACGTATATGCACGGACGAGGACGCCAAAGTTCCCGAGACGCTGCTTGATCGTTCCGATCGAGTCGCCCAGCGGGGCCGGCGCGCGGTCCTCACGCGCCGTGTCGTAGTGGTAGGTGCCGTCGGCCTCGCGCACGATCCACGGCTTCGGCAGGAACGGACGCAGGTGCGCCTTCACGCAGAGCGGACCCGCCCCCGGGCCGCCGGCGCCGTGCGGCGTCGAGAAGGTCTTGTGCACGTTGATGTGCACGCAGTCGAAGCCGAGGTCGCCCGGACGCGCGACTCCCAGGAGCGCGTTCATGTTGGCGCCGTCGCCGTACACGAGCGCGCCGGCGGCATGCACCGCGTCGCACACCTCGCGCACGCGCTCTTCGAAGAGGCCGAGTGTGTTCGGGTTCGTCAGCATGAAGCCCGCGACGTCGGGCCCGAGCGCGCTCTTGAGGGCACCCAGGTCGACGTTGCCGCGAGCGTCGCTCTTCACCGTCGTGACTGCGTACCCGCACATCGCCGCGGACGCGGGGTTCGTCCCGTGGGCCGAGTCGGGGACGATGATCCGTTTGCGCTGCCCGGCCTCGCCGCGCTTCGCGTGGTACGCCTTGAACACCAGCAGCGCGGTGAACTCCGACTGAGCCCCGGCCTGTGGCTGGAGCGACACGAAGTCCATCCCGGTGATCCTCGCGAGCATCTGCTCGAGCTCGTAGGCGAGCGCGAGAACGCCCTGCGTCGTGCGGTACGACTGCCGTGGATGCACGTCGGCGAACAGCGAGGCGACGCGGTCGTTGACCTTTGGGTTGTACTTCATCGTGCACGAGCCGAGCGGATACATCCCGGTGTCGACCGAGTAGTTGAGCTGCGCGAGGTGCGTGTAGTGGCGCACGACCTGCGGCTCCGTGAGCTCGGGGAGGCGCAGCGGTGTCTTTCGCTGGAACGCGTCGGGGATGTCGGGCACGTCGCTCGACCGCACGTGGCGGCCGTGCCGCCCGGGTCGGGCGAGCTCGAAGAGCAGCGGCTCGAGCGCGGGCACCGGCGTCTTCGCGCCGACGTCGGGCGTCACCTGCGTGCGGATCGTCACCCTGCCGCCACCCGCTCGCTGGAGCGCGCGAGCTGCGCGACCGCGTCCACCAGCGCATCCGCGTCGCTCTCGGCGGTGAGCTCGGTGCACTGCACGATGACGTCGTCGCGGCCCTCGCGGCGGCCGTCGACGTAGTGCGAAGCGGTCGCTTCGACCTGGATGCCGCGCGCGATGAGCGCGTTCCGGAGCTCCCAGCCGCCGATCTCGGTGCGGAGGGTGAACCGGTCGAAGAAGGGGCCGTCGTTCGAGATGGCGGAGCCGGGGAGCGCCGCGAGTCGCTTCGCGAGCGCATGCGCCCGCGCGACCCCGGCACGGGCCGCGGCGCGAAGGCCTTCAGGACCGAGCAGTGACATGTAGACGGCCGCGGTGATCGCGGCGAGCGCCTCGTTCGTGCAGATGTTGCTCGTCGCCTTCTCGCGGCGGATGTGCTGCTCGCGCGTTTGCAGCGTGTTGACGAATCCGCGCGTGCCGTTCGCATCGACGGTCTGGCCCGCGATGCGGCCGGGCATCTGTCGCACGAGCGACTCGCGGCACGCGAAGATCCCGAGGTGCGGGCCGCCGTACGACATGGTGATGCCGAGCGGCTGGCCTTCCCCAACGACGATGTCCGCGCCGAGCGCACCCGGTGGCTCGAGCAACGCGTTCGGATGCGGCTCGGTCACCTGCACGCAGAGCGCGCCAGCCGCGTGTGCGGCGTCGGCGATCGCACGAACATCGACCAGCGTCCCGAAAGCGTCGGGGTGCTGCACGATGAGGCAGGCCGCGCCATCCGCGGACGATGCCAGCTTGGCGCTCGGCACCTCGACGATCTCGAGCTCGGGTCCGCGCGCGTACGTGCGCAGCGTGCGGCGGTAGGTGTAGTCGACCTCGGTCGCCACGACGACCCGCTTACGTCCGGTCAAGCGGACTGCCATGAACGCCGCCTCGGCGGTGGCCGAGCCGCCGTCGTACATCGACGAGTTCACGACGTCCATCGCGAGGAGCTCGGCCATGAGGGACTGGTACTCGAACACGGCCTGGAGCGTGCCCTGGCTCACTTCGGGCTGGTACGGCGTGTAGGCCGTGAGGAACTCGCCACGCAGCGCGAGAACGGTGACGGCCGCGGGGATGTAGCGGCGCTGGATCGCACCGCCGATGAAGAACGGGCCGTCGCCGGCGGTCGTGTTCATCTTCGCGAGCCGCTCGAGATGCGTCTGCACCTCCATCTCGGAAAGACCCGGAGCGATCTCGAGCTTCGGATGACGCGCGTCCTTCGGGATCGCGCCCAGAAGCTCATCGATGTCCTTCACGCCGATGCGGGCCAGCATCTCGGCGCGGTCCGCCTCGGTGTGGGGCGAGTAGGGGTTATTCCCCAAGGTCAGTCCCCGCCGGCGCCGGGCGTCTCGCCGATGTGCGCGCGATAGTCCTGCGCCGAGAGCAGCTTGTTCAGCTCGCC
>DATKCP010000153.1:0-12289 GCA_035513115.1 Candidatus Limnocylindria bacterium | reverse complement strand
TGAGACCATCTTCGACGGCGACCTCGAACGACGTGCCACGGACCGAAGCGGTGGCGGCCGGAGTTCTGACTTCATACCGGGAGTCGGCGTTCGTGAGGTGCGTGACCACGTGCCAGCTCCGTCCGAGCGTCTGCGCGAGCCGTACGATCGTCGCTCCGTCCCGCGTGTCCGCCGCCTCGATCGTGATGTCGCTCGCGGGCTCGAGCTCGACGGTCGAGCCTTCGAAGAGCGTGATCACCGCGCGCGAGTCGGCGCTCGTGCGGATCGTGGTGCCCACGTAGAGCACGGTGCCGTCCAACGCGGTCGAGAAGCCGGCCGCCCCGAACCGCGCGAGCACACTCCCTGAGATCACGGTGAGGATTGCGGCGGGCTGGAGCCGCGCCTGCACGGGCGCCTGGACCTTCGCTGCGACGGGTGCTCCGTTCGCGGCAAGGACCATGGCCACACAGAGGGCGATGCACGACGCGATGACCGCGCCACGCTTGGTCCGCCTCACTGAGTCTCCTCCCGGTGTACCGCAGGCCGCCCACACGTCCTGCGATGTGCATCGGGATTAACGGACCGGGTGCGCGTCCGGGTAGCGGGCGATAGGGCCCTCGAGTGTCAAAGGCGCGTCAAGCGGGTATCTGGGCGCGAATTCGCTAGCGAACTCGACGATTCGACGTACTGAGAGCGGTCGAAGCCGTACCGGTGAGCGAGCACTTGAGCGCCGGCGCGCGCCGCATCGTGATATTCCGACCCGTCATCGTCACGCTCCGCACCTCGGTCCTCGATCGACGCGACGCATCGTCACGTTCGTCGCCGACAGAGCGCCCGCGAGACGTTCGTCGTCCTCTGTGCGCAGACCCGCGTCCGCAAGCTCGCGTCGCAGGGCCGCGTGATAGCCGGATCCATCCGGCGCGGACCAGCGCACCGCCGAACCCTCTTCGGCGCGCGCGTCCCCCACGGCCATGCCGCGGTAGAGATGCACGAGCGCGCGAAAGTCCTCGGTGCTCTCGTCGACCTCATACGTCGCGACGTGTGCGAGCTGCGTGAGCTCGCAGCCTGTCTCCTCACGCGCCTCGCGGCGCACGGCGTCCTCGGGCGACTCGCCATCCTCGACACCGCCACCGGGCAACAGCCACGCGCCGGCGAAGGGGCCACCGCGCTGACGGACCAGGAGCACACGACCGGTCGCGTCGACGCACGCCACGATCGCGCCGACGCGTCGCGTCACTGACTCGCAGCCGTGAGGTGACGAAGGAAGGCGGAGGTCACGGAGTGCTGGTGGGGCTGGGGGCGACGGTGCGGCCCGACGGGAACGGCGGCAGCGTGAGCGACGGAACGACGAAGGGCGTCCCGCTCGGTGTCACCGTCGGGCTCGGGCTGAACGCCGGCGACGGCGAAGGTGACGGCGATGGTGAGGGCGATGGCGAAGGCGACGGGGTGGGGCACGGTTCCGAGCTGATGAGGTTCCAGCTGTAGCGGCCGTAGCTGTACGTGCCGGCATTGGCGCCCTTGATCCAGTGGTCGGTGTACTTCTGCCACACGTTCCCCGGCGCGCGTTCCTGCAGCTTCAGCGCGACCCTCCTCGTCCCGTCCGGATCCGGACAGCCCTCGACCCACCAGTTGTCGGCCTGGGTCGGGACTGTGCCGCGCACGAACAACTCGGTGCTCGAGAACGGCGACAGGTTGGAGGGAAGGAGACCTGATCCGTACCCGCCGAACGCGCCGGGGGCGACGACGACGCTCGCCTGAACGATGTTGGCGGGCCGCTCCCAATCGACGGCAGGCTCGCCGTCGAGCACCTCCCGCATGTAGTCGCGCCACAGCTGGCCGGGTCCCATCGCGCTCGAGAAGTCGCGCGAGCTCATCGAGTCGCCGTTCGCGTTGCCCATCCACACACCGGTGACCAGGGTGGGCACATACCCGACGCTGTAGACATCCTTGAGGTTATCCGTGGTGCCGGTCTTGAGCGCCGCAGGGCGGCCGATGTTCGTCCAGCTGCCGAAGATGAAGTTGCGCGACGGCTGCGTGGTCTCCTTGAGGATGTCGGTCATCAGCCATGCGACCCCGGCGTCGAGCACGCGGCGCTGCTCGTAATCCTTGTGCTCCCAGACGACCTTGCCCTGGCTGTCCTCGACCTTGAGCACGTACGTCGGCGCGATGCGCACGCCCATGTTCGCCAGCACGCCGTACGAGCTGGCCATATCGACGAGCTTGACCTCCTTGGCGCCCAGCGTGAACGCAAGGCCGAGCTGCGCGGGATCCATGTTCGCGGTGATGCCCATCTCGCGGGCCGTCTGGATCGTGTCCGGGATGCCGCTGTACTGGTCCAGGAATTTCACCGCCGGCACGTTCCGCGACTCGCGGATCGCCTGCCGCAACGTCACCGGCCCGTGGTACTGGAGATCCGCGTTCTCGGGGCAGTAGCCGCAGGCCGCGGGACTCATGCGTGTCGGGTCGGCCCGCCCGGTGAAATCGGTGCGGGAGTCGACGACCACAGTCGCGGCGGTCGCGCCCTTCTTGAGAGCGGTGACGTAGTTGAACATCTTGAACGCGGAGCCGGGCTGGCGTTCGCCGATGCCCGCGACGTCGTACTGGCCTTGCACGCGCGGATCTTCACGGTTGTAGTAGTCCACCGAGCCGACGTACGCGAGGATCTCGCCGTTCCGCGGGTCGATCGACACCAGCGCGGCGTTCCAGACGTTGCGGTCCTGCAGACGCCCCACCCACTCGCGCACCTGGCGCTCGGCGATCTCCTGCGTCTTGGTGTCGAGCGTCGTCGTGACCCTGAACCCGCCGCGCGTGACCGCCGACTCGTCGCCGCCCAGGATCTGCGTGAGCTGGTTCCGCACCTGGAAGACGAAGTGGGGTGCCGTGATCGTCGTCACCTGGGGCCCGGCCACCGTGATCGGTTCCGCGTCGGCGGAATCGCGCTGGGACTCGGTGATGGCGCCGAAGTCGACCATCTGGTCGAGCACGTAGAGGCGCCGCTCCTTGGCGCGCTCGACGTTGTTCGGCTTCGACGGATCGAGCACCGAGGGCGACTGCGGGAGACCCGCGAGGAGCGCCGACTCCGCGACAGTCAGCGTCGAGAGGTCCGCCTTCCCGAAGTACGTCTGCGCCGCGGCTTTGATCCCGTAAGCCTGATTGCCGTAGTAGATCTGATTGAAGTAGAGCTCGAGGATCTGCTCCTTCGAGTACGTGCGCGTGACCTGGATGGCGAGGATCGCCTCCTTGATCTTGCGTGTGACGCTCACTTCGCCGCCGACGATCCGCTGCTTCACGAGCTGCTGGGTGATCGTCGAGGCGCCGCTCACGACCTCCTGGTTGAGCAGGTCGTCGCGCACCGCGCGCGCGATGCTGAAGATGTCGACGCCGGGATTGGTCCAGAAGGACTTGTCCTCCGCGGCGATGGTGGCGTCGATGGCCACCTGGGGCACGGCGCTGAGGGGAACGACCTCACGGCGCTCGACCTCGAACTGGTACAGGAGCGTCTTGCCGTCGCGGTCGTAGACGTTGGTCGTCTGGGCGAGGGGGTCCCGAGCAAGGTCTTCCGGGGATGGCAGCTCCGCGGCGAACAACGCGTACGTGGCCACCGCGCCAAAACCGGCGAGCGCGATGCCTGCGATGACCAGCGCGAGCAGGACCGAGGGCAGAACCGCGAGCCTGCCGCGAATGCCGCCCCCACCGCGGCGCCGCAACTGGCGATACGGTCCCCGCCCAAGGGCGTGGTCGCGTGTCGTCTTACTGCGCGCGATGTCTCAATGCTAAGGCCTCGGCTTGGCCGATATCCTGTCTGTGGTGCCCACGCGCCCCGGTGACGCCGAGCTCGACGAGTTCCTGACCCGTGGGATGGCCGAGGTGATCGTTCGCGAGGACCTCGCCGCCAGCCTGCGCGCCGGGGACCGTCAGCTGCGTATCAAGCAGGGCTTCGACCCGACGCACCCGAATCTCCATCTTGGCCACGCTGTGCCCCTGCGGAAGCTGCGCAAGCTCGCGCAGTGGGGCCACGAGATCGTGCTCATCGTCGGCGACTGGACCACGCAGATCGGCGATCCCACCGACAAGGACGAGACGCGGCCGACCATGTCGCACGACAGGGTCATGAAGAACGCCGAGACCTACATCGAGCAGTTCCATCTCATCGTCCCGCGCGAGGGGACGCGCGTCGTCCTCCAGTCCGAGTGGTTCGGGAAGTTCGGGCTGAAGGATGTCATCGACCTCGCCTCGCGTTTCACCACGCAGCAGATGCTCCAGCGCGAGGAGTTTCGCAAGCGTCTGGAGAAGAAAACGCCGATCCCGATCAAGGACCTTCTGTACCCGCTGCTTCAGGCCTACGACTCGGTCGCGATCGAGTCCGACGTCGAGGTCGGTGGCACCGATCAGCTCTTCAACATCCTCGCCGGACGCGAGCTTCAGGAGCAGCTCGGGCAGCGGCCGCAGAACCTCCTCATCAACCACCTGCTCGAGGGCCTCGACGGCGAGAAGATGAGCAAGTCGAAACCCAAGACCGGCATATGGCTCACCGATGCGCCGAACGAGGTCTACGGGAAGGTGATGTCGATCGAGGACAAGCTCATGCCCCACTACTTCGAGTGGGCGACGGAGATGCCGCGCAAAGAGGTCAACAAGATCCTCGGCGCGATCGGTAACAAGGATCTACACCCAAAGGAGGCCAAGGAGCGTCTCGCCTGGCAGATCACCAGTGAGCTCCACTCGGCGGCGGCGGCGGATGAGGCGAAGGTGGCCTTCGGCAGGCAGTTCAAGGAGGGCGCGCAGCCCGACGAGATGGCGACGGTCGAGATCGAGAAGGATGGGCAGAGCGAGCTCAACATCGTTGACGTGTTGCGCCGCTCGAAGCCACCGCTCGCCAGCAGCCGCAGCGACGCGCTGCGGCTCGTGGGGCAGGGCGGCGTCAGCGTGGATGGATCGAAGGCCAGTCTGGAGACGATGGTGCCAACGACAACTGAACCCGTGATCAAGATCGGCAAACGTCAATACGCGCGCATCCGCTGGCGCTAGTTCGCAAATGACGGGGGGTTCTCGGGGGGCGGAGCCCCCCGGTGGTCGTCCCATCGTCGCCGTCATCCCGTTCGGCGCGCGCGGGACGACGCCGCGCGCGGGAGCCTGGGCACGCCAGCTGGCGGCCCGGCTGGTGGAGCGCTTCTCACGCAGTGAGGCCGTCGACGTGCGACCGGTGTTCCTGGTGGCGATGCCCGAGGCCACGAGCGACGCGGGATATCTCGTCTTCGGATCGTCTCCCGAGGCCGGCCTGGCCGCCGAGTACGGCCGGTCGCTCGGAGCGACGTACGCGCTGACGGGCACCTATCGCGAGGACGGCGGCACTCGGAGGCTCGAGGCGACGCTCGTCGACGTCGCGTCCGGAACGGTCCGCGCGACGCGGTCCATCGCGATCGCTGCCGGCACGCTCGCGACGGCCGAGCCCGCCCTCGGCCGCTGGTTGGCGCGAGCGGTCGGCGCGGCGGACGGCGCGGACGCGCCCGCCGCGGCGAACGAGACCGCGTACGCGGCGCTGCTCGAGGGCATGGACGAAGAGGTCACCGCGACGCTCGTGCGTCAGAGCGACCCCGCCGGCGCGGAGGAGGCGATCGGGCGCGCGCTGGAGCGGTATCTTGCGGCGGTCAGTGCGGACACCGAGTGCGCCGCCGCCGAGGAGCGGGTGCTCGTCCTCTCAGCCGAGTCGCTCGAGCGGGACGACGACGTCCGCCAGGTTCGCGCCCTCGAGGACCTCACCGTGCTGAAGCCTCGCTCGTGGCGCGCGCACTTCATCCTCGGCAAGCTTCGCGCGGAGGGCGGCCACGTCAACGAGGCGATCGTCGCCTTCGAGCATGCCCACGCTGTCCGCCCCCTGCCCGACGCCGAGATCGTCCGGCTGGCCGAGCTCTACGCGAACGCCGGCGCGAGCGGCCCCGCGTTCGCGCACCTGCGCCGTATCAGGGCCACGAGCGAGGCTTACGCCACCGCGCAGGAGCTCACCGCGATCATCGCCCTCCAGCGGGGTGATCTCGAAACGGGACGCGCGGCATTCGAGCGCGCGGTCGCGGCCGGAGCCGCGGGATGGGAGCTCCACGCGTCCTATGCGGCGGCGCTACACGCACGCGGTGACAGCGCGGAGGCAATCCCGCGCTACGAGGCAGCTGTAGTCGCGCGGGGCCCCGTGATCGTCCGGCTCAACCTCGCGCGCGCCGCGTACGAGACGGGAGACAGGGAACGCGCGGGACGCGAGCTCGACACACTGCTCAAGATCGAGAAGAGCGGCGAGATCGCGGGACAGGCGCGTCGGCTCCGCTTCGGGTTACACCATCCCGATCTCGAACGAGCACTCGAGACCGCGGGTAAGGGCGCCGTCGAGGGGGATGCCACGCGCTTCGCGGAGGCGAAGTCCGCCTTCGACGCCGCACTCGGCGTCGAGCCCGATCTCTGGGAGGCGCACTTCGGTCTCGGTCTGCTGGCTCGCCATCGTGGCGATGCGCAGGCCGCCCTCACGTCATACGCGCGCGTTCTGGAGCTCTGGCCGGAGCACCCCGACGCGCTGCACGAGCTCGGCGTGGCACTTCTCATGGCGGACGACGTCGAGCAGGCGGTGGGGGCGCTGGAGCGCGCGGCCGCGCTGCGGCCGTCCGAGGCCGCGTACCTCGCGGACGCCGGCTTCGCGCAGCTGCGGGCGGGTGACTTCGCGGCGGCGCGCGAGCGGCTCGAGTACGCGCGTACGCTCGACGCCGACGACCCCGTCACGCGCGCCTACCTCGAGGAACTCGATCGTGTCGAAGGGGAACGGTCGACGAGCTCGCCGTCATGAGTTCGTTCGCGGTCCTGTGGATCGCTGTCGACGTCGCGGCGCTTGTCATCGTGGCCGCGGTGCTTGCCACACGCAATGAACGCAGGGATCTTGCGCTCCGACCTCTCCTGGCCGCGCAGGCGGTCGTCATCGCGTCGACGATTGCAGCGTCGACCGCCCCGGAGCCACTGCGTAGCTACGCCGAGTGGACCTTGATGGTCGCCGTGAATCTCGGGTACGCGCTCACATGCTGGAGAGGTGGCGCGGCGGCGCGCTTGCTGGGCGACACGGCGATCCGGTTCGCCTCGATCGCCGTCGAATTGATCGCGCTGAGGTTCTTCAGCAGCATCTTCGCGATTGCGATCGGTCTCGTCTTCGCTGCGGGAGCTCTGCTCGCTGCACTGCTCCAGGTCCGGCGGATTCCAGCCCAGGCGAAAGCACCGTATGCCGGGGATTGACGCCGCGCACGATGGTGAGTACGGTGATTACGGTAGGTACGGTAGGTACGGTAGATACCGGTAGGAGGTCGATCAGTGCCAGCCGTCAAGATCCGCCGGCAAGGCAACAGTCTGGCCGTGACACTCGATCAAGGCACGTTGGGCGCGGCAAATCTGCACGAGGGTGATCTCGTGCAGGCGACCGTGCGCGGCGGTGTTGTCGTTCTAACTCCGGTTGAGATCCGTCCAAAGATGATCGAGACCGGGCGACGGGTAATCGCGCAGAATCGAAGCGTTCTTGATCGCTTGGCGAAAGACGATCGAGGAGGGAGCGCTGGCCGACGCTAACGAGATCGCGTACGTATCGCTCGATGAGGCCCTTGTTCGCGCCCGTTGTCACTCTGACGTTTCTGGAGGTAAACGGCTTTCGCCTGGAGATGAGTGACGACGAGAAAGTCCAACTCATGTTCGACATATCCAGCAGCACCACTGTCCCTAAGGTTACCGAGCTAATTCGCCAGCGACTGCGGCCGCTCGCGTGACCAAGCGCGTCGTCATCGTTGGGGGAGGATTCGGCGGACTGCATCTCATCCGTCACCTCGAGAAGCACTTTCGGCGCGGGGAGGCGGACGTCACGCTGATCGACCGCTCCAACTATTCGCTCTTCACGCCGCTCCTCTATCAGGTCGCGACAGGCGAGCTTCCGCCGCACGCGGTCGCATACCCGCTGCGGGTGCCACTCGCGAAAGCGGGATTTCGATTCCTGCGCACCGTGGTGGAAGCGATCGACGTCGAGAGGAAGTCGGTGAGCACCGTGGACGGCGACGTCCCATATGACCACGTCGTCATCGCTCCGGGAAGCGTGACCAACGACTTCGGCATACCCGGTGTCAAAGAGCACGCCTTGGTGGTCAAGTGGCTCGAGGACGGCCGAGCAGTGCGCCACCGCATCCTCTCCACCTTCGAGGACGCTGCGCTGCTCGAGGACCCGGCGCGACGGCGCGCCCTGCTGTCGTTCGCGATCGTCGGCGCGGGCCCCGTCGGCGTAGAGCTGGCAGCCTCCATGCGCGACCTCATGGATCACACGCTGCGCCGTATCTACCCGAACATCGATGTGCGTCACGAGCCGTCCATCACGGTCATCGACGGCGCCGATCGCGTCGTGCCCGCGATGGATCCGCGCCTCTCCGCCATTGCGCAGCGGCGCCTGGACCAGCTGGGCGTACGAACCATGCTGAAGACGCTCGTCTCCGAGGTGGGGGAGGGCACTCTGCGAACGAAGGACGGCAGCACCCTCTCGGCCCACACCGTCATCTGGGCAGGCGGCGTCAAGACCAACCCGATCGTCGCCGCCGTCGCCTTGCCGCACGCGAAGGACGGGCGTTTGATCGTCGACACGTCGTTCCGCGTCGGCGGACGCGACGATGTCCTCGCACTCGGCGACGCCGCGCATTTCGAGCAGGACGGAATGCCGCTGCCGATGCTCGCGCAGGTCGCTGTCCTCCAGGCGCCCGCTGCGGCGACGAACATCGCGCGGCTCGTCCGCGGCGAGCCGCCGCAGCCGTACGTCTACAAACGGAAGGGCGACCTTGTCGCGCTTGGCCGCACCAGTGCCGCCGCGGAGTTCGCTGGTCCCGTCCACATCGTGCTCTCGGGTCTGCCCGCGTGGACGGTATGGCGGACCAACTACCTCATGCAGCTCGTCGGCGGCCGCAACCGCGGCACGCTGCTCCTCGAGTGGCTGCTGTCGTACTTCTCGCGCCGGATCGTCGCCGACATCACCTAACGGGCGGTGGCGCCCTCTTCGGCCTTCTCTTCGTGCGCGGCGATGACCTTCTCCGCGATGTGTGATGGACACTGCTCGTACCCGAGCAGCGTCGCGGTGAACGTGCCGCGGCCGCCGGTCATCGATCGCAGGTCGGTGGAGTACCGGAAGATCTCCGCGGCCGGCACGTGTGCCTTGATGCTTTGATGTCCGGCGCCGGCGCCGTCCATGCCGAGCACGCGGCCGCGGCGACTGTTGAGGTCGGCGAGGACGTCGCCCATCTGCTCCTCGGGGACGACGACTTCGACGTCCATGATCGGCTCGAGCAGATACGGCTGGGCGTCCTTTACGCATGCCTGCAGCGCAAGGGAGCCAGCGATCTTGAACGACATCTCGCTCGAGTCGACCTGGTGAAACGACCCGTCGAAGAGCGTCGCTTTGAAGTCCGACAGCGGGTAGCCCGCGATCACGCCCTTCACGGCCTGCTCGCGGATGCCCTTCTCGACCGCCGGCCAGAAGTTGCGCGGGACCGATCCGCCGACGATGCGCGTCTCGAACACCACGCCCGACCCGGGCTGGAGCGGCTCGACCTCGAGCCAGGCATCACCGAATTGGCCGTGGCCGCCGGTCTGGCGCTTGTACCGGCCCTGCGCCTGCGCTTTCGTTCGAATCGACTCCCGGTAGGGCACGCGTGGGGTTCGCATCTCGACCTGGACGCCGAACTTCTCCTTGAGCCGGTGCACCGCGACGTCGATGCCTGACTCGCCGACCGCCGACAGGATCGTCTCGTGGGTCGCGTCGTCGCGGCGCACGTGGAGCGATGGGTCTTCGTCGATGAGCTTGTGGAGCGCGGTGGACATCTTGTCGAGGTCGGCCTTGCTCGCCGGATCGATCGCCACGGAGAAGGACGGCGGCGGGAAGGCGATCGGGTCGTAGAGGATCGGCGCGTCCTTGTCGGTGAGCGTCGCGTTGGTGGAGGTGGCGGTGAGCTTCGGAATGGCGCAGATGTCGCCCGCCCCGACCTCGGCGGCGATCTCCTGCTCCTTGCCGCGCAGGAAGAAGATCTGGCCCACGCGCTCGGTCTCGCCCTTGGTGGCGTCGTACACCTGTGAGTTGTGATGCAGCGTGCCCGAATACACGCGGACGTAGCTCAGCTTTCCAACGAAGGGGTCCGCGAGGGTCTTGAACACGAAAGCGGAGAACTTCTCAGCCGGGTCGGTCTTGCGCGCCGTCTCCTCGCCCGCGGGCGACTTCCCGATGACCGACGTGTCTTCGGCGGGCGAGGGGAGCATCTCGCGGATCGTGTTGAGGAGGGCGGTGTACCCGACGTTCTTCGATGACGACGTCGCCACGACCGGGATGACCGTTCCCTCGCGCACCGCGGCATGCAGAGCATCGCGCAGCTCGTCGTACGACATCTCCTTGCCTTCGAGATAGCGCGTCAGCAGATCCTCGTTCGTTTCAACGATCGCCTCGACGAGCTGCTGCCGGAACTGACCGATCTGCTCGGCCTGCGCTTTGTCGATCTCGGCGATGGGCTCCTTCGGCCCCTTCAGGACCTGGCCGTGGAGCAGGTCGATCGTTGCGCTCATGCCCTGGTGCTCGCCGACCGGCACGTGCAGCGGGACGACGCGGATGCCGTACGCCTCGCGCAGCGCCGCCAGGACCTGCTCAAAGTCGGCGTTCTCACGGTCGAGCCGGCTGATGACCACGACGCGCGGGGTCTTGTGCGCGTCGAGCTCGGCCCACACGAGCTGCGTGCCCACCTGGATGCCCGCCGAGGCGTCCACGACGACGAGCGCGGCGTCTGCGACGCGCAGCGCGGCGTGCTGGTCGCCCGCGAAATCGAGGAAGCCGGGGGTGTCCAGGAGGTTGATCTTCGTGCCCTCGTGCGTGAACGAGGCGAGGGCGATGTTGATGGTAATGCGGCGTTTCTGTTCTTCGGGATCCGTGTCCAGAATGCTGGTCGCGTCATCCACCTTGCCCAGGCGGTTCGTGGCGCCCACGGCGTGGAGCAGGCTCTCGACGAGGGTCGTCTTCCCAGATCCGCCGTGCCCCACGACCGCCACGTTGCGGATCTTCTCGGGTTGTATGAGGGCCAATGTCGCTCTCCCCAGTGCGTGTGCGTTGATAGTATTCGGCGCGATGTCCGGACATTCAAAGTGGAGTCAGATCAAGCGCCAGAAGGGCGCGGCGGACGTCAAGCGGGGCGTCGTCTTCACCAAGATGACGCGCGAGATCATGCTCGCCGCGCGTGAGGGCGGGTCCGATCCGGAGGCGAACTTCCGTCTTCGGCTGGCGATCGATCGCGCCCGTGCGGTGAACATGCCGCACGCGAACATCCAGCGCGCGATCGAGCGCGCGACCGGTGGCGGGGACGGGGCCGCGCTCGAGAGCATCGTCTACGAGGGCTACGCGCCTGGCGGTGTGTCGGTGATGGTCGAGGCCGCCACGGACAATCGCAACCGCACCGCGTCGGAGGTCCGCGCAGCGTTCGCGAAGAGCGGCGGCAAGCTGGGGGAGTCGGGCTCGGTGCAGTGGCTCTTCGAGCAGAAGGGCATCATCGAGATCGACGCCGGCAAGCGCTCCCCGGACGACGTGTCGCTCGTCGCGATCGACTCCGGTGCGGAGGACGTCGAGACCGACGGCAGCCTGGTCACCGCCTATACGACACCGGGTTCGTTCGAGAAAGTGAAGTCCGCCCTCGAGAAGGCCGGCATCGCGGTCGCGTCGGCCGAGATCTCGATGCGGCCCACGACGACGGTGCGCGTCGACGGTGACCAGGCCCGGAAGGTGCTCCGTCTCGTCGAGGATCTCGAGGAGCTGGACGACGTTCAGAAGGTCCACGCGAACTTCGACGTGCCGGACGAGGTCCTGCAGCACGCCTAACCGGAGCACGGTGCTCGGCATCGATCCGGGCACGACCGGAATGGGCTACGCCCTCCTGGAGCTGAGCACCGATCCGCCGCGGCTTCTCGATCACGGCCTCGTGGACGCGCCGCGGTACGGCAGCGCCGCGGAGAGGCTGCTTGCGATCGCCAATGCCATCGACGCGTTGATCGTCGCGCACAGCCCCGCGTTCCTGGCGCTCGAGCGCCTGTACTTCAACAGGAACGCGAAGACCGCCATGGCCGTCGCGGAAGCGCGCGGTGTCGCGCTCGTGTGCGGCGCTCGTGCGGGACTGGCCATCGCGGAGTACACACCGCAGGAGGTCAAGCAGTCCGTCACGGGAAGCGGCGGCGCGGACAAGCGCGCGGTGCAGCGCATGATCGTGCACCTGCTCGAGCTCGAGGAACCGATCAC
>DATKCP010000152.1:0-5675 GCA_035513115.1 Candidatus Limnocylindria bacterium | reverse complement strand
TCCTGGAGGCGGACCCTTCTCCACGCCGGGCTTCTGACGCGGGACGTCGGTCGGCCCCTCCGGACGCTCCGGCTGGTCGCCGCCCTTCTTGCCTGCGTCACCGGGGATCGGCTCGCCCGGGCGCGGTGGGAGTCCGGGCTCATGCACTAGCGGCCGACCTCTCCGGTCTCGCCGCCTTCGCGGGGCTTCTGCTGGCCGCCCTGGCCACCACCGATGTCCCCGCCCTTCTTGCCCATGTCACCCTTGTCCTGGCCACCCTGCTTGCCGGTCTCGGGCCATTCGCCTTGCTTCTTCTTCTGGTCGTCTCCGAGGTTCGGGTTCTTCTCCTGCATCGAAGGTCCTCCCGCGATGTAGTCGTCCTTTCGGACGCTGAAAAGAAGACGAGCAGGTGCTGTGCCATCCGCTTCCTGACGCTGACCCGTGGTCAGACCGCGCTAGATGGAGCAGGCGAACGCGCGGCTGGATGGCGGAGCATGACGCGCGGCGCCGGAGGTCATCCGGCGCCGCGCGGTGGTCAGGCGAGAACTGCGGTGCCGAGTGAGTCGATGAGTGAACGGGGCGCCGTGCCGGGGCCGAAGATCTGCGGACCGGCGTAGAAGATGAGAACGAGGACGATGAGGATCAGCAGGATGATGCCGATGATCATTCCGGCACCGAAGCCGCCGTCCGACGATCCGCTCGGATTGACGTTGACTTGTCCCATTTGGAACCTCCTCTCGCATGGGTCCTCTCGCTAGGTCGCTAAAGACGCTCGCAAGCGCCGTGCCGGACCGCTCCCTGCTTTCGCGATCGGCGCGCGTCGAGAGGTCGCGCACGCGGGCAGATTCGCCTAGATTTACGGCATTCCCGCTCAGACCGCTTCCGGCAAGCGTGGCGACTGGCTGACGCTCGGCGAGGCCAGCCGGGTGCTCGGCGTGGACCCGGACACACTTCGCCGCTGGGCCGACAGCGGCAAGGTCGAGGTATTCACCACCCCGGGCGGGCATCGCCGGTTCCTTCGCTCCGCGATCGACGCGCTGCTGCCACGACCGCGCGCGGCCAAGCGACCCTCCCTGACGGCGATGGGCGAGACGCCCGACAAGGTCGCCGCCGAGTTCCGGAGGCGCGTGCGCACCGACGTCAGCGATCAGGACTGGCACACGCGCTTCGACGAGAACTCGCTGCGATGGTTCCGCGAGCGCGGGGTCCGCATGAGCGATCTGCTCCTCGGTCATCTCGACACCGCGCGGCGCGCGGGGCAGGAGCGATACCTCACGCAGGCCGAGTCCCTGGGCCGCGAGTACGGCGTCGAGGCGAAGCGGGCCGGTCTATCGCTGGGCGAGGCGACGCAGGCCTTCCTCTACTTTCGCGCTCGTTTCATGGCGGAGATCGCGCACGTCGCGCGGCGCAGGTCGCTCGAATCCGCCCAGGCCTCGTTCCTGTTCGAGGAGGCCGATCGCGCGCTCGACCGCATCATCCTTGCGATGATCGCCGGCCATCAGGCGGCACCGACGGCGCCCGCTGGATAGCATCGCGCACGTGCCCGATGTTGCCGCGCTGCGGAAGCGCGCGCTGAACGCGATCGACCAGCGCCGCGAGGCCCTGTTCGAGCTGTCGCGCGCGATCCATGCGAATCCGGAGACCGCGTACGAGGAGCGGCTGGCGGCCGCGCGGCTCTCCGACTTCCTCGAGAGCCAGGGTCTCAAGGTGCAGCGCGGCTACCGCGGCATCGAGACATCGTATCGCGGCGACGCATCGGGCCGCCCCGGCGGACCGCGCGTCGCGATCCTCGCCGAGTACGACGCTCTGGCGGAGCTCGGCCACGGCTGCGGACACAACCTCATCGCCATGATCGGAACGGCCGCGGCTGTCGGCGTGAGCGAAGTGATCGGCGAGGTCGCGGGATCGGTGGCCGCGATCGGCGCTCCCGCTGAAGAGGGTGGCGGCGGCAAGGTCGCGCTCCTGCGCGCCGGCGGATTCGACGACGTGGACGCGGCCATGATGATCCACCCCACGACCGGTCGGAGCCTCGCGGGTCGTCACTCGCTGGCGTCGAATCGCGTGCTCGTGGAGTACTTCGGAAGGGCCGCGCACGCCGCGTCGCAGCCGGATCAGGGCATCAACGCGCTCGACGGCCTCATCCAGCTGTTCAACAGCGTGAACGCGATGCGGCAGCAGCTCCGTCCGGACGCGCGGATCCACGGCATCATCACGAACGGCGGCAGCGCCGCGAACGTGATCCCCGACCACACCGTTGGCCGCTTCAGCGTGCGCGCGCTCGACCGCCGCTACCAGCAGGACGTTCTGAAACGCTTCATCGCCTGCGCGGAGGGGGCCGCGACCGCCACGGGAACGCGCGTCAAGGTGACGGTCCACGAGAATGCGGGCTACGAGAACATGGTCTTCTCGACACCCATGGCGGACCGCTGGGCGCAGCACATGAAAAGTCTCGGTATGCAGGTGTTCGAGGCGCGGGACGACGAGCGCGTGGGCTCGACGGACATGGGGAACGTCATGCAGGTGCTCCCCGCGATCCATCCGTACATCGCGATCGCGCCCGAAGGGGTGCCCGGCCACTCGATCGCGTTCCGCGATCTCGCGGTCACGCCGGGCGCGCTCGACAACGCGCTCGTCGCGGCGAAGGCGCTCGCGCTCACGGCGCTCGACGTGCTCACCGATCCCACCGTCCTGCAGCGGGCGCGCGCCGAATTCGAGGAGCGACGCAAAGCGGGTGTGGTGAAGGGGCGCGCGTCCTAGGCCTCAGCAAAGAAGCCACCACTCTCACCGGTGCTCAGGTCCTCTGGGGCATCGGATTCGGTCTCTTGGGCACGCTCTTTCCGCTGTACCTCCGAGATCTCGGCGCCACGCCCACCGACATCGGCCTGGTGTTCGGCGTTGGCAACGTCATCGCCGCGGCCAGCTTCATCCCGATCGGCCTTGCGGCTGACCGCTTCGGCCGCCGGCCACTGCTCATCGGCGTGTGGCTCACGTCGACGATCGGAGCGGCGGCGTTCCTCCCGCTCACCGACTGGCGCGGCGCGTTCATCGGCTCATCGCTCTACTGGATCGGAAGCGCCGCGCTGCCGCTGATGAGTGCGCACCTCGCTGCGCTGACGCCGCGTTCGCGCCTCTCGAGCGAGCTGGGGATGGTCTACGGAGCGTTCTTCTTCGGCACCATCCTGGCCGCGCCGTTAGCGGGATCGATCGGCGCACTCGTCGGATTGCGCGGTGGGATCGCGATCGCGACCGTGGCGTTCATGTTGTCGTCGGCGCTCACGTTCCGCCTCTCGCGCACGCGGCCGGTCGCGCACGTACCCGGGAGGCCGCCGCTGCCCCGCTCGTTCTGGACGCTGATCGCGATCACGCCCCTCGCCGCGCTGATCACCACGATCGTGAACCCGCTCTTCCCGGTGTACGTGCGCGACGTAGCGGCCGTACCTCTGGAACGCGTCGGCGTGTACGTCGGTCTGGTCGCTCTCGGTGCGGCGCTCTTCTCGGCGGTGAACGGCCGGATCGCCGATCGATTCGGTCCGGTGCCCGCGGTCATCGGCGCGGGGGCCGTGCTCACCCTCGGCGCCGGGACGATCGCGCTCTCGGGTCGGTCGGAGGTGCTGCTCGCGCTCGGATCGTTCCTGCTCGGCGCGCAGACGGCGCCGAACCCCGTGCTCGCCGGAGCGCTCGAACGCGTCCTGCCACCGGCGCGCGCGGCGCTCGGGTACTCGGGCTTCCAGCTCGTCTTCGCGCTCGGCTTCGGCACGGGTGGTCTGCTCTCCGGCGTGCTGTACGACACCGATCCGCTGCTTCCCATGCTCGTGCAGGTCGCGCTCGCGCTGCCGCTGACGGCGACCGTCGCGGTGATCGTCGCCCGAATCTTGTCGTCGCCCCGCGCAACCTAGAATCGGAAAGCCCGATGCTCATCGTCAAGGAAGCCCCGACCATGAACCGCCATCTGCTGTCCTGGGTGGAGGAGATGGCGCGCATGTGCAAGCCCGACCGCGTCTACTGGTGCGACGGCACGGACGAGGAGGCCAAGCTCCTCACCGCGGAGGCCGTCGCGGAAGGTGTGCTCATCCCGCTGAACCCCGGGAAGCGGCCACGCTCCTACTACTCGCGCTCGGATCCGAACGACGTGGCGCGGACCGAGGAGCTCACCTTCGTATGCACGCCGACCAAGGCGGAGGCCGGCGCGACGAACAACTGGATGGATCCGGAGGAGGCGCGCCGCAAGCTGGCGGCGATCTACGACGGCGCGATGAAGGGCCGCACGATGTTCGTGGTCCCCTACCTCATGGGCTCGCCGGATTCGCCCTTCGCGATGCTCGGCGTCGAGCTGACGGATTCGATCTACGTCGCGCTGAACATGCGGATCATGTCGAGGATGGGCAAGGTCGCGCTCGACCGGCTTGGCGACTCGAACGACTTCAACCGCGGACTCCACTCGGTCGCCGACTGTGACCCCGGCCGCCGCTACATCACGCACTTCCCGCAGGACAACGCCATCTGGTCGGTCGGCTCGGGGTACGGCGGCAACGCGCTGCTCGGCAAGAAGTGCCTCGCCCTGCGGATCGCGAGCTATCGGGCGAAGCAGGAGGGCTGGCTGGCGGAGCACATGATGCTGCTCGAGGCCGAGAGTCCCGAGGGCGAGACGCACTTCATCGCCGGCGCGTTCCCGAGCGCGTCCGGCAAGACCAACCTCGCCATGCTCGTGCCGCCGCCCGAGTTCGCGGGCTGGAAGCTCCGGACGATCGGCGACGACATCGCCTGGATGCGCGTCGGCGACGACGGACGCCTCTACGCGGTGAACCCGGAGTTCGGGTTCTTCGGCGTCGCGCCAGGGACCAACTACCACACCAATCCGAACGCGATGCGCATGCTCGAGCACGACTGCATCTTCACGAACGTCGCGCTCACGCCGGACCAGGACGTCTGGTGGGAGGGCATGGACGGGCCGGAGACAGACCTCTTCGACTGGCGCGGACGCCCGTGGAAACGCGGGGCGAAGGAGCCGGCCGCGCATCCGAACAGCCGCTTCACCGCACCGATGGACAACAACACCGCGCTCTCGCGCTACGCCAAGGACCCTCGCGGCGTCCCGATCTCGGCGATCCTATTCGGCGGCCGCCGCTCGACGACCGTCCCGCTCGCGCTCGAGTCCTTCAACTGGGCGCACGGCGTCTATCTCGGCGCGACCGCCGGCGCGGAGACGACCGCGGCCATCACCGGCGCCGTCGGCCGCATCCGCCGCGACCCGATGGCCATGCTCGCGTTCATCGGCTACGACGCAGGCGCGTACTTCGCGCACTGGCTCTCGATGTTCGGGCGCATGACGCATCCGCCAAAGATCTTTCTCGTGAACTGGTTCCGGAAGGACGACGGCGGCAAGTATCTCTGGCCGGGGTTCGGGCAAAACATGCGCGTCCTCAAGTGGATCATCGACCGCTGCGCGGGCCGAGGCGGCGCGCTGGAGACGCCGATCGGCTACACACCGCGTCTTGGCGACCTGGATCTCCGCGGCATCGATGCGAGCCCCGAAGCGATCGAGGCCGCACTGCGCGTTCGACCGGACGAGTGGACCAAGGAGCTCGAGGCGCACGCCGACTGGTTCGAGAAGATCGGCGGGACCGTCCCCGAGGCGCTGCGGCTGCAGCGCCGTCTGCTCCTCGCATCGCTGAAGGCGGAGCTGACGAACTAGCAAG
>DATKCP010000151.1:0-3156 GCA_035513115.1 Candidatus Limnocylindria bacterium | reverse complement strand
CGCGCTCGGTGGCGGAACGAGATCCTGAGGAATCTCCGCCCGAGCTCAGGCTCGGCGGATCGCCGAGTTCCGCCACGCGCTCGCATTTTCGAAAAGCGTTCCAGGCGCCTGCCGCTTCGTCGGGGCAGCCCTACCGCGTCTGTGGCCCTCCGTCCTCTCCCGGCGCGTCCGTCAAGCGCGTGACCTCGCTGCCGTCGGCGTTCATCACGAAGATCTCCACGTCCCCGTCCGTGCTCGGCCGCTGCGACATGAAGTAGATCTGCCGGCCGTTCATCGACCACGCCGGCGCGCGGCTCACCCACGCGGCATTGGGATCGGCGGGATCCTTCGGCGTGAGGTTGATCGCCGGATGCTCGGGTGTATCGCCCTCGTCGGTCATGAGGAAGACTGACGCATAACCCTCGCGCGCACTCATGAACGCGAGGTACTTGCCGTTAGGGGACCAGACCGGCATCTGATCGAGGGTCGCGGGAAGGAAGGTGAGCTGGCGGACGTTCTGTTCCTCGCCCTGCACGTCGACGACGTAGACGTCCATCCCGCGACGGAAGGCGAGCTGCTTCCCGGTCGGCGACCAATCGGGCCACTGGTCGAGCGCCGGATCGTTCGTCACCCGGCGCAGCCCGCTGCCGTCGAGGTTCACGACGTAGAGGTTGAAGTTGCCGTCGCGATTGCTGTGAAAGGCGATCTGCTGGCCGTTCGGGGAGAAGCGCGGCCAGTTGTCGGCGGCGGTGCTGTTGCTGAGGTTCGTAAGCGCGCCACTCGCGAGCTCGAGCAGCCAGATTTCGTTGTTGCCGGTGCGGTTCGACCCGAACGCGATGTAGCGGCCGTTGGTCGAGATGTCGGGCCATACGTCGGCGCCGGGGCCGCTCGTGATACTGCGCTGTCCACCGCCATCGGGATCCATGACGTAGATCTTCGACGGTCCGCCCTCGCGCGAGCTGTGGAAGACGACGCTCGCCGGGGGCCCAGCCGTACGGTGGTTCGCCAGCGGGGTGCCCGGTTCTCTTGCGGCGGGTTCGATGGGATTGGCGTCGGTGCAGGCGAAGAGGGCCGTGGCGGCGAGGAGGGCGGGGACAGTTCCCCGGAGGCGGTTCGGATGGGTGCGGGACGTGGGCATGGTTGGCTCCTTGAGCTCGGGTCAGCGGATTCCCCCTCCCAGACGCGAGAATCTGCGACTTCCGGGGCCAGCATGGGGGAACGGCGTATTGCCGCGTGCGGCGCCCCGCCTATACTGGTGGGCCATGGACAGCCGAATCGGCGCCCCGCCGCTCAGTGTCGAGCGAGAAATCACGGGAAACGCGGGCCCTGATCGCGCGGACCGCTGGAACCGGCTGAAGACCGTCTTCCTCGCCGCGCTCGACCGTCCGGAGGAGGAGCGGGAGGAGTACGTCGCGTCTATCTGCGGCTCGGACGTGACGCTCGCCGGCGAGGTGCGAGCACTCCTGGCCAGCGAGCAGGCGGCGTCGAGCTTCTGCGAGACGCCGGCCTACGCGCTGCTCGCGCGCGAATGCAGCGCGCCCGAGGAGGCCACGGCGCCGCGGCTCGCTCCAGGAGTGCGGCTCGGCCCTTACGAGATCGTCGGGTTCATTTCCGCCGGCGGCATGGGCGAGGTCTATCGTGCGCGCCACACGATCCTCGAGCGCATCGTCGCCCTCAAGAGGGTCGCGACGACGGCGGGCGATCAGAGCGCCAGCCGGCGGTTGACTCGTGAGGCGCAGCACGCGTCCCACCTCTCGCATCCGAACATTTGCAGGATTCACGAAATCGGCGAGGCCGACGGCGAGCCGTTCATCGTGATGGAGTTCCTCGAGGGAACACCGCTTCACCGGATAGTGCGCGACGGCGTACTCAGACTCGATCAGGTGCTCGGCTACGGCCGCCAGATCGCCGACGGGCTCGCGCACGCGCACGCGCACGGGATCGTGCATCGCGATCTCAAGAGTTCCAACGTGATCGTCGATCGAGACGAGCGTCCGGTCGTACTCGACTTCGGTCTCGCGCGCCGGCTGCCTGACGAGATCGGCGACGCGTCGGTCGAGTCCACCGTCACCAAGGCCGGGACGCTCGCCGGCACGCTCACGCACATGGCGCCCGAGGTTCTGCTCGGCGGTCGCGCCGACGTGCGCAGCGACCTCTGGTCCCTTGGCGTGCTGCTCTACGAGCTGGCGACAGGGGAGCTTCCGTTCCGAGGCCGAACGTCGTACGAGACCACGTCGGCGATTCTGGAGCAGTCGCCGCGTCCGATCGCGGCACGGGTGCCACTCGCGCTGCGGCTGGTGATCGAACGCTGTCTGCAGAAGTCGCCCGAGGCCCGCTATCAGAGCGCGGTCGCGGTGCGTGACGCGCTAGAGGCGATCCGCCGGCGGCGCGCCTGGCCGCTGGTGGGCCGCCTGCTGATCTCGATGCGCCGGCGCACGCTGCGGACGGTCGCCGCCGCGCTCGTGCTTCTCGCCGTGCTCGGCACTGTGGGGGAGCAGCTCTACGCGCGTATGGGGCCGGGGTTGCGGCCGCGGATCTCGACGCTCGCGCTCCTTCCTCTGGAGAATGCCACCGGCGATCCGCGGGCGGCGTACCTCGCCGATGGTCTCACCGACGCGCTCATCGAGCAGCTCGGCACCATCGGCGAGCTGCGCGTGATCTCGCTCGCCTCGGCGGCGCGCACCGCGTCCTCCGGCGAGTCGCTGCAGCGACGTGCCGTCGAGCTCGGGGTAGACGCGATCGTGCGCGGTCGGCTGCGCGAAGCCTCCGACCGCGTGACGGTCGACATCCAAGTCGTGGATCCGCGGCGCAACCGCGTGCTCTGGTCGGATACCTACGAGCGAGGTGCACGCCAGGTGCTGGCGCTGCAGGCGGACCTCATCACCGCACTCGCATCGGAGGTCCGGCTCACGGTGCGCACCGCGGCACGGGACCGGCTGGCGGCGGTGCGCGCGGTGAATCCGGACGCATACGAGGCGTACCTGCGCGGCCGCTACGAGTGGAACGTTCGCACGCCGCGATCGCTGCACGTCGCCATCGCGCACTTCCGCAACTCGATCGAGCTCGACGCAACGTACGCGCCCGCACACGCGGCGCTGGCCGACTGCTATAACCAGATGGGCACGCTGATGGTCGCGGTGGGTTCGCCGAAGGACTACCGCCCGCTTGCACGTGCTG
>DATKCP010000150.1:0-36849 GCA_035513115.1 Candidatus Limnocylindria bacterium | reverse complement strand
GGGCACGGGACCTCCCGCGCCCCCGCTGCCCACGGTACTGCCGCAGGACACCAGCAGAACGAGCGCCAGCGCGGCACTAGACGCCGAACGCCAGGCGGTCGGCGAACATCTCCGGAAGGCCGCGCGCACGGATGCGTCGCTGTGTCTCATCTATCTGATATGACGCACGATAGAACCCGACGGTTCCCGCCTCTGTGTCGAGGACCGCGTACGCGGCGCGCGGGTCGCCGTCGCGGGGCTGCCCGACGCTCCCGGAGTTGATGAGCGTGCGGTCGCTCAGCAGGTAGGCCCGGTCCGGCTCCGGCTGGATGAGCCGCACGCCGGCCGGCAGCTCGCGGAACAGAGCCGGGACGTGGGTGTGGCCGTTGCAGCAGAACGGTGTCGGCGCGACCGCGAACGTGGCCTCCGCCGCGCGCGGGCTCGTCACGTACTCCCAGAGCGGGTCGCGCAGGCTGCCATGACAGAGCGTGAATCGATCCACGCTGCGCACCGTCGGCAGCTCGGCGAGCGCATCGCGCTCCGCGGCGGAGAGCCACTCCGCGTGGAGCCGAGCCGCGATCCCCGCGCGATCGTGAAACAGCTCGAGGCCCTCGCCCGTCGCGACGGCCCGATCGTGGTTGCCCTGCACGAGGACCGCTCCGCGCTCCCGCAACAGCGCAAGCGTCTCGGACGGATCGGGCCCGTATCCCACGGTGTCGCCGGTCACCCACAGCGCGTCCACCTTCCCGAGCGCGCCGAGGACGGCCTCCAGCGCGACGAGGTTGGCGTGGATATCGGAGAGCAGGCCTACGCGCACGCGGCCTTCGCCTCGGCCAGCGTGAAGCGGCGTTCCAGGAACGCACGGCCGATCACCACCGACGCGGCACCCCAGCGCGCGAGCGCGCGAACGTCCTCGACGTCCCGCACACCGCCGCCGGTGTGGAACGCGATCTCGCCACCGGTCCTCGCGCGCAGGCGCTCCATGAGGACGAGCGGCGGCCCGGCGAGCCGGCCGTCCGCGCTCGTGTCCACGACGTACAGCGCGCGGATGCCCCGCAGCGCGGCGATCTCCGCGGCCAGGGCGGCGTCTCGACCAGACGCGCGCCGCACGAGATCCGCCTCGCCCCCGCGCGGCGCGAGCGCGCCCCCGGCGGCCTCGATCTCCACGATCGCCCGGTCGCCCAGACCGGCGATGCGCCGAAGCAGGGTGTCGTCGGCGAATACGGCGCTCGAGAACAGAACGCCGGCGAAGCCCGACGCGATCGCCTCCTCGGCCTTCGCGAGCGACGAGACGCCACCGGCGAGGCGGCACGGCACGGCCGCGGCGCGCGCGATGCCGGCGAGCACTTCCGCGTTGGCGTACTCGCCACGCTCCGCTCCGTCCAGATCCACCAGGTGCAGCTCGTCGGCACCCTCGCGGACGTACCGCGCGGCGAGGTGCATCGGCTCGAGTTCGGCGCCGGTGCCGCCGCGGTACGCGACACGCCCGGCACGCACGTCGACCGATGGGACGATCACCACGGGCGGCGCCGCGCTTCCGCCGACGTGCGCGGGTACCGCAGCGGTGTCGCGCGGGTCTTGCGCACGACGACGAGGTTGCGACCGGGCAGCACGTCGCCGACACCGAGCGAGGCCGTGGGCACGATGGACGCGATCTCCGCGCCCAGCGCCGCGCAGGCCTTCTGCGCGCCGGGCAGCTCGGCGTCGACCCGGCCCTTCCACACGATCGCGTCGCCGCCGACGCGCAGGAACGGAACGAGATACTCGCTCACCTGCCCGAGCGTCCCGACCGCGCGAGCGGTCCCGACGTCGTATCGATCGCGACGCTCCCGGCCCAGGGCTTCCGCGCGCTCGTTACGGATCTCGACGTCAGTCAGCCCGAGGAGCGCGCACACATCCTCGAGGAAGCGGGCCTTCTTGCCGACCGATTCGACGAGCGTCATGCGGATCCGCGGCAGGGCGATGCGCAGCGCGAGGCCTGGGAAGCCCGCGCCGCTGCCCACGTCGACGACACGTTCGCGGCCGGTCCACTTGCGAACGGCGAGCGCGGTGAAGGAGTCTAGGAAGTGCTTTCGGGCGATGTCCTCCGGTTCGGTGATCGCCGTGAGGTTCACGGACGCGTTGCGTTCGATGAGCTCGTTCGCCAGCCGCTCGCACACCACGGTCTGCTCGGCCGACAGCACCAGTCCGAGCCGTGCCGCCTCGCCCGCGAGCGCGGCGAAGGGGGGCGAGGCGAGGGGCACGCCGGTATCGTACGTGCGTGAGGATGAGAGGGATTCGCTTCGCCGCCCTCGCGTGTGCGCTGCTCTTCCTCGCGCTCGCGTCGCGCGCGTCCGCGGCGACCGTCACCGTGGACATCTCCGGATTTCTGTTCAAGCCTGACAGGCTCGTCATCACCGCCGGCGACACCGTGACCTGGACCAACCGCGACAGCGCGCTGCACAACGTCGTCTTCCTCACCGGCCTCGGTCAGACGGAGAACTTCGGCCTCGGCCAGAGCTCCTCGCTGCGGTTCATCACGCCCGGGACGTACATGTACATCTGCGGGCTGCACGGCCAGAGCATGTCGGGCACGGTCGTGGTGAATCCCGCCGAAGGGCCGCTCGCCGTCGTCATCGGTGGTGCTCCGACGTTCGTCCCGCCGACGCCGACACCGATCGCCAGCCCCGGCGTCGTCGTGCGCGGCGCGGACGAGCCGCCGGTGCTCCCCGAGGCCGCGCCGTTGTCGACCCTGGACACCGGCCGTGCCGCGGTGTTCGGCGGCATCGGCGTGCTCGCGCTGTATCTCGTCGGGCGATCCGCAGCGCTGCTTCGCCGCCGATAAGGGCCGCCCGACCGCACGCGCCGACCGAGCAGGCGCTGCGTGAGGGACGCTCCCGTGGATGCCGAATGAGACAATCGACCGACCGATGACGGTCCTCCGCGCCGCCACGCCCGCCGACGACATCGCCGAAGTGCTCCTCGACGAGCAGGCGATCGCGGCGAAGGTGCGCGAGCTCGGCAGGGAGATCGCCGACGACTACCGCGGCAAGGATCTGGTGCTCGTCAGCATCCTCAAGGGCGCGTTGCCTTTCCTCGCGGACCTCATGCGACAGATGCCGATCCGCCTCGCGCTCGACTTCCTCGAGGTGTCGTCGTACGGCGAGGCGACGACGTCGAGCGGCGTCGTCCGGATCCTCAAAGACCTCGCGAAGCCGATCGAGGGCCGTGAGGTCGTCGTCGTGGAAGACATCCTCGACACGGGGAAGACGCTCGCGTACGTGATCGAGCATCTGTATTCGAAGCACCCCGCGTCGGTCCGCCTGTGCACGCTGCTGGACAAGCCCGCGCGCCGCATCGTGCCGATCCGCATCGACTATCGCGGGTTCGAGATCCCCGACAAGTTCGTCGTGGGATACGGGCTTGACTACGCCGAGTGGTACCGGAACCTGCCGTTCATCGGCGTGCTCAAGCCGGAGGTGTATCGGGGGTTGCCGTGATGCGGCACGCGCTCCTCGTCCACCTTGCGGCATGCGTCGTCATCGCCGCGTCGACGCTCTCGCTCTCCGAACCCGCGCGGGCGGCACCGCTCGGCGCGGTGCCGGAGACGGTGCGCGTGAACATCGCCCTTTACGGGACCTCCTACGCGCTCATCGGCTCCACCGGCGCGATGACCGCGACCACCGAGGACGGAAGGGTCCTGTACACGGGCGGCCAGCGCATGGTCGCGCGGAGGAACGTGCAGCGCATCGAGGGCGAGCCGGTCACGCTCCCGCCGGCTCGCGCGGGCCTCACGAGCACGGAGAGGGCCAGCCGTCTCCAGCTCGTGCGCGAGGCGCGGCGCGCGGCGCGCGAGGCGCAGACGAGCGGGAAGCTCGTCACGATCCCGTTCGAGGTCTCGCTCCTCGCCGGCTCGGACGATGCGCTCGGGACGCCGGTGCTGTCGGCGTCACGGATCGGCGTGGTCCGGTTCGTGGCGGAGTTCGGGTATCTGAACTTCGAGGGGCGGCTGTTCCGCGGCATGCTCGAGGTCACCACGGACGACGAGGGCGACATGATCGTCGTCAACCAGGTCGAGACCGGCCGCTATCTCGCATCGGTCACCGGCGCCGAGTCGCCCGCCACCTGGCACGGGGAGGCGCTCGCGGCGCAGGCGATCGCGGCGCGCACCTATCTCGTCACGCACCTCGGCCGGCACGACAACTACGACCTCGAGGGCGACGTCCGCGACCAGGAGTACGCCGGCATCGGGACCGAGGCGGCCTCCGCCATCCGCGCCGTCGAGCGCACCGCCGGCATCGTCGCGACCTACCGCGGCGCGCCGATCGAAGCGCTGTACTCCGCCAACGCCGGCGGCATGACCGAGGACTCGGAGAACGTCTACGCGAACGCCCTCCCCTACCTCCGGAGCGTGCCCTCACCGGGGGATGAGCTGGCGAAGGACAGCGGCTGGGGGAAGACCAGCTGGGAGTGGAACCGCGAGTTCACCGCGCCGCAGCTCGGCGACTACCTCCGCTCGCGTGGCATCAACGTCGGCGTGCCGCGGCGGATCGATCTCGTTCGCGTCACCAGCGCCGGCCGCGTGACGCTGGCGCGCGTCGTCGGCACCGCCGGGACGCGCGACATCGGCAAGGACGTGACGCGCTACTACTTCGGCCTGAAGAGCAGCCTCTTCACGGTGGAGCTGACCGAGGGCGGGGAGACCGAGTGGGTCTCGTGGCGCGATACCGCGCGCCTGGTGGACATGGGGATCCTCGGCTCGGAGCTGCTCGGCACGACGTACGAGCGCAGCCTGAACGAGGAACGGGAGCTCACGTCGATCCGCGTCACGGGTCACGTCTACAAGCTGCCGCCGCGCTTCATCTTCTGGGGACGCGGGTTCGGCCACGGCGTCGGCATGTCGCAGTGGGGCGCCCAGGGCATGGCCCTGAACGGCGCGAACTACGAACAGATCCTGAAGCACTACTACCGGGGCATCGTTTTGACGCATATTGGCGGTGCGTGAAGCCGCCTCGCGTCCCAGCCATCCTCCTCGTGTGCGTGGCGGCGTGGCTCATCGGATGGGTGACGTGGCGCTCGGCTCCCGCTGGGTTCGACTTCATCGCGATCTACGCGTCGGCCCGGCTCGTCGCCACGGGTAACCCCGCCGCCGTCACCGACCGTGAGGCGATCTTCGCGGTGGAGCGCGCCACGCTTCCCGAGCGCACGATCTTCCTCAACAACGCGAACCCGCCGGCGCTCTCGCTCATCCTCGCGCCGATCGGCGCGCTGCCCTTCCACGTCGCGTACGCGGTGATGCTCACGCTCGGTGTCGCCGCCCTGGCCGCCGCGGCACTCCTCGTCGCACCGCTCGCCGCACCCGAGCAGCGCATGCGCCTGTTCCCATTCGCGCTGCTCGCTCCGCCGTCGACGATCGCGCTCGCGCACGGGCAGACAACGCCGATCATGCTGCTGGTCATCGCCGCGTCGCTCCGTGCTCCACCGGCGGCCAGCGGTGCGCTGCTCGGTCTCCTGGCGCTGCGACCCCAGCTCCTGCCCCTGTTCGCGCTCATCGCGCTCGCCGATCGTGAGCGGCGCGTTCCCTTTCTGCTCGTCGCCGGCGCCGTCAGCCTCGTCTCGCTGCTCATGGTCGGTCCGGACGGCGCCGTCCGGTATCTCGACCTGCTGGCGCCACAGGCGGCGGAGCTTCGCCCGGGCGAGCTCGGGCTCGCGGCGCTCCTTCGGCGCGCCGGCGTCGGCGCGGCCGACGGGGCCCTAGGCAATATCGCTCTGTCGACCGTGGCGGTCCTGGCCGCGGCGGTCCTCATCCTGCGCACGCCCGCCGGGCAGCGCATGGTGAGGGCGATGCCCGCGGCGCTGCTGGCGGCACCGCACTCGCTGTTGCACGACGCTGTCGCCGTATATCCGGCGGTGGCGGCGCGCGCGCTCACGACCCGCGCGACGGTCGTCCTGATCGGCACGGGCCTGGTCGCGGTCCTGGTCCACGAAGCGGGCATCCCGGTCGCTCCGCTGTGGCTGCTCGCGCTCCTGTTCATGCGGCGCGGCTCGTGACCCGCCGCTAGCCGGCGCTCACTCCCCGACGAACTTTTGCGCGTTCCCCATGTGCGGGTAGACGCGCGCCTGCACGACCGCGAGCAGCTGCTTCGTATGGTTGCGGTCGTGGTGCACCCACTCCTGGAGCAGGTCCTTCACGCGGAGCGTGCCGACCTTCGGATGCTCGCCACCTCGCTCGAGGTCCGCCGGCGTCAGCGCGCGGACGAGCGCGATGCTGTCGTGCCGCAGGCCCATGAACTCCATCCAGACGCTCTGGCTCATGCGGGCGCAGTCCTTCCGCTCGCGCGCCACCGCCACCTGGTCCCAGGCGGCGAGCGGTTTGCCGGCGATCATGTCGCGGATCCGTCCGGCGAATCCGCGACGCTCGGCCTCGATGAGGTGTCCGACGCATTCGTTCACGCACCACTCGTTCGGCGCCGGATGCCACTGCGAGCCCTCGTCCCCAAGCGCAGCGACCTCGCCTTCTATGAGCGCGCACGTGGACTCGAGAAGCAGTGCGATCTGCGCCGGCGTCAGCGCCAAGCTCATGAGATGAGCTGCGGTGCGCTCCGGATCGGGACGTGGACGTTGAGCACGACGGTGCCGTCGGGCCGCGTCTCGTGCTGCGACTCCCCGTGCAGCAGATCGAGACGCTCGCTCCGGCGCAGTCCGGACTGCAGCTCGCCGTCCGGTGGCAGCTCCCTGCCGTCGCTCTGGAGCAGGATCTCGAGCTTGTCGTCCTTCCAGGTCATGCCGAGGACGAGATCCTTGGCCGTTGCCTTCTCGATCCGCTCTACGAGCGAATCCTGGATCAGCCGAAAGATCGCGACCTCATCGTCGGAGGGGAGACGCCGGTCGCGGCCGGTGCTCGAGAAGTCGATGCGGATCCCGTGCTTGTCGATGAGCGTCTGCACGTAGCGGCGCATCGTCGGCACCAGACCGAGATCGTCCAGGATCATCGGCCGCAGCTCGAAGATGAAACCGCGCAGCTCCTGCAATGTCTTGTTCACCATCTGCCGCAGCGCTGCGAGCTCGGTGCGCGAGCGCTGCGGATCCACTTCGAACAGGCGCTCGCTGATCTCCGACTGGAGCACGACGTTCGCCATCGCCTGCGCGGGTCCGTCGTGCACCTGACGCGCGATGCGCTTGCGCTCCTCCTCCTGGGTGTCCACGACCGCCTGGAGGAGCCGGCTCTCGTCGATGATCGGCGCGGTGCCGGCGGGCAGCGGAGCCTGCGAACCAGCGTGCACGTGGTCCTGCGCCGCGGTGACGAGGGCGCGCGCGCGCTCGAGAAGCTTGCGCTTCGCCTGCAGCCCCGCGAGCTGGGCCTCCATCGTCATGCGCCGTGACAGCGCGGCGAAGTGATCGTCGGTCGCGCCGAAGATCTCGTCGCGCTGGAAGTTCCCGGGATTGGCGCGCACCTCTTCGACGCGGGCTCGCGTCTGGTCCTCGCGCGCCTTCAGGCGGCTCACCTCGGTGAGCGTCGACTCGACCAGCAGATCGAGCTCGCGGACCTCCGCGGTGATCTTCTTCTGCTCGACGACGAACTCGCTCACGAGATCGGGGGCTGCCGCGCTCAACTTCCCATCTCCGGTCCTTTGATCCAGCCCTGGCGGATCGCGTACACGACGGCCTGCGTTCGGTCGTTGACCGACAGCTTGCGCAGGATGCTCGACATGTGATTCTTCACCGTCTGCTCGGAGATCGCCAGAGCGTACGCGACCTCCTTGTTCGTCATCCCCTGGGCGATGTTGTCGAGGATCTGGACCTCGCGCGGCGAGAGCGGCGCGAACACGTGGGACGAGCCGGGTCCGTACACCGACAGCTCGCGGAACTCGGCGAGCACCTTCGACGCCACGGCGGGGCGAGTGAAGACCTTCTCGTTGATGATGAACTGGCCGGCCCGCGCCTTGCGGATCGCGTCTACGAGCTCCGTCGGATCGCAGTCCTTGTTGAGGTACGCCGCCGCGCCGGCGCGGATCGCTTCGAAGAGCGTCTGCTCCTCGTCCTTCGCCGTGAGGACGACGACGCCCACGTGCGGCAGCTCGCGGCGGATGCGCTGCGTGACTTTGATCCCGGACATCCGCGGCAGGTCGGCCTCGATGACGAGCACGTCCGGCTCGAGCTCGAGCGTCTTCGCCGCCGCCTCCTCGCCGTCCGCCGCGGTGCCGACGAGCTCGACGTCGGGTTCCTTCTGCAGCACCTGGCTGATGCCCATGATGGTGAGTCGGCTCGAGTCCGCGAGAACCACGCGGATGTTGCGATCCGCGTTCTTGTCAATCTTGTCGGCCAAGCGACCTTCCTCTTTCACCGTGCGTCACGCTGGCGGAGCCCTCGATCGGAAGCTGGAGTGTAACGGCGGAGCCCTTGCCAGGGCTCGATTGGATCTGAAGGTTGCCACCGATAAGCGCGGCCCGCTCGCGCATCGAAAGGAGTCCGACGGACTTGACGCGTCGCGCGGCCTTCACGAGGTCGAAGCCGATGCCGTCGTCGGTGACGTGGAGGACCCAGTTCCCCGCCGACCGCTGCCACACGATGCCGACGGACGCGGCCTGCGCGTGCTTGTGCACGTTTTGGAGCGCCTCCTGGAGCACGCGATAGATCGCGAGCTCCTGCTGTGGCGAGAGCGTCGTCTCCTCGGTGTCGAGCTTGCTCGAGATCTTGATCCCGCAGCGCGTCTCCCATTCGCTCGCGTAGTTGCGCATCGCGTCGGCGAGCCCAAGCTCGGTGAGCTCCGGAGGCCGGAGGTCGTAGATCATCGCGCGCACGGAGTCGAGCGATGCGCGGAACTGACCTCGCAGCGTCGCGAGCTCGCTGCGTAGCGTCTGCCGGAGCTCGGCGGGCGCGCGCTCCGCGATGCGCTCGAGGTAGTCGACCTCGAAGATCGCGTTGGCCAGGACCTGCGCGGGGCCATCGTGAACGTCGCGGTACAGCCGCTGGCGCTCCGCCTCGAGGCTCTCGAGCACGCGCTGCGCGACGTCGAATGTCTGGTCGTCGCGGTGGGACTGAGGCTCGATACCGGAGCCGAGGAGGTACGAGACGCTTGACTCGATGTGCTGCACGACGAGCTGAAGCTGCTTGAGGCGGCGATAGGCGCGCTGCGTGCTCGCGTCGAGATCGCCTTCGGTCGACCGGCCCGACTGCGCCTCGGCCATGCGCTGGTACGCGCGCGCGAACTTCTCGACCTGCTGGCGCGTGCGCCGCACATCGCGACGCAGCGCGTCGACCAGAGCGTCGAACTGCGCTTCCAGGTCGTCGGGATCCCTGATGAGTCGCGTCGGTTGTGGGCTCGTGGGCCGAGTATATGGACGGGTACCGGCGGATCCGGCGACCATCGCGTCTCAGCGCGGTCGCTCGAGCAGCACCGCTCGCGCGTCCTCGGTCACGACGCTCCAGCCCCGCTCCCGGAGGGCCGAGACGAGCGCGCGATCGGGCCGGAGGAGCACCTGATCGACCTCGTATCGGTCGAGGACCTGCTTCCAGCGCGGACCCAGCTCCACCGCTTCGCGCCAGTCCGCGAAGACCTCCGGCAGGAACGGGAAGAGCCGGCCGTCGATGAAGACCGGTCGCTCGGGCGCCCGCCAGATGAGGTAACCGCCCCAGTCGTACTCGTGCAGCAGGACGCCGGACCCCTGGCGCACCGCGTCCAGCGACGCCGTGGGATACGCCCGCTCGTTCGGCGCGCTCGGTACGAACGCGAGGCCGACCAGAGCCATCGCGACGACGCCGGCGCCGAATCCGATGACCGCAACGGCCGGATAGGGCCGGCGCCGCGCGAGCCAACGGTCCAGAGGCGGATAGGCGCGCGGCAGGGCCGCGCAGATGAACGGCACGGCCGCGAACGCGAAGTAGGGCATGTGCCGCTGCGCCGATAGCCCGAGCCAGAGCAGCGGCGCGAGCAGGAGCACGTCGAGCAGCGTGCCGCCGCCGCGCATCGCGAGCGCGAGCGCGCCGATGATGAACGCGGCGAACAGGAGCCCCGCGGGACGCGTCACGTCCGGCGGCGACTCTTCGACGATGAAGCGCGGCGGCGCCGTCGCGTGCGAGGCGGCTGCGCCGAGACCGAGCGAACCCGGGTCGACGAGTGACGCGGCGAGCGCCGTCGCCGCGGTCATGGCGAAGGGAAGGAAATTGCGGCGCTCCAGCAACGCCTCGAGCGTGAAGATGCCGATGAGCGCGAGACCGAGGGCATAGCCCCCATGCAGATTCGTCCAGAGCAGGATCAGCGGCGGCACCGCGAGCAGCAGCCGGAAGCGCCCGGCGCGCGCGAGCAGGAGCAGGTCGAGCAGCACCGGGAACAGCGCGAGGGTGAACAGATGCGGGCGGTCGGTCCAGACGATCTCGGACAGGATGAGCGCCGCGCAGGTCACGGGGACCGCGACGATCACCGCCGCGCCGCCGCGCAGCGCGACACGCGTGAGGAAGAACGCGCACACCGCGATGAGCAGGCCGCGCAGGATGACGAGGCCGGTCCATCCGCCCGCGAGATACGCGAGGTACAGGACGATCTGGCCGAGCCACTCGCCGACGCTGTATGGCTGGCCATTGATCGTGCTGGAGAACACGTCGGCTCGCAGAAGCTCGCGATGCTCGAGCATCCACCTGCCGGACGCGAGGTGCCAGTACGTGTCGGGGTCGCCCGGCGGCGTCGCGAGCGCGAGCGCGAACGCGGCGAGCGAGACGAAGAGCGGCGCGAGCGCGCGCCCGTCGATCGCTTTCATGGCGCGCCCCGGATCGAGCACCCGATGTCGCCGACCATCGGGAAGATCTTGATCGTGTCGCGCACGACAGGCGGCCCGAGCCAGGACGGGCGCTCGGCGCCGGTGTAGATCCTGTCGTAGAAGCGGAAGTGCGCGGACTCAAGCACGACCGAACGCGCGCCGTACAGCGCGGCGGCGCAGCCGAACTCCAGCTCACCATCGGCCGGCGTGACGATCACCGATCGCCCGCTGAGCGAGCGCCACGCCGCGGCGTCGATCGCCATGAACGGACCCGGCGGGATCGCGTCGAGCGCCGCTGCGCGCGTGCGGGCGATCGTGTTGAAAGCCGCGTCCCACTGCACGACGGCGCCGAGCGACAGCGCGAGCGCGAGCGCGAGCGCGCCGGCCACCCAGATGCGACCGACGGCCGCGTCACGGCGCGCGAGCGCGCGCTCCGCGCCCGCCGCCGCGAGCGCGATGCCGAACGGGAAGAAGGCCGCGAGCGAATGGAAGTACGAGCCGCGCGTCGAGTGCAGCGTCCACAGCAGCGACTGCGCGAGGAACACCAGGACGAGCAGCGAAGCCCACGCGCGCACGTCCGGTCGCGTCCGCAGACGCCAGGAGCTCACGGCCGCGAGCGGGCCGAGCAGGACGAAGAAGGCGATCAGCGCGGTCACCGCGTTCGTCACGACGGCGCTCGCCTTCGCGGCGAGGACGTCCGGCAGCGCGCCCGCGAACTCCGCGACCGTGGGGGATGCGATGCGGAAGAAGTCCTCGTAACGCACCAGGAGCATCGAGCGCGCGAGGAGATCGTCCGCACCGAGACCGAGGTCGCGCGCGAACCACGCGCCGCCGATCGCGAGCGCCAGCGCGCTGCCGACCGCGCCCGCGCGCCGCGACACCGGGCGGACGGCCAGCGCGAGGAGCGCCAGACCGAACAGCGCCCCCTCCGCGCGCGCGAGATACAGGAGTCCCACGAGCAGGCCCGCCAGCGCGCCGGCGCCGAGCGAGCCGCGCGCCGCGCGGGCGAAGGCCAGGAAGAAGAGCGTCGCGATGAGCGCCGCGGGAGCGAAGGAGTCGGCGGCGACCAGGCCGGGCGCGAACACACCGCCCAGCCCGACGATCGCCGCGGCGGCGAGCGCGTATCTCGACGAGACCCCCAGCGAGTGCGCCGCGGCGTACGCGGCCGCCGGCAGGAACGCCGCGACGGCGATCACCGCCGTCTGGGCCGCACGGAACTCACCGACGAGGCCGCCCAGGAGCGTGATGCCGGCGGCCTGGAGCGTCGTCGCGAGCGGCACCCAGAACTGATGGCTGGCCACGGGGAGCGGCGCGAAGTCGGGAGCCTCGAGGAAGTTCCAGATGAAGTCCGCGGTGAGGCCCTCGCCGTGCGCCAGGCGGCTCGCGACGACGGTGTAGTAGTAGGCGTCGGTGTAGCCGGGCTGCGCCACGACGATCGCGCTGGCGACGCGCACGGCGAGTGCCGCGACCGACACGAGGAGTAGAGGTCGGATGGCCGCGGCATCCGGCACGTCGGCGAGTTTACTTGCGTCTGTCCGCCGGACACACCTAGCCACCGACGCGCTCGGATCGCGCGCTCCTTGCGTACACGATCGCACCGACGACGATCACCGAGAAGACGCTCACGGCGCGGTCGAGCACGGCGACGGCCACGGCGCTCGCTTGGGAGAGGCCGAACCCCTCGGTGAGGACGTAGACCATCGCGATCTCGACGAAGCCGAAACCGGCCGGGGTGAGTGGCACCGTGGTAAGGAGTGATGTCGCGACGGCGACGAAGACGATCCCGGACGCCGGCAGCTCGAGGCCGAGAGCCCAGAGCACGAACATGAGGCGCATCGCTTCGGCGCCCCAGATGATCAGCGTCAGCGCACCGGCATACGGCAGCGCGCGGAAGCTGTGAAGCACGCCCTCACGGAACAGGCGCCCGATCCGGCGGACCTCGCGTGGAAAGAGGTGGGCGATCCTGGGTCCGAGCGCGTAGATGCCGACGAGCGCTACGGCGATGAGCAGGCCGAGCACAGCGCCGGTCAGGTACACGATCCACAGATCCGGGAGGACCGTGCGACCGAAGGCGACGTAGCCGCCGACCACGAGAAGCCCGAACACGACGACCAGGTCGAGCAGCCGCTCCGCGACCACCACGCCGACCGTGCGCGACAGCGAGATGCCGAAGCGCCGCTTCACCAGATAGGAGCGGTACAGGTCGCCGAGCTTCGCCGGGACGAGGCTGTTGACGAACCAGCCGAGAAGCAGGATCCGCACGAGATCGCGCCATCCCACGTCCGCGCCACCCTCGCGCAGGAGCCGCGCCCAGCGCACCGCGCGCAGCGGGAACGTCGCGTAGTACACGACGAGCGCGCACGCGACGAGCAGGATGTCCGAACGAGCGAGCGTGGCGCCGGCCTCCGACCAGTCCACGTTGCGGGCGAAGAGCGCGATGAGGACGAGCGGGATGATCGTCGAGACGAGCTCCCGCATGCCGAAGAGCTGCCGCCGTACGGCGAGTTCGTCGGTCTGCCCCGCGACCTCGGCGAGCTGCTCGATCGCCGGGTCCTCGACGTGTGTCGTGCCCAGGGGCGGCGGAGGTGGCGGGCGCCTCACGTGCGGGTCTTCGTACGCCGTCGGCTCCACCATTTCCGCAGCACGTCGAGACGCGTCAGCACGTGGATGTAGTTCCCGGTCAGCTTTCCGATCACGCTGCCCTCACGCAGGGCGGCGATGAAGTCGTCGCGGCCCGCGAACTCATCGACCTCGACCCAGGCGCGCCCGATCTCCGACGCGCGGTGCGCGTCGCTCCCGACGGCGCCGGGGATGTCCTTCTCTTTCGCGAACGCGGCTGCGCGCAGGTTGTCGCTCGTGAAGGCCTCGCGCGCGTTGAAGACCTCGATGCAGTCGATGTCCTTCCACACGCGCTCCAGCGCGCTGCGACGCAGGTGGAACCTGCGGTTGCGGCTGAAGGGGTGCGGCACGGACACCAGGCCGCCCTGATCGTGGATCCGCGCGATCGTCTCCTCGGCCGTCAGCCCGCGTGGTATCTCCTTCTCGAGGAACAGGCCGATGATCTCGCCGTCACGGCTGCTCACCTCCTCGCCGACGATCGCGCGGAAGCCGTCGGCGAGCTCGCGCAGCCGCAGCGCTCCCTCGATCGTGTTGTGGTCGGTCAGGCAGACGACGTGCAGCCCAGCGGCGTTGACCGCCGCCGCCAGCACCCGGAGTGGCGTGCGGCTGTCGGGCGAGTATTCGCTGTGCATGTGCATGTCCACGCGCAATTTGGAGGTCTCGTCGCCGGGCACGTTGGCATCGTGCCATAAGGACGGACGGTCACCGGCGGCGATACACGAACAGCCCGGCTGCCTCTCGCTCGAAGCGATAGCGGTCGAGGACCGCGCTGACGAGCGCGGGGTGCCACCGCTGGCGCTCGTAGAGGGGAGCCTGGGACAGCCGAGCGAGATCGAACTCGCTCACGATCGCGTCGAACCCACCTTCGCGCACCGTGGACAGGAGTCGCTCCCCCTCGGGAAAGTCCGCGCGGCCCATGAGCCTCGACCATAGGAAGATGTCGTCGACTCGGGCCTCACGGCCGTCGGCGATGAGAAGGCCCGCGTCCTCGACGAGGAGGTCTCCCGGTATCTCGCGCACGACCGCGAGCCGGTCCGGGGGAGCCCACGCTCCGGACGAGATCCCGCGCCACGGCAGGGCACCGAACGGATCGAGCAGCGCGACCGCGACGAGCGCTTGCGCGGCGACGGCGATGGGGTAGCGGACGCTCGTCCGCAGCCATGGCGCGAGCGCGGCCATGCCGAGCGAGGCGGCCGCGGTCAGATCGAGGAGGTAGTTCAGCGTCGCGCCCTCGCGGCCACCGAGGACGACGATCCCCGTGGCGGCGAGGGCATAGGCGCCGATCGCGTCAGCCGTACGGCGGCGGATCGCAAGCGAGACGATCGTGACGCCGAACACGAGCAGGCCGACCACGCCAAGGAGCGCCGCCTGCTCCGCACTCCAGGGCAGCGCGTTCCTGTACACGACGTGCTCGAGCATCCGAGCATTCGCGCTTCCGGTCGCCACGAGGACCGCTGCGCCCGCCGCGAGAGAGGCGACCGCGAAGCGGACGAACGCCCCTCGATCGGTCGACAGGAGCAGGACCGCGAGCGCGAGCGCCGGCAGCGCCGCCGTCGGCTTCGCCGCGGTGGCGAGCGCGACGAGGACGCCGGCGACGAGCGGATGCCCCGGTCGCGCGTGGAGGGCGAGCACGGCACCGACCGTGAGCGCCAGCGCCACCAGATCCGGCTTGAGCGCGGGTCCCCAGGCCGCGACCGGGATCGCCGCGAGCCACGCCGCCGCGAGCGACAGCGCGACGACCCGCCCACCCGAGCGTGCGGTCCACGCGATCGCGCCGGCGACGAAGAGCGTCGCGGCGATGCTCAGCACGCGGCCGGTGACGAAAGGGTCGCCGATCCCGGCGAGGTGGAAGTAGAGCGGCGGATAGTTCGCGGCGACGAAGATCAGACCGTCCGTCGCGGCGAGCGGTGCGTACTCGAGTCCGTCGCGCGCCAGCATCGCGGCATGCGCGACCGCCCCCTCCCCGTAGAGGAGCGGCGCGCGCAGGCTGGTCGCCCAGAGCCAGTGCGCGACCGCGAAGAGCGCCAGCGGACCGGCGACCGCCAGGAGCGCCCACCATCCGCTGGAACGACCCGGCGTCACGCGGAACGGCCTATCTCGCGGCGCCCTTCGTGTCCACCGGGCGCGCCCTCTCCCTCCAGAGGACGGCCACGAGCACGGCGAACACGGCCACGGGCACGACCCCGCTGAGGCTCTCGCGTCCACGGCTGACCGCGAGTGCGTAGAGGAGCGGCGAGGCGAACAAGAGGAGCGCCGAGACCGCGGCCACGAGTGCCGCGCCCACGCGCGAGGGCAGGGCCGCAGCCGCGCCGATCGCCGGGACGAGCAGCAGGAGCTGGTCGTAGGCCCACGAATAGGGCGCGATGACGTGGCCGTAGGCGAGGGTCGCCGCCAGCGCGGCGGTGGGACGTCCCGCGAAGCGCAGGAGCGCGACGGCTCCGACGATGACGATGAGCGCGCCAAGCCAGATGCCGGCGCCGCCGAAGACGTCCGCGGCCGCCCCGAAGGTGGTGGCGTTCCGCGGCAGCGCCTCGACGCGGCGACCGGGGACGGCGGCGAGCCAGGGCCCGAGCCATCCCGGCGCGGCGAGCCACCCGGCGACGGCGAGCGCGACCGCCACCGTGGCCATGAGCGCGGCGGTCCGAATCCGCCTTCCGGGCAGGCCCAGGAGCAACGCAAAAGGGGCTGCGAGAGCCAGCTGCGGCTTCACGAGCAGCGGCGTCACCGCAAGGCCCGCGATCGCGCTACCCCGCAGCACAGCGGTCGTCGCGAATGCGGTGCAGCCGACGAGCAGGAAGGTCCACTGTCCGATCAGGAACGATGTGATCGCCGGCTGCGAGACGAACAGCGCGAGGCCGGCGAGCGTGTGCGCGACCGGTGCGTCCGGCAGCGCGGTGTGAAGGAGCGAGCGCACTCCGAGCGCGGCGACGAGCATGCCGAGGGCCGCCCAGACCGCCGCCGCCGGCTCGAGCGGCAGGAGTCCGAGGGGCAGAAGCACAAGCGCGGCGTGCGGCGGGTATCCGTACACAGGGGTGTCCGGCCTCTGGGTCCCGAACTGGACGGTCGCCGCGACCCAGCTTCGCGCGTCGTAGGGGTCGATGCCGAGGCTGATGGCGTGCGCTCCGGCCCAGAATCCTGAGAAGTCGGCGATGCGGAGTATTTCGGCGCGACGCTCGCCGAGTCCGAAGGCGAACAGCACGGCGAGTGCGAGCGCGATACCGATCGCGAACGGCAGCTCGCGAACGAGTCGTGTCCGCATCCGGGCGAGCCTACCGTCGGCCGGCGCGATGTGCGTCTTCGACGATCTGCGCGACGCGCTCCCTGAAGCGAGGGAGATCGAAGCGACGTGCTGAGGCGCGCAGCGCTTCCGGATCCCACGACCGCCGCTCGACCTGCAGGACCGCCTCGGTGAACGCGTCGGCGTCGGGCTGGGCGACCAGCGCGCCGTCGATCCCGTCGCGCACGATCTCGCGGGCGCCGCCCGCCGCGAGCGCGACGACCGGCGCGCCCGATGCGAGCGCTTCGACGCACACGATCCCGAAGTCGTCCTCGGCCGGGAAGATCAGTCCGCGCGCCGCGCCGAGCAGCTGGCGCAGGGTGGCGTCGTCGAGGCGTCCCGCGAACGCGATGTTGTCGCGCGCGATCGCCTCGAGCGAGCCGCGCTCGCGCCCCTCGCCGACGACGACCAGACGCAGGCCGAGGGTCGCGAACGCGCGTACGGCGACGTCGGCGCGCTTGTACGCGGACAGCCGGCCGACGTAGACCCAGAAGTCGCCGCGCTCGCGCTGCGGCGCGAACGCATCGACGTCGACCGGCGGATGCACGACCTCGCTCTCACTCTCGTAGTAGCGGCGAATGCGCTCGGCCACGACGTGCGAGTTCGCGATCCAGCGATCGACGCGCCGCGCGAAGGTGCGGTCGGTGTCCCGCAGGCCCGCCAGAAGCTGGCCGACCATCCCGCGAAGCGGTGCCGGGACCTCCTCGCGCAGGTACTCGTCGCTCCAGTCCCAGAGATACCGCGTCGGTGAGTGACAGTAGGCCACCTCCACGGTGCTCTCCGGGAGCCGGAGTCCTTTGATGAACGCGCTCGTCGAGACGAGCACGACGTCGGTGCCGTCGTCCACGCGAAGCCGCCGCGCGGCGCTCGGGTACAGCGGAAGGAGGAGACGATGCACGCTGCCGCCGATGGGGAACCGCTGCAGATAGCTCGAGCGGAGGTCCCAGCCCGCGAGATCACCGTAGCGACGGCGGTCGTGGAAGAACGTGTACACCGGCGCCTCGGGCCACATGGCATGGAGCACGTCGACCACGCGTTCGGCGCCTCCGCGCGCACCGAAGTACTCGTGCGCGAGAGCGAGCTTCATCTGCGGAGCAGCCGTTTGCGCAGCACGAGCAGCGCGAACAACGGGAGGACGCGCTGGCGGCGCCAGCGCCGGGGTTCTCGAGCCAGACGCCAGAGCCACTCGAGGCCGATCGCGTGGAGCGCCGCCGGCGGGACCTTCTGAACGCCCGCGAGCTGATCGAAAACCCCGCCGACGCCGATCGCGATGCGCACCGCCGGCAGCGCGGGGAGATTGCGCGCGATCCACCGCTCCTGCTTCGGCATGCCGTACGCGACGAACAGCACCTGCGCCGCGGTGTCGCGCACCCTCGCGACCGACTCCGCATCCTGTTCCGGCTCCGCCGAACCGGCGTGCACTCCGGCGACGGCCAGGCCGGGCGCGCGGCGACGGAGCTCGGCCGCGGCGTGCTCGGCGACACCCGGTGCCGCGCCGAGGAAGAAGATCGGCGAGCGCCGCTGGGCCAGATGCGGCACCAGCGCGTCGACGAGAAGACGGCCGGGCACGCGCGGCAGCCCCTCGCCCAGCATCCGCGAGGCGGCGACGATACCGCTGCCATCGGCGACCACCAGGTCCGCATCCTCCGCGATCCGAGCGAGCGCCGCGTCATTCCGCGCGAGCATCACGAACTCGGGATTCGCGGTGATCACGAAGGTGCGCTCGCCCGCCTCGAGTCGGCGCAGGATGCGCTCCACGGCCGCGGCGAGGCTGATGCGGTCGAAGCCCACGCCGATCACGTCGACCCGCGCGGACACGACCTTACTTAACGGACGGCGACGAGGCTTCTGCGGAAGAAGTCGATGTGCTCGAGCGCCAGGCCGGTGCCCTTCGCGACGCAATACAGGGGATTCTCCGCGACGTAGCACGCGACGCCGGTCACCTGCGTCAGAAGCTTGTCCATGTTGCGCAGCAGCGCGCCGCCACCCGAGAGCACCATGCCCTTGTCGATGACGTCGGACGCCAGCTCCGGCGGGGTCTCCTCGAGGACCGCTTTCACCGCGGTGATGATCTGCTGCAGCACCGGGTCCATCGCCTCGGTGATCTCGTTGCTCCCGATGGTGATGGTCCTCGGAAGACCGGCGATGAGATCGCGTCCCCGGACCTCCATCGTGAGCTCTTGATCCATCGCCATCGCGGAGCCGATCTGGATCTTGACATCCTCCGCGGTGCGCTCGCCGATCATGAGGTTGTATCGCTTGCGGACGAAGCTGGAGATCGCCTCGTCCAGCTTGTTGCCGGCCGCGCGCACGCTGCGCGACACGACGATGCCTCCGAGGGAGATCACCGCGATCTCCGCGGTGCCACCGCCGATGTCGATGATCAGGTTCCCGCTCGGACCCGAGATCGGGATGTTCGCGCCGATCGCCGCGGCGAGGGGCTCCTCGATCAGATGGGCGACGCGCGCGCCCGCGCGCACCGCCGCGTCCTTGACCGCGCGACGCTCGACGCTCGTCACGCCCGAGGGAACACAGATCATGAGCTCGGGCTGGAAGATGCGCACGCGGCCACAGACCTTGTCGATGAAGTGCTTGAGCATGTGCTCGGTGATGACGTAGTCGGCGATGACGCCGTCGCGCATGGGCTTGAGCGCGGTGATGTTCCCGGGCGTACGGCCGAGCATGAGACGCGCCTCCTCGCCGACCGCGACGATACGCGGTCGTGGCGACCCGTCGTCATGCGCAAGCGCGACCACCGATGGTTCGGTGAGGACGATCCCCTTGCCGCGAACGTACACGATGATGTTGGCCGTGCCGAGGTCGATACCGATCTGCTTGCTGAACATGTGGGCTCAATCTAGAACGTCGAGTGCGGGTCCGCGTTGCGGCGGAGCGCGCGCCGGCGGTCGCGCGTCGACGACCGCGAGCGCGAGGCGCTACTCCGGGGGTGGCAACGGCGCGACCGGATAGAGGAACAGCCGGCGGATGAGCGAGCTCGCCCGGTCGATGGCGACGACGACCAGGAGCGTGACCAGAAGCGCGGTGAGCAGCAGGTCGTAGCGGAGCAGCTGCATGTAACCGAGCAGGTAAAAGCCGATCCCTCCCGCTCCCACGAAACCCATGATCGAGGACGCCCGGACGTTGTACTCGAACATGAACAGCAGCTGCGCCAGGATGGCATTGGCCGACTCTGGGATGACCGCGTACCGGGCCAGCTGCGAGCGCGACGCGCCGACGCTGCGGACGGCCTCGATCACCTCCGGATCGACTCCGTCGAATGCCTCGTAGAGGAGCTTGCCGAGGTAACCGAGCGAGTAGAGGGCGATGCCCAGGGCACCGGCGGCAGGACCGAGGCCGACCGCGACCACGAACACGATCGCCCAGAAGAGCGAGGGCACCGTTCGCACCGCGGCAAGCAGGACCTTCACCGGGCCGGTGACCGAGGGCCCGAAGAGCACCGGACTCGCCGCCAGCGACAGCGGGAGCGCGAGCGCGAAGCCGATCGCCGTCCCCACGAACGCGATCTCGATCGTCTCCACCATGGCCCCCGTCAGCGTCGGTAGGGAGCTGGGATCGGGCGGAAAGAGCGCGGCCGCGAACTCCCCGAGGTTCCTCACACCGCGCGCGAGGCGGCCCAGATCGAGCAGCCCGATGTCGCCCAGGGCGAGGGCCAGCAGCACGAGAAGGACCGCGGTCAAGAGCGCGCCGCGACGGCGTCTCATCGTCGCAGGGCGGACGTGATGTCCTCGGCGGAGGGCATGCCATACCGATCAAGCGACTTCTCGCCCTCGCGAAGGACGATCACGCGGTCGGCATGCGCGCGCACGACGTCCATCTCGTGCGTCGTCATGACCACGGCCACGCCCGAGCGGACGACGTCACGAACGATCGCCATGATCTCGGCGCTCGTCAGCGGATCGAGGTCGGAGATGAACTCGTCCGCGAGGAGAACGCGGGGCTGCTGCATGAGCGCGCGGGCGATCGCGACCCGTTGCCGTTCGCCGCCGGACAGCGCGAACACACGCTCGTCGGCCTTTCGGCCGATCCCGAGACGCTCCATGAGCTCGCGCGCCTCGCGGATCTCGGGCTCGGGGAAGAGGTTGAGCAGGCTCGGGAGCCGCCCGACGCGGGAGAGCGCGCCGGTGAGCGCGTTGTCGAGAGCGCTGAGCGTGCGCACGAGTCCGAGCTGCTGCGGGATGTACGCGACGCGTGGATCGAGCCTGCCGCGGCGGGGGCCGGCGACCCGTTCGCCAAGCACGCGGATGTTGCCCCGCTGGGGCGAGAGGAGGCCCTTGCAGAGCTTCAGCAGTGTCGTTTTCCCGCTGCCGCTCACGCCCAGCACCATCGTGACGGCGCCTTCGCTGGCGGCCAGGCTCAGGCCGCGCAGCACCGGCCGACCCGGCACGTAGGACGCCCACACGTCCTCCAGCTCGAGCGCTGTCGCGCCGTCGGTGGCCACGGTGGGCACCGTCAGGTCGGGAGCCGGCGCGAGACCACGTGACTGCACGCGCGTACGACGGCTAGCGGATCGACTCGACGAACGCGAGCTGGGTCGTGTCGAGATACCGCGCGAGCGCGGCGAGATGCTCCTCCGCCGTCGTGGGCTTGAAGCCGACGAAGATGCCGGAGATGAACTTCCGCATGAGATCACGGTGCTCCGGCTTGCCAAGCTCGAGCAACGCGTCCTTCAGCTTCTGCTTCGTCGCGGGATCGAGCTGCTTCGCGAAGACCACGGAGTGGGACGGGACCGGCCCCTGCTGCTCCACGACCGTGGTGGAGTCGAGCACCTCGCGGTAGAGCTTCTCGGCGACATCACCCGCGATGATCGCGACGTCGGCCTGACCCGCCTTCAGCGCTTCCCAACCCTGCTGGTAGCCGCCCGCGAAGGTGACCTGCCCGAAGAACGTCTTCGGGTCGGCTTCCTTTCCCGCGGCGGGCTTCGCAACCAGACCGAGCTCGACGAGCCGAGCCAGCGGAGCGACGTAACCGGACGTCGACAGCTGGCTGGGGAAGACCGCTCGCTTGCCGCGAAGGTCCTCGAGCTTCGTGACCGTGCTGTTCTTGGGCACCACCCAGTAGGAGAAGTAGAAGGTCTCTTCCTTCTTGTCCTGGCCGATTATCACTTCGCGCACCTCGGCGAGGCCAACGTCGGCGCCGGCGATCTTCCACGCCAGCCGCGCCGGCCATGCGCTCATGAAGGCGGCCTGCGAGTGTCCGAAGCGAAGCGACTCGACGACGCCCGCGTAGGTCGTCGGAAAGACCAGCTCCACCTCGCGGCCCATCCTTTGCGAGAGGAACGCTGCGAGGTCCTTCGCGTTGGCCGAGAGCTGCTCCGCTGTGGCGGTCGGTTGTACCACGATGGTCAGCTTCGACTGCGATGCGCCACCCTGTGGTGCGCATGCGGCCAGGGTCACGGTGATGGCGAAGAGGATCGCCAGTGCCGTGCGCGGTGACCTCATCTTCTCGACTCCGGTGCCATACTTCGGATGGGCGGCGATTCTTAGGCTCCCCTAACCGATCTCAAGCGAGCCTAACAATTTCCTACCTTGGAGGTCAACAATGGCCACGCAGGCCTCCCCAGCGACGGAGGAGTACCTCCAGGCCGTGTACACGCTGGCTGACGAGGGCGGACAGGTGATCAGCGCGCGCCTCGCCGAGTTCCTCCGGATTTCGCCCGCCGCCGTCTCGGAGATGGTCCACCGGCTCGAGCGGGACGGACTGGTGCGCTTCGATGACCGCAAAGAGGTCCGCTTCACGGAGCGCGGCTACGAGGCCGCGAGCTCGATCGTGCGGCGGCACCGGCTCGCCGAGCGGATGCTCGTGGACCTCCTCGGCTACGAGTGGTGGAAGACGCACGAGGAGGCGGAGCGCATCGAGCATGCGATGTCGCCGGAGATGGAGCAGCGACTCATCCGGGTGCTCGGCGATCCGCAGACGTGCCCGCACGGCAACCCCATGCCGGGCGCGACGCCGCGAGCGACACGACCGCTGGATCGCCTCGCGCCCGGCGAGCGCGCAGCCGTCGAGCGCATCCCCGATCAGTTCGAGCATGAGCCGGGATTCCTGGAGTACCTCGACACGCAGGGTGTGAAGCCCGGCGTGACGCTCGAGATGGTCGAGCGCGCGCCGGACACGCTGCGCGTCCGCGTCGACGGGAAGCTGCGGGCACTGCGGCCCGACTGCGGACACAAGGTGTGGATGCTGGCATGACCAGTCGGTCAGCACAGCCATGAGCGACGCGGCCGGGCAGGCGAAGATCTATGCGTCCGAAGCGCAGCCGGGCTACTTCCTCGCGATGATCCCGATCCTCCCGGGCTGCATCGCTTCGGGGAAGACGCGCGACGAGGCCATCGCGAACGCCCGGCGCGCCTTCGGCGAGTACCGCGCGCTCCTTGGGGCGCACGGCGTCGCGACGGACCACTGGAAGGACATCGACCCCCAGACGCTGCCCGTCGGCGAGCTCGAGAACGCGCCGCTGGCGCCGGGTGAGGATCAGCCCTTCGAGGAGCACGAGATCAGGGACTTCCTCCACCAGTACGAGGCGTCGCGCGCGGCGGTCATGGCGCTCGTGAAGCGGCTCTCGCCCGATCAGCTCGAGAAGGCGCCGAACGACACCACGTGGAGCGTTCGCCAGGCGCTCGAGCACATGATGACGACCGACATCGCGCTGCTGTCACGCCTCGAGAAGTGGCCGGACGATCCACTGACCTCGTATCAGGCGGTCCACCGCATCGCGGTCCAGCGCTTCAGCGTCATGGAGCCCGATGACTGGCGCGATCACACGATCATGGGCCGGCACTGGACGACGAAGCGCGTGATGCGGCGCCTGCTCGAGCACGAGTTCGAGCACTACCAGCACGTGAGAGACATCATCGCCGCTCTGGACGACGCCGGGCAGGCTTAGGGCCCGACCTCGCTCGCGACCTCGATGAGATTGCCGTCAGGATCCCGGAAGTAGAGCGAGCGCAGCGCACGGCGGGCGCCGACCTTGTCGACCGGACCAAGCTCGATCGCGACGGCGCACGCTCGCAGATGTTCCGCGACCTCGTCGAGGGGCACGTCGGTCGTGAGGCAGATGTCGATGCCGCCCGGCGTCGGGTGAAGCGCCCTGGGCTCGAACTCGCGACCGGCCTGATGGAGGTTCAGCTTCTGATCGCCGAAGGCAAGTGCGCGCCGGCCTTCGCCGAACGACACCGCCGTCATGCCGAGCACGCGCTCGTAGAAGTCAAGCGTCCGCTCGATGTCCGCGACCGTGAGCACGACGTGGTCGATCCGCTGGACCTTCATCGGCCTTCCGCCCAAGCGATCGCCGAGGCGGCGTGGCGCTCGATGAGACCGCGCTGGTCGGCCCGCACCTCCGGCAGGTCCGTCGCCGGGAAGCCGCGCAGCTCCGCGACCTCGTCTGTGAGCGCGACGCTGCCGGACATGACGCGGTAGGCGAACACGAGCTCGACCCGCTCCCAGCGGGAGCCCGTCACGACCTCGAGGATGGGTCCGATCTCGACGACGAGCCCGGTCTCCTCGAGGATCTCGCGCGCGAGCGCATCCTCCACCCGCTCGCGCGGGTGGAGGAAGCCTCCGAGGAATCGCCACTCAGGAGCACCGAAGCGGTGGCGCGCGAGGAGCACCCGGCCCTGTGCGTCGATCCCAAGACCCGTCACACCGACGAGGAAACGGTCGTTCGCGGCCGACATGAACCGCCGCTGCCAACGCACGGGGAACGAGTTGAAGATCGTCGCCAGGAGACGCATGAGCATCGCCGGAAAGACTAGGGCGCGGCGATCCCGACCGACGCGATGCCGTGCGCCCTGGTAACAGGCAGCTTCTGCACGACCTGCCGAGTCCTCATGTCGATCACGTTCACCATTCCGTCGACATTCGACGTCACGAGAAGCCGCGAGCCCTCGGGGTCATACGTCGAGTGGAACGGATGCCCGCCAAGCTTTGTCTCGCTCAGGATCCTGCGCTCGCGCCAATCCATCCAGACGAGCGACGGTCCGATGTGATCCGACAGGACCATGACGCCGGTGTTCTCGGGCTGGAACACGCCGTCCTGGAAAGCCTTGAGCGTGTGGAATGGGTAGCGCCCTGGAAGGCGAAGCTCCTGCTTGACCTTCCTGGTGATCGGGTCGTAGATGACCATTCGATCCGATGGCTTCTCGAGGAATCCGGACGAGCTCGACCATATCTCGCTGCCATCGGGAGTGAAGTAGGCGTCGTGCACGTCGTTGACCTGTACACGAGTGACCTTCCTCGTCTCGAGGTCGTAGACGCGGAGATGATCGTTCTCGTTCGAGTTCGTGACGGTGAACCAGAGCTCGTTCGGCCGCGCCGAGTTGAACACCAGCACGTGCTGCGGCACGCCGACCATGAGTGGAACCATCGACTTCCAGGTCCCTGCCTCGAAGCGTGAGATGTAGTTGTCTCGCTCGTGCGCGACGAACAGCGTCTTCGAATCCGGCGACCAGATGATGCCGTGCGGCTGCTTTCCCACGGACAGGCGCGTGATCTCCTTCATGGCGATCGGATCGATCACGGAGGTCGTGTTCGCCATGCGGTTGTTGACCGCAACGAACTTCCCGTCGGGCGACACCGCCATCTGATGCGGCAGCCGTCCGACCGCGATCTTCGCGACCTGCGCGTACTGCCCCTCCGGCGTGCCCTCGAGCACGACGACCGAGTCCGTGCTCTCCGACGCGATGAACACGCGAAGCTTCGCGTACAGACGCGGTTGGGGTGTGGGCTGCACGGTCGGCTTCGCGACCGACGTCGGGATCGCCATGGGTGCCGCGTACTCCTCGGTGTCGGGAGCGTCGGACGCTATGGGCGCGACGGAGGCGCCCGCACATGAGGCAAGCAGAACGACACCGATAAAAAGGAACGCCAGACCCCTCACAACCACTCCGCCAGGCGCGGCCACTCCGCTCGCCGGGCGCACTGTATCCGCACCGGAAAACGAACGCGACCTAGACCCGGCGCCGCCTCCGCTCGCTGACGCGAATGCGGACGAGCGCACGCTGCAGGCTGGCCCGCGCGCGGGCCTCGTCCGCGGCGGACATGGGCCCCGCCTGCAGCGCCTGCTGGGCACGGTCGCGGGCCTCCTGCGCCTGCTTCGCGTCGATGTCCTCCGCGTGCTCGGCATCCTCGGTGAGGACCACCACGCGGTCGCCCCGGACGTCCATGAAACCGCCGAACACGGCCAGGACCTCCTCGACACCGCCCTTTTTCACGCGAAACTCGCCCGGTCCCAGCGTGGTGAGGAGCGGGGCGTGGTGCGGCAGGATGCCGACGTACCCTTCACTCGCGGGCGCGATCACCATGTCGACGTCGTCGGTGTAAACGACGCGCTCTGGCGTGATGACCTCGAGGCGAATGGGCACGGTTAGGCGCTCTCCTTCGCCATGCGTTCGCCCTTCTCGCGGGCCTGCTCGATCGTGCCGACATTGAAGAAGGCCTGCTCGGGAAGATCGTCGTGCTTGCCCTCGAGCACCTCGCGGAAGCTCCGGACCGTGTCGGGGACCTTTACGTAGACACCGGAGAGTCCGGTGAACTGTTCGGCGACGAACATGGGTTGCGCGAGGAACCGCTGGATCTTCCGAGCGCGGGCGACCAGCAGCTTGTCGTCGTCGGAGAGCTCGTCGACGCCGAGGATCGCGATGATGTCCTGGAGGTCCTTGTAGCGCTGCAGCACGCGCTGCGTTTCGCGCGCGACGTCGTAGTGGTCCTGGCCAACGATGAGGGGATCCAGCGCGCGACTGGTGGAGGTGAGCGGATCGACCGCCGGATACAGCGCGAGCTCGGTGAGGTAGCGCTCGAGGCGGATCGAGGCGTCGAGGTGCGCGAACGTCGTCGCCGGCGCCGGGTCGGTGTAGTCGTCCGCCGGCACGAAGACGGCCTGCAACGAGGTGATCGATCCCTTTTTCGTCGACGTGATGCGCTCCTGCAGCTCGCCCATCTCGGTCGCGAGCGTTGGCTGGTAGCCGACGGCGCTGGGCATGCGGCCGAGGAGTGCCGACACCTCCGAGCCCGCCTGCGTGAAACGGAAGATGTTGTCGATGAAGATGAGGAGGTCGCGTCCCTCCTCATCGCGGAAGTACTCGGCGATGGTGAGACCGGTCAGCGCGACGCGCAGGCGCGCGCCCGGCGGCTCGTTCATCTGGCCGAAGACCATCGACATCTTGTCGATGACGCCCGACTCGCGCATCTCGCCGAGCAGCTGGGTCCCCTCGCGCGAGCGCTCGCCCACGCCACAGAAGATCGAGTAGCCGCCGTGCTCGGCCGCGACGTTGCGGATGAGCTCCTGGATGACGATCGTCTTGCCGGTGCCGGCACCGCCGAACACCGCGGACTTGCCGCCCTTGAGGAACGGGCAGATGAGGTCGATGACCTTCATGCCCGTCTCGAAGATCTCGGCGGTGGTCGCCTGGTCCGCGAACGACGGCGGCTGGCGGTGGATCGGGTCGCGACGTTCGCCCTTCACCGCGCCTTTCCCGTCGATCGGCTCGCCGACGACGTTAAAGAGCCGCCCGAGCGTTTCCTTCCCGACGGGGACCGTGATCGGTCCGCCCGTGTTCGTGACCGTCATCCCGCGCCGCAGGCCGTCGGTGCTCTGCATCGCGACCGCGCGCACCCAGTTGTTGCCCAGGTGCTGCTGGACCTCGGCGGTGACGAGCTCGTCGCTCCTGTCCCGTTTCACGGTGAGCGCGTGGTAGATCGCGGGCAGCTCGCCCTCCTCGAAGTGCACGTCGAGCACCGGCCCGATGATCTGAACGATCTCGCCGGTCCCGGTCGCTTCTTTCTTCTTCACCGGTGTCTTTACTGCCATGACGCTACCCCTTCAGCGCTTCGGCGCCCGAAGCGATCTCCAGCATCTCTTTGGTGATGCGTGTCTGGCGCGCCTTGTTCGCCGCGAGCGTGAGATCGCCGATGATGTCATCCGCCGCATCGGTTGCGTTGCGCATCGCGACCATCTGCGCGGAGAACTGCGAGGCCTTCGACTCGAGGATCGCCTGGTACACCGCCATCTCGATGAAGCGCGGAAGGATGAGGTCCATCACGGCCTGCGGATCCGGCTCGAACATGTACTGGATCGGCGGCAGATCGTCGAGGTCCTCCTCCTCGGGTACGAGCGGGAGGATCCTCCGGATGGTCGGCTCCTGGCGGAGCGTGTTGATGAAACGGGTGAACGCCAGGTGCACCTCGTCGACGTTGCCGCTGGTGAACTCGTCCACCGCGACGCGAGCGATGACGTTCGTGTCGATCGTGGTCGGCCGGTCCGGGATGCCCGGGAACTCGGCGATCACGGGAGTTCGCAGACGGCGGAGGGCGCCGATGCCTTTCTTGCCGACCGCGAGGTACGCGGTCTCCGGCTGCTCCTGCGCGAAACGAAGTGCCATCCGAAGCAGGTTCACGTTCATCGGGCCCACGAGCCCGCGGTCGGTCGTGATGAGCACGACGGCGACCTTGCGGACGGGTGTTCGATGCTGCAGCAGCAGGCTGACCTCCGGATCGGCGTACGGCGCGAGCTCGTTCAGGACGGAGCGGAGCTTCTGCTCGAACGGCCGCGAAGCGAGCACGGCCTCCTGCGCTCGGCGCATCTTCGACGCCGCGACGAGCTGCATCGCGCGCGTCAGCTGCTGGATGTTCTTGACCGAGCGGGCGCGCCGCCGCAGATCCCGTTCGCTGGGCATCTACGCCTTCACCGCCGCTGGCTTCTTCGCCTCGGTCTCGCTGGCCTTGGGCTTGGCCTCGTCGGGCTTCTTGTCATCCGACTTCGTCGGCGCGGCCGCGGCCACCGCCGCCTTGGCCTCGTCGTAGGAGACCGTCTTCTTGAACTCCTCGATCATCGCCCGCGCCTGCTTCTCGATCTCCGCGTCGAACTTCTTCTCTTTCGCGACCTTGTCGGCGAGCGGCTTGTACTGCGTCTCCATGAACCGGTAGAGGTCGCGCTCGAAGTCCTTCACGCGTGCGGCGGGCACGTCGTCGATGTAGCCGTTCGACGCGGCGAAGATGATCACGACCTCCTGGACCAGCGAGAGCGGCTGGTATTGCGGCTGTTTCATGATCTCGGTGATCCGCTCGCCGCGGCGGAGCTGCTGCTGCGTTTGCTTGTCGAGGTCCGAGCCGAACTGCGCGAACGCGGCGAGCTCGCGGTACTGGGCGAGGTCCGCCTTGAGGCCCTTGACGACGGACTTCATCGCCTTCGTCTGCGCGTCGCCACCCACGCGGGACACGGAAAGACCGCTGTTCATCGCGGGACGGATGCCCTGGTTGAAGAGGTCCGTCTCGAGGTAGATCTGGCCATCGGTGATCGAGATGACGTTCGTCGGAATGTAGGCGGAGATGTCGTTCGCCTGCGTCTCGATGAGTGGCAGTGCCGTCAGCGACCCGCCGCCATTCTCCTTGTTGAGGCGCGCCGCGCGCTCGAGCAGTCGCGAGTGCAGGTAGAAGACGTCGCCGGGATACGCCTCGCGGCCCGGCGGGCGCCGCGTGAGGAGGGAGACCTGCCGGTAAGCCCAGGCGTGCTTCGACAGGTCGTCGTACACGACGAGCGCATCCTGGCCCTTGTCGCGGAAGTACTCGCCCATCGCGCACCCGGCGAACGGCGCGAGGTACTGGAGCGTGGCCGGATCCGACGCGCCGGCGACGACGATGATCGAGTGGTCCATCGCGCCGTGCTCCTCGAGGATCGCCGCGATCTTCGCGACGGAGGAGTCCTTCTGCCCGATCGCGACGTAGATGCAGATGAGGTCCTGGCCCTTCTGATTGATGATCGTGTCGATCGCCACGGCGGTCTTCCCCGTCTGGCGGTCGCCGATGATGAGCTCGCGCTGCCCGCGGCCGATGGGAGTGATCGCATCGATGACCTTGATGCCTGTCTGCACCGGCGTGTCGACGTTCTGTCGGGCCATCACGCCGGGCGCGACGACGTCGACCGGCCGGAACTCCTTCGTGTCGACCGGCCCCTTGCCGTCGAGCGGGTTCCCGAGGGGATCGACCACGCGTCCCACGAGCTGCGGACCGACCGCGGTCTCGACGATGCGGCCGGTGGTGCGGACCTCGCCGCCCTCTTCGATCCCGGTGTAGTCGCCGAGGATGATCGCGCTCACGGTGTCTTCCTCGAGGTTGAACGCCAGGCCGCGAACACCCTTGCCGAAGTCGAGCAGCTCGGAGGCCATGCAGGCGGCGAGGCCGTGGATGCGAGCGATGCCGTCGCCGATCTCCACCACGGTGCCCACGTCGACCGACTCGGACCGTCCTTCGAAGTTCTGGATCTGCGCCTTGATGATGTCGGTGATCTCTGACGTCGTGGCCACGGTGTTCTCCCTCTAGCTCGCGAGCTCGCGCTGGAGCTCGTCCAACTGTGACTTCAGCGATGAATCGATGAGCCGGTCGCCCACCTGGACCTTCGCGCCGGCGATGAGCGACGCGTCGACGGCGAACGTCGCGCGGATCTTCTTGCCGCTGGATCGCTCGAGGCGCCGCACCATGTCGTCGCGCTCGCTCGAGCTGAGCTCCGTCGCCGTCGTGATCTTCCCTTTGACAAGCCCCGCGCTGCGCTCGACGAGATCGACATACGCCGCCGCGATCTGGGGGAACAGGGCGATGCGTTCGCGCTCGAGCAGCAGACCCAGGAGCGAGCGGATCGCGCTCGGCTCGGCGGCCGTCGCGGCGTCGATCGCCGCTCTCCGCGCGCGCAGCGGGATGCCGGGGTTGCGCAGCGCTCGCAGGACGTCGCCATCGAGCGCCTGCCGGAGGCGCTGGAGCGACGTCGCGAAGTCATCGACGGCCTGCTGCGCCAGGGCGATCTGGTAGATCGCCTCCGCGTAGCGTCGTCCGGACGAACCGGTCAGTGCCATCAGTTCTGCTTCAGCTCAGCACCCGCCTCGTCGAGCGAGCGCTCGATGAGCGCGCGGTGCTGCTCGGCGGTGATCTCCCTGCCGAGGATGCGGCTGGCCGCGAGGACGACCATCGACGCGACCTCGGTGCGGAGCTGGGCGAGCGCCTGATCGTGGAGGTGCTGCGCATCGGCGCCGCCCTTCTCGCGGATGCGATCGGCTTCCGCTTTGGCCTGGGCACGAATGTCCGCGGCGGCACCCTCGGCCGCCTTCGTGGTGCGCTCCGCGATCGCGGCCGCCTCGCGACGAGCCTCCGCAAGCGTCCTCTCGACCTCCTGCTTCAGCTGCTCGCGCTCGCGCTTCGACGCCTCGGCGAGATCGAGGCCCTCGCGGATGCGCCGCGCGCGGTCGTCGAGCGTTCGGGTGATCGGGCCCCAGAGGAAACGACGCAGGAGCCAGTACAGGATCAGGAACTGGATGATCGAGACGAGGATCCAGTACGGATCCACGACCAGCGCGAACGGGTTCTCCTCCTGGGCGAGCGGAGCGAAGAGCATCTAGCCGATCCGCGTCCAGAGCAGGATGCCCAGAACGAACGACAGGATGCCGAGGCCTTCGGCCAGCGCCGCGCCAAGGATCATGTTGGTCCGGATGAGTCCCGCTGCGTCGGGGTTGCGGCCGATCGCCTCACTCGACTTCGCCGCGATCATGCCCACGCCAAGACCGGGACCGAGGACGCCGAAGCCGACGGCGATACCGGCGGCGAGACCAGCCCATTCCATTGATACAGGTCCTCCCTTTCAAAGACTTCCTACTCTGTCGGAACTATGCCGCTTGGGCCGCGGGATGCTGTTCGGGCGAGGGGACGCGATCGGTGTCGGTGTGACTCCCTTCCTGGTGTTCCTCGTCGTGTGACTCGATCGCGAGTACGAAGTACATGAGCACGAGCAGCGCGAAGACGAGACCCTGGACGAGGCCGATGAAGACCTCGAGACCGACGAACGGGAGCGCGAGGCCGGGCACGAAGAGCAGCCCGCTCATGACGACGAGCATGATCTCGCCACCGAGCACGTTGCCCCAGAGTCGTAGCGTGAGCGTGAGCAAGCGGAACATCTCGCTGAAGAGCTCGATGAGCCCGACGAGGACGAAGATCGCGCCGATGAACGGTCCGTCCTTGAAGCCCGAGACGTTGAACCAGCGCTTGGGATACTCGAGCTTCAGATGCCGGAAGCCTTCGGTCTGATAGGCGAGCCACGCGACAAGCGCTATACCGAAGTTGATGTGGTAGTCGGCGGTCGGCGAGTGCAGGAAGTGGATCTGACCGATGAACGGCACCACCGAGAGCCAGTTCGAGAACACGATGAACAGGAAGAGCGCACCGAAGAGCGGAAGGTACTTGCGCGCTCCGGTGCCGCCGATCGAGACGACGAAGTCGTCCAGCCCCTGGACGAGCATCTCGACACCGTTCTGCAGTCCCGCCGGCCGATCGCGCAGCGTGCGCGTGGCGAGCCAGGACACGCCGGCGATGATCGCGATCACGATCGCCATCGTCAGGTGCGAGTTCGTGTAGCTCAGCGGTCCGAGATGGAATAGCGGATCGCCCGTCAGCGACGGGATGTGGAAGTCCGGCGGGTACTTGAACCCGTGAGGAAAGAGCCAGTCCATCTACTCCGCCTCGTCCTCTCCCGTTTCCCGCTTGTGCTCGCGCTCTCGGATCTCCGCTTCCCACCGTCGACCCGCCGCGCGGGCTCGTTCGGTCGAAGGACGGATCGGATTCTCGTCCGTGTATCGCTTTATCAGCAAGGCGACGCCTGCACCCGCCATGGCCATACCCACGAAGATCAGACCAAGCAGTCCCAGCGGTGAGGTACCGGCAGCTTCGTCGACCTTCAGGCCGAGCCAGGCACCGACCGCGATTGGGACCGCAATGGTGATTCCGACCTGGCCCAGGATCGCCGCGTTCGAGCGCGCTCCACCCGGGGGACGGGGTGCGGCCAAGGCACGGGCAGTCTACCGAAATCCGCGGGCCGGGGCGCGGTGGCCGGCGCCGCCGGTCAGGTCGCGAAGCGACGTACGATCTTCACCAGCTCCGGAGCGTCGAACGGCTTGCTCAGGTACGCCTCAGCGTTGCACTTGTCCGCCTCGTGCTTCGGATCGTCCACGCCGGTGAGGATGACCAGCGGCACGCGCCGGAGCGCCATCCGCAGCTCGCGCGCGAAGGACGGTCCATCCACGCCGGGCATCTGGATGTCGAGCACGACGAGCGCGGGGGGATCGTTCTGGATCGCGCGCATGGCCTCAGCCCCGTCCCGCGCCTCGATGACACGGAACCCATCCTCGGTCAGGATCGCGCGCTCGACCGAGCGGGTCGCGTCATCGTCGTCGACGACGAGCACCGGGCGCGCGAAACGTTGACCGAGCACGACCACTCACATAGCAGGACTCGTACCGCTCGTTCAGTGGTTCTTAGACTCGGCTGCGTGCCTGCCCCACGGGGCCTTCGCGCGCTGGAGGAGGTCGTGCCCAGACTGGGCGCGAAGGCGGGGTTCCCGGCGCTGCGTATCGGCGCGGTCGCCAAGTACGACCGGCCCATCGAACACCGCTGCGGTCAGCTCGATGTCGCGTCGCTGAAGCTGCCGCTTCGCGCGCGTGACCGACGCTACGGTCTGGTGCTCTGTTTCGCCCTCGATGACCTGGACCCGCCGAAGCTCGCGCGCGAGCTCGTGCGCGTCGCGCATCCCGAGGGGGCGATCTGGATCGTGGTCTGGAAGAAGGACCATCTGCCGCCGGGCGCGCTCTCCTGGGACGAGGCCCGGCGCGCGATGCTCACGACGCCGTGGGTCGACAACAAGGTCCTGTCGCTGGGCGACCAGGTCTATGCGACCCGTTACGTCCGCCGGCGCCGTCCGGCCAAGGCGTAGCGGCATGAGGTTGGCCGTCGCCGCCACCCTCGTCCTTGCCGCGTGCGGGGCTGTCGTTACCACGCCGACGCCGTCGTCGCAGCCACTCACGGTCCCGCAGCTCAAGTACCGCGTCATCGACGAGCTGGGGCGGCCGTGGTTCTGCGATCCCGACTTCTACCCGGTCGCGCGGGCTGACGAGGGCGACCTTGCCCGGGAGCGGTTCCCCGAGCTGCAGAAGGACGCCGAGACGTTCGGCGCGATCGTGGCTCGTCTGAAGCTGGCCGGCCCCGCGTACACGGCCGACGAGCAGCTCGCGATCTACCGCGAATGGAAGACCCTGAACGCGCTGCAGATCCAGCCGGTCAACGATGTCTGGGGATTCGCGTACCTCGCGGAGAAGTCCAGCGGCACCGGTGACCGCGTCGACGGTCGCGTCTCCGCCCAGGGACGAGTCATGGTGTTGTCGCGGACCGCCGCCGGGCCGCCCACCTGCCCGATCTGCCTCGCGCGCGGGGCGCGGATCGCGACGCCCCGTGGCGAGACGGCGGTCGAGGAGCTGCGCGCGGGCGACCTCGTGTGGACGATCGACGAGCACGGCGAGCGTGCCGCCGCGCCCCTGATCGCGATCGCTGGCTCACGCGTGCCGTCGACACACGAGGTGGTGCAGCTGGCGCTCGGGGACGGACGCCTCATCCTCGTGTCACCCGGCCATCCAACCGCGGACGGACGCCGCGTCGGTGGCCTCGCCGTCGGCGACACGCTGGATGGCGCGCTCATCGCCGGCGTCGATCGCGTCCATTACGCCGGCGGCGCGACCTACGACATTCTTCCTGCCGGCGCGACGGGCGCCTACTGGGCGAACGGCGTGCTTCTCCGCAGCACGCTGAGCTACGCCCCGAGCAGCTCCCGCGTGAGGAAGTCCACGATCCGCCCGTAGGCGTCCTCGGCGTTCGCGCGTTTCGTGAAGCCGTGACCCTCGCCGGGGTACACGACGTACTCGACGCGACGCCCCAGCGCGCGCAGGCGCTCGACCACCTGGTCCGACTCCTCCTGCGGCACGCGCGGATCGTTCTCGCCCTGAAGGATGAGCATCGGGCAGCGAACGTTCACGATGTGCGTTATCGGTGAGCGCTCGACCAGCTTCTCGCGGTCGCGCTCGACGTCGCCGATCCAGCGCGCGAGGAAGCGGCGCCAGTTCGGCTGCGCGTTCTCGATCATCGTGATGAGGTTCGCGACCCCGAAGACGTCGACCGCGCAGCGCCACAGCTCGGGGATGCGCGTCACGCAGGTGAGCGCCGCGAACCCGCCGTACGACCCCCCGTAGACCGCGAGCCGCTTCGGATCGAAGTCCGGCTGCCTCGTCATCCAGTCCGAGACGGCGCGCAGATCCCGGAGGTCGATCCCGCCCCAGTCCTTGTGGATCGCCACCTGCCACGCGCGGCCGTACCCCGTCGATCCGTGGATGTTGGGGACCACCAGCGCGATGCCGCGATGGACGATCGCCGCGAGATGCGTGAGGTGCGCGGAGAATGCGGGCCGCGACTGACCCTCCGGCCCGCCGTGCGGATACAGCACCGCCGGAACCGGCCCGCGCGCGCCGCGCGGGCGGTAGACGAAGCACGGGATGTCGCCGTCGGGCGAGGGGATGCGCACGAGCTCGGGCTCGACGAGCTCGCCGCTCGGCACGCCGAACGTCGTGGTGAGCGCGACGCGCGCCTCGCCGGTCGCGGTGTCGAGCGTCCAGACCTGCCACGGCTCGGTCGCGGAGATCCGCGCGAACGCCGCGCGCGCTCCGTCCGCGCTCAGGACCAGGTCATCGCAGACTCCGCGCAGGTCACGCTCGCGAACGGGACCTCCCTCACGCCGCCACCGGAGACGCGAGTAGCCGTCCTCGTTCACGGACCAGATCTGCACGCGCCCGTCCGCCGACGAGGCGGCGAGCTCGACGTCCCAGCTCGGGTGGTCGACGGCTTCGCGGCGCCCGCTCGCCGGATCGAGCGCGGCCAGCCATAGATGCTCGCTGCCCTGGTCGGTGATCTCGAGCACGCGGCCGTCGCCGAGCCATCCGGCAGGGATGTGCTGAACGTTCTTCTCGTTCACCGCGATCTCGCGCGCGTCGCCGGTGCGCGGATCGACGACCAGCAGCTCCTGATTCGTGTTGTCGAGCACGCGCATGACGAGAAGCCTGGAGCCGTCGGGCGACCAACCCCCGGCGACGTGCCAGGCCGCGCCGGTGAGCAGCTGATGTTCTGCGCCGGTGTCGAGGTCGGTGATGACGATATCCATGTCGGTCGCCGCGCGGGCGTTGCTCGAGAACGCGACGCGCCGCCCATCGGGCGACGTCGCGTTCCACGACAGCAGGCGCTGCACCTTGCCCGCGGGATCGACCGACACGGGCGCGACCGGCCCGTCGGGATGGCGCACGTAGAGCTGGTGGAGCTCGGTGCCGCCGCGGTCCGCGGCCGCGAGCAGCTCGCCGCTCGCGCTCCAGCACAGGCTGCGCACCGCGTGCTCCGGGACGCTCACCGCGCGCTGCGCCGTGCCGCCGGCCGCGGGGATCGTCCACGCCTCGTAGGTGCCCGCGCCCTGGTCCGACACGACCGCGAGCGTGCGGGCGTCCGGTGACAGCGCGAGCGCGGAGCGGCATGCGAACCGGCGTGTCGTGTGAGGCACCGACGCGAGGCGCTCGCGGGGGTGGAAGTCGGAAAGCGGGCGGTTCGGCACCGCGAACTACGGTACCGCTACCGGCGGGCGAGCAGGTCGGAGAGCTCCCGCGCGTTGTTCACCGCCTTGTCGCCGTAACAGTTGTTCATGAGCAGATGGATCTCCTCCGAAGCCTCCTCCATCCGCCGGATCTTCGGCAGCCATTCCTCGAGCTCGCTCTTCTTGTACGAGTAGTCGAACCGCTCCGCGGCCGTGAGACCGGGCTTCTTCCAGTTCTCGGCGTTGCGGCCGTGGAAGCGCACCAGGGCGAGCGGCGCGGTCACCGCGTCGACCGGCGGGATGCTGGAGGGAAAGCCCTGCGGCTCGTCGACCGCGACGTAGCTGAGCCCGTTGTCGCGAAGGAACCCCAAGGTCTCGTCACGGTTGCGCTCCTCCATCCAGAGGCGGTTGCGGAACTCGACCGCCAGCCTGTCGTCGGGCAGGAGCTCGCGCGCGCGGAGGATCTCGTTCTTGTTCCTGCCCGTGATCGTGAACCAGTCCGGGTACTGCAGCAGGATCGCGCCGAGCTTCCCGGCTCTCCGCAGCGGCTCGAGCGCGACCCAGAACCGCGCATGGATCTCGTCGATGATCTCCTTCGGCAGATCCTTCGGGTAGACGCGCTTCTTGGCGCGGGTCTCCTCCGGCAGCGACTCGCGCAGCTCCCTCGGCAGGCGTTTCGGATCCGTCGGATGCGTGGTGATCGTCGCAAAGGCCTTGAAGTTCATCGTGAAGTCTTCCGGCGTGCGCTCGACCCAGAGCGTCGCCTGCTTCTGGTCCGGCAGCGCGTAGTAGGACGC